>NZ_CCDX020000008.1:0-457007 GCF_000751115.1 Thalassospira sp. GB04J01 | reverse complement strand
GCAAGGTTTTTGACCTCGTTTGCCACCACGGCAAAGCCTTTGCCCGCTTCACCCGCGCGCGCCGCCTCAATCGTTGCGTTCAGGGCCAGAAGGTTGGTCTGACCGGCAATATCATTGATCAAGCCAATGATTTCCTTGATTTTTTCAACCGTATCGGACAGGCCCGCGACATCGTTTGACGCACTTTGGCTTTCATCGGTGGCACGTTCCACCGTGTTTGACATCTGCGAAATCTGAACATTGATTTCCGTGATCGAGGATGAAAGCTCCTCGGTCGCGGCGGCAACCGCATCAACGTTCTGCGAAACCTCACCGGCGGCCGATGCAACCTGCTGGCTCTGGCCAAGGATACCATCGGCATTTTGCGCCATGCTGACCGAAAGATCGTTGCTGCGCCCGACAGAACTGTTGACCGCACCGGCGATGCCGCCCACTTCGCTTTCAAGTTTTTCTGCAATCGCGCGGATGTTCGACCGGCGTTCCTGTTCGGATTTTTGTTTCTGAACGGCTGCATCGGCTTCAAGTTGCTGGGCCTGTGCCGATTTATCGCGCAGCGCAAGAACACCTGCCGCCATGTCGCTAATCTCGGTGAAGTGAGAGTTGCCATCGACCTCGGCGGTGTAGTTGCCCTCCGCAATGGTCCGAATGGACGTGTTCAGGCCCTTGATGCTTGAGGCAATACGTGACCCGACGAACCAGGAAATGACTCCGGCAATCACGATGGCGATCACCGAAATAATCGCAATACGCTGCATGATGGTCAGGAATTCCGACTGTACGTCATCCATATAAACGCCAGCCCCCAGCGCCCAGTTCCACTCCTTGATCGGGCGGACATAGGCCGCCTTTTCAATCAGTCTGTCACCTTCACCGGGTTTCTTGGTTTCATAGGTGATGATCCCGCCACCGGCCTGTGCGGTTTTGACGATCATGGTGCGCACTTTGCTGTCGGGATTACATTTACCAACGTCTTCAGGGCTCAGCGGATCAAGAACCATGCAGTGGCCATAGTCACTGGCAAAGATGTAGTTGGCACCGTCAAAGCGATACGCATTAAGGATGCCAAGGGCGGCTGCCTTGGCATCGGCTTCGCTCATCTCACCTGATTTTGCCTTGGCAACATAAGAATTGACGATCGTGACCGCCCCTTCGGTCAGATGCGAAATCTGTTCGAACTTCCCGTTCCGAAGGCTGGTCTGGTAATTAAGCGCAACCGTGAAAATAATCGCCAGCAGCGTCAGTAGACAAATTGCCGGGATTGAAAAAATCCCCGTCACAACACGAAATCGCATGTCCGTCCCCTTGTTAAGCACATGTCACATAACGATTATGGGACCATGAATTGTAAACAGAACAGTTAATTCTCGAAGATATATTACGTCCAAATGCGTTTTTGCATGGCTGATCGGCGTTGGCTTTGATTGACATTGTTTCAAAGGGCCTGTATCACCCGGCTCATTCCTTCGCTTGCAAAGACAGAATCAGCTGTCAGGAACTGTATCAAAGGCGAGGAGGGTGGTTACAACGTGATGACGTTGTGGCCTCACATCATTTGCCTCTCTTGCAGGGTCCGACGCAGTGGCTTCTTTGCCGCGTTACCGGTCATGACTGCGTTTGAGCAGGCATCATTGGCGTTAACATGTCGCCACCGGATAACGTAAGGATATTCCTTTTATGACTAATTTTGAAGGGCTCAAGCTTATCGAGCCCCTGCTGCGCAATGTTGAAGCTTCCGGTTTCACCGCACCGACTGAAATTCAGGCTGCTACGATCCCGGCACTTCTCGAAGGGCACGACCTTATGGGTATTTCCCATACGGGTGGCGGTAAAACCGCTGCGTTCTGCCTTCCATTGCTGCAGCGTCTTGCTGAAAATCCGCAGCGTCCAAAACCGGGCCAGCCGCGCGCAGTTATCCTTGCGCCGACCCGTGAACTGGCAACCCAGATTGGCCAGTGCCTGCGTGATTTCAAAAAAGGCATCCGCCTTTTCTCATCTGTTGTTTTCGGTGGTTCCCCGATGGGCCCGCAGATTCAGGAACTGCGCCGTGGCGTTGATATCCTGGTTGCGACCCCGGGTCGTCTGCTTGATCACATGTCGCGTAATACGATCCGTTTCGACGACGTCGAAGTCTTCATCCTTGATGAAGCCGACCGTATGCTCGACATGGGCTTCTCCGAAGACGTTCTGACTGTTGCACAGCAGCTGCCGCACAAACATCAGACCGTGATGTTCTCGGCAACCATGCCAGCAGAAGTCAAACATCTGACCGACCGCCTTCTGCGCGATCCGGTCAAGGTTGAAACCTCACCGCAGGCAAGTGTCACCGAACGTGTGACCCAGATTGGTATGTTCGTGAAACGTCACGACAAAACCAAGCTTCTGGTTCAGATCCTCAAACGTGATGACACCGAACGCGTTCTGGTCTTCACCAAAACCAAGGCAGACGCTGACGAACTGTCGTTCCAGCTGCGCGATGAAGGCATTGATAGCGATGCCATCCATGGTGATAAACAGCAGCGCATACGTCAGAAAATCCTGCGCAATTTCCGTAATGGCCAGTTCCCGGTTCTGATCGCAACCGATGTTGCGGCCCGTGGTATTGACGTTCCGGGCATCACCCACGTTGTGAACTATGACCTGCCGCAAGATGCCGACAGCTATGTTCACCGTATCGGTCGTACCGGTCGTGGTTCTGCCGAAGGGATTGCGATTGCGTTCTGTGAACCGCGTGACATTCGCTTGCTGCGCAACATCGAACGCCTGATCAAACAGGACATTGCCATCGACGAAAATCACGAATTCCATGCAGCACCTCCGGCCCGTTCGGCTGGTGGCGGTGGTCGTGATGGCGGTCGTGGTCGTGGTGGCTTTGGCGGCGGTCGTGATGCTGGTCGTGGTCGTGGTGGCTTTGGCGGTGGTCGTGATGCCGGTCGCGGTCGCGGCGGTTTCGGCGGTGGTCGTGATGGTGCTGCCCGCGATGGTGGTCGTGACGGTGCCCGCGATGGTGGTCGCGATGCCGGTCGTGGTCGCAGCTTCGGCGGCGGTCGTGACGGTGCCCGTGATGGTGTTCAGGGTGAACGCGCAGCACGTGGTTTCGGTGGTCGTGATGGTGCACGCGATGGGGGCCGTGATGGTGCCCGCGATGGCGCACGTCGTGATTTCTCTGATCGTCCGCGCCGTGATGGCGGTGAATTCCGTGCCGATCGCAAACCGCGTTTTGACAATGATGATCGTGCCCCGCGCGGTGATCGCGAAGACCGCAGTGCCGGTCGCGGTGGTAACTTCCGCCCGCGTGGCGAAGGTGCCCCGCGTGATGGTGCGAACCGTGATGGTGGCGAACGCCGTGGTGCAGACAAGCCGCGCGCTGAACGCGCTGCGAACTTCCGCAATCGTGATGGTGCCGGTCGTGACGGTGCCCGCGGTGATGGCGGCGCACGCCGTGACTTCGGTGATCGTCCGCGCCGCGCAGAAGGTGGTCGCAGTGAAGGCCGCAGCGAAGGTCGCGGTGGCAACCAGGGCATGAAACGTCGTTCAGCCTAAGCTGACATCTTATAGGCGGGATATCCCCCTATAACGACGGACAAAAGATACCAAAGGGCCGGCTGGAAACAGCCGGCCCTTTTCGTGTTTGCGGCCTGCCTGCGATGGCCGCGATCCTGAAAATTAAACTTTGAACCTATCCTTGCGGGTGGACTTTTCCGGACGTCATCCCACATATTAATACGATACCCATTCACAGCTAATGGGTGACACAGGAGTTCATGTCCCATGAGGTGGGCGGTCATATTGCTTGGCGCGATGGTGTGGGTGCTTGTTCCCGGCGCCGTACAGGCGCACGACAAAGCAGACCATTTTGTCACATCTGCCGATGGTGCGCGTGACTGTGCGCATCTTCTGGCATCCGGAAATCCTGATTATCCCCCCTATCTTTGGCGGGCAAAAGACGGGCGCAGACTTGACGGGGCCGCTGCTGATTTTCTTAAACGTGTCGGTGAGCTTGCCGGTGTTGAGATCGAAGTAATCCACACAGGGAACTGGGGACGTGTGCAACAAAACATGCGCGATGGTTCAATCGATATGGTTGCTGGCGCATTCCTGACCACGCCCCGCCTTGAATATATGGATTATTTTTATCCGCCCTTTCAAAGAACCCGAACCGTCATCTGGACCGAAAGCCATCTGGATTTGCGCTATAGCCAATGGTCCGATCTGGTCGGGCTCGAAGGCCTGACTGTGATCAATAATAGTTTCGGTCAGACGTTTGACACCTATGCGGACGAAAACCTTACCATTCGCGAAGTTCCCAGCCTCGATCAGGGTTTGAAAATGCTGTCGCACAATCGTGCTGAATACCTGATTTACGAAGAATTCCCAGGCAAGGCCTATGCCGCACGTGAAAACATCACCAACCTTCGGAGCTATCCGGTGGCGGTCAGCGAAGAAAGTCTGTATCTGACCATGTCGCACAACTCAGGCTGCAATACCGCGTCGTTGCGCGGACGGATATCCAAGGCCGTCTTCAAGCTTGTGTCCGACGATGTAATGGACGACATGCTTGAGGCGGGGATCAAACGCTGGGGCGAAAACACCAACTAGATTCAGAGTTTTCCGGGCATCGGTGCACCGGTGGCATCGGTTTCTGCTGTGGGTCGTCATCTGCGGTCCAAAGCCGTGAAGTCGTGGCATTTGTGTGCGGGGTGACGGACCTTCATTTTCCGGGGTTTGAGGCGTAAATATTAAATCGGCATATCTATGCGGATTTGATTTGACGTTAACGTAAACGTTAACTACAACAGAGTGGCGTCATATCCCGGTGCACTCAAAAATGTGCATCGCTTTATCATCAGGATCGCGAATGGCACAGTTCGAACCGCAAAACCCCAATTACGATGCCGAAGTCCGCTATCGTTTTGCCCAGCAGCCCTACAATCTGTCGATTGGTGCGAAGATCACCGATGTCAAACCGGGCCGGGTGGAGGTGGTTGTACCGACCCGTTCTGATCTGGTGCAGCACAATGGCTTTTTCCACGGCGGGCTCATCGCCGGTCTGGCCGATATCGCCGGGGGCTTTGCCGGATGGAGTCTGGTGGAGGTCGATCAGGGGATGTTGACGATTGAATATAAACTCAACATCGTTGCACCTGGTTTGGGCGATGAATTGCGGGCCGTTGGCGAGGTTGTTTCACGCGGTCGGTCGATCATTGTCACCCGTATCGATATCTTTGGTATGAGGAATGAAAAACCGGTGTTGTGCACGACCGCACTTCAGACGCTTAAGGTGATGAAGCTGCCGCCAGAATTATTGCATGAAACTGACTAATTCGGCGAATTCTTCATTTTAAACGAATAATCAAACCGTACTCAGGGCAGGATAGATACCATGGCATTTTTCGAATTTCCCGGATTGAAATTTGATCTTGGCGAGACCGCAAATGCGATCCGCGAAACCGTTTCCGCCTTTGCCGAGGCCGAAATCGCACCGCGCGCCGCCGAGATCGACGAAAAGAACGCGTTTCCCAACGATCTCTGGCGCAAATTCGGCGATTTGGGCCTTTTGGGCATGACCGTTTCCGAAGAAGACGGCGGCACGGGCCTTGGGTATCTCGAACATGTGATTGCCATGGAAGAAATCAGCCGGGCGTCAGCATCTGTTGCCCTGTCTTACGGCGCGCATTCAAACCTGTGCGTCAATCAGCTCAAACGCAACGGGAACGCCGATCAGAAGGCCAAATACCTGCCGAAATTGATCAGTGGTGAACATGTCGGCGCACTTGCCATGAGCGAACCGGGCGCTGGCTCGGACGTGGTGTCGATGAAGCTGCGCGCTGAGAAAAAAGGTGATCGTTATATCCTTAATGGCAACAAAATGTGGATCACCAACGGCCCGGATGCCGACACACTGGTGGTCTATGCCAAAACCGATCTCAATGCCGGGCCAAAGGGCATTACCGCCTTCATTATCGAAAAGGGTTTCAAGGGTTTCTCGACCGCGCAAAAGCTTGATAAACTGGGCATGCGCGGCTCAAACACCTGCGAGCTGGTGTTCCAAGACTGCGAAGTCCCCGAAGAAAACATCCTCGGTCAGCTCAATGGCGGGGTGCGGGTTCTGATGAGCGGCCTTGATTACGAACGGGCGGTTCTGGCCGCCGGCCCCACCGGGATCATGCGCGCCTGCATGGATGTGGTTGTGCCCTATATCCATGAACGCAAACAGTTTGGTCAGGCGATTGGCGAGTTTCAGCTGATGCAGGGCAAAATGGCCGATATGTACACCACGATGAATGCGTGTCGGGCGTACGTTTATGAGGTCGCCAAGGCCTGTGATCGCGGCGAAACATCGCGTAAAGATGCCGCTGGTGTGATCCTCTATGCCGCGGAAAAGGCCACATGGATGGCGCTTGAAGCGATCCAGACGCTGGGCGGCAATGGCTATATCAATGAATATCCAACCGGCCGGTTGCTGCGCGATGCCAAGCTCTATGAAATCGGGGCGGGGACCAGCGAAATACGGCGCATGTTGATTGGCCGCGAACTGTTTGGCGAAACCGCTTAAACCCCCGGTTTTCTACGCAAATCTGACCAAAACACAGATACAGGTTAAAACTCATGAACACGTCTGATCCAATCGTCATCGTTTCCTGTGCCCGCACCCCGATGGGCGGTTTGCAGGGTGATTTTGCCCCGGTTACTGCCGCCGAGCTTGGCGGTGTCGCGATCAAGGCCGCCCTTGAGCGCGGTGGTGTGTCAGGCGATGATATCGACGAAGTCATCATGGGTAATGTGCTTCCCGCCGGTCAGGGACAGGCGCCCGCACGTCAGGCCGCATGGCATGCCGGTATCCCGCGTGCAGCAGGGGCCACCACGATCAATAAAATGTGCGGATCGGGTATGAAGGCCGTGATGTTTGCCCATGACATTCTGGCCGCTGGCAGTTCCGATGTCATGGTGGTTGGCGGCATGGAAAGCATGACAAATGCGCCATTTTTGCTGCCCAAAATGCGGTCGGGCCATAAATACGGTCATGACATGGTCTATGACCATATGGCGCTGGACGGGCTTGAAGATGCCTATGAAAAAGGTCGATCCATGGGCACCTTTGCCGAGGCGACCGCGGAAAAATACGGCTTTACCCGCAAAGAGCAGGATGACTACGCCATCACATCGCTGACCCGCGCACAAAATGCTGCAACTTCGGGCCATTTTGCCGATGAAATCACCCCGGTGACCTATGCCACGCGCAAGGGTGATGTGACCATTGATGCCGACGAGCAACCACCAAAATCCAAACCGGAAAAAATCCCGACCCTGCGTCCGGCCTTTGCCAAGGACGGCACAGTCACGGCCGCCCATTCGGCATCAATTTCCGACGGCGCAGCCGCCCTTGTCATGATGCGCGCGTCCGAGGCCAAAAAGCGCGGGCTTAAGCCCCTTGCCAAAATCGTAGGCCAAGCGACCCATGCACAGGAACCGTGCTGGTTCACCACCGCCCCGATTGACGCAATCAAAAAGGTTCTGGGTAAAACCGGCTGGTCGGTCGGGGACGTCGATCTCTGGGAAATCAACGAGGCCTTTGCCGTGGTGGCCATGGCTGCGATGCGTGATCTTGAGCTTGATCATGGCAAGGTCAATGTGCACGGCGGGGCCTGCGCACTTGGTCATCCGATTGGCGCGACGGGCGCGCGGTTGCTGGTGACCTTGATCCATGCGCTTAAAACCCGTGGCGGGACCAAAGGGGTGGCATCGCTGTGCATTGGCGGGGGGGAAGCCACGGCCGTTGCGATTGAGCTTATTTAACGCAGATTAAATCCGTTCTAAAAAGTTGCGTTTGGGGCTACCAACTTGTGCGAATTCCCCCTATTTTGTCGCCAGAGTGATTGATCAAAACAGGGGAATTCGCGCGATGTCAAAGCCGACCGTTGACCGGATGCTGGCCGGGTTTAAAAGCTTCAAGGCGATGTATTATGAGCAGCGCCCTGAACGCGTCGAAGACTTGGTCAATATGGGCCAGAAGCCCGAAGTGCTTTTGATTGCCTGTTCAGACTCGCGCGTTGATCCGGCGATCCTGACCAATGCCGAGCCGGGTGAGATGTTTGTGGTGCGTAACGTCGCCAACCTTGTCCCGCCCTATGAGCCCGATGAAAACTATCACGGGACGTCAGCCGCGATTGAATTTGCGGTCCGCGATCTTAAGGTCAAGGACATCGTGATCCTTGGGCATTCCGGCTGCGGCGGGATGGAAGCGCTGGTCGAGCACGGCGAAGCTGGCAAGGTGCCCGAACGTGACTTTATCGGCGAATGGGTCAGCATGGCGAAATGCTGCCTGCATCATGGCCCGGATGTCGACAAAGTCTCGCGCCATTCGATCCGCAATTCGCTGGATAATCTTATGACCTTTCCTTTCATCAAGGATCGGGTCGATGCCGGGAACCTTCACCTGCATGGGTGGTGGTACGGCATGAAAGAAGGCATTCTTTGGCAATATGATGATGCCAAAGAAGAATTTGTTCAGGGGCTTTAGGCCCGGCTGAATGCTTTTATCTGATCGCATGGCCGGTGCTTTCGCCCAAGTAAAGGGGTACGTGCCGCCATGCGGTTGGAAGATCATCAGATCATGGTGCGCGATACCGCGCGCGAGTTCGCCGAAAATGAACTCAAACCCAATGCCGCAAAATGGGATATTCACCATACCTTCCCGGCCGAGGCGATAGCCGGTCTGGGTGAGCTTGGATTTCTGGGTATGTTGGTCCCAGATAGTTACGGCGGGGCGGGCATGGATCATGTCGCCTATGCCCTCGCACTCGAAGAAATCGCGGCAGGTGACGGGGCGACATCGACCATCATGTCGGTGCATAATTCAGTCGGCTGTATGCCGATCCTGAAATTTGGTACCGAAGATCAAAAGCAGAAATTCCTAGTGCCCATGGCGCAGGGCGAAAAGATCGGCGCTTTCTGCCTGACCGAGCCCCAAGCCGGATCAGACGCCAGCGCCCTTCGAACCCGTGCAGTGCGCGATGGCGATCACTGGGTGATCAACGGGTCCAAGCAATTCATCACATCGGGCAGTGAGGGCGATATTGCCATCGTCTTTGCCGTCACGGACCCGGACGCAGGAAAACGCGGGATTTCCGCCTTTATTGTGCCAACTGACACGCCGGGTTACGTGGTGTCGCGGGTCGAGGAAAAGCTGGGGCAAAATGCATCCGACACCTGCCAGATCACCTTTGTTGAATGCCGGGTTCCTGCGGAAAACATGCTGGGCAATGAAGGGCAGGGCTATAAAATCGCGCTGGCCAATCTTGAAGGTGGGCGGATCGGGATTGCCGCGCAATCGGTTGGCATGGCCCGTGCCGCGTTTGAAGCCGCACGTGATTACGCCAATGAGCGTGAGACGTTTGGCAAAAAGATTATGGAGCATCAGGCGGTGGCGTTTCGCTTGGCCGATATGGCGACCAAAATCGATGCCGCCCGTTTGCTGGTGCACCGCGCCGCCGAACTGCGCGACGACCACAAGCCGTGCCTGACCGAAGCCTGTATGGCCAAGATGTTTGCTTCTGAAATTGCCGAAGAGGTGTGCTCGGCGGCGATTCAAATTCACGGCGGCTATGGCTACCTTAAAGACTTCCCGGTCGAGCGCATTTATCGTGATGTCCGGGTCTGCCAGATTTACGAAGGCACATCTGACATTCAGCGGATGGTCATTGCACGGTCGCTTGCCGACTGACAGCAAGAACATCCAATCGCTAAGCAGATGCATGTGCATAAGGTACAGGGCATTTTGTTGGCGGGGCATGGATGATCGAATTGTTTGTATCGGCCTTTGCGCTGGGGTTTTTGTTTAACGCAGCACCCGGGGCGATTTTTGCCGAAAGTCTTCGGCGTGGCATGGTCGGCGGGTTTGCGCAGGCCTTTGCGGTGCAGGTCGGCTCGTTGATTGGCGATCTGATTTGGGCTGTGTTGGGGCTTTTGGGGGCGGCGGCGATTTTTACGCTGCCTTTGGTCGCACAGCCGATGGCCGTTCTAGGGGCGGCGTTGCTGGGATGGATGGCGTGGCAAAGCCTGCGCGATGCTATTCGCCCGATGCCCTGTTTGATGTCGTCGGGTGTGCAAAGTCGAAAGTCTGCCTTTGCCGCCGGGGCAGGGCTTTCACTGTCTAATCCGATGAATATCCCCTATTGGGCGGCCTTGGGCGGGACAATCTCGGCACTTGGGGCGGCAGACCCGGATGGGTTGGCCTTTTTTGTCTTCATTGCCGGGTTTATGGCGTCGTCGTTTTTGTGGTGTTTTGTCTGTGCCGCAGGCATCGGCTGGACGCGGCATTATGTGTCGCCGGTTATTTGGCGGGTGCTTAATCTAACCTGCGCTGGGGGATTGCTGTTTTTTGCGCTTTTGACCTTGTCGCGTTTGATTGGGGTGTAGAGCGTGTTGGCATTGGCCGATTAAGCGTCTGGTGGCGGGCCAAATCGATCAAGATAGCGTTCGGCGCGGGGCAGGGCGTTGTGAAGAAACTGGTCGGGTTCGCGCAACCAAAGGCCGCTGATTTCCTTTGATTTGTTTTCAGAGACCAGCACGTCGCGGGGCAGTGGCTGCAATTCTGCATCCCAGCCCGGCCAGCGTTGCCGGGCGCGTTTGAAATAATGATCGATCAGGACGGTGCGTTTGCTGTAGCCGTGGTAGTCAAATGCCCAATCACCCCAGATGACAACGATGTGGTTTCCGGTGAAACCATCAAATGGCTTGAACCAGAATGGCTGCATTGCCGTGTTTGCATAGCGTTCAAGAAAGGCATGGGCGAGAATGTGACAAGCGCCGCATGCAAAAAAGACCCTGTCGGGCAGCTGCCAACGTTTGATCGGATCGGATTTGTCGTAGTTCGGAGTCCGGGGTTGATACATGCTTATTTCCCCGGTAACAGGCTGTGCTTGTCGAGCAACCGGCGAAACTGATGATAATTCAGATCAAGCGCCTTGGCAGCTTCGGTCTGGTTGTTTCCGTGATCCCGCAGCGCCTGTTTGAGCAGGTTGATTTCAAACTCGGCGACCTGGGATTTGAAGTCTGTTGTGCTGCTTGGAGTTGGGGCGTCGGGGGCGCTTGTTGCTGCCGGTGGTCCGGCATGGTCGGTTTCGGTCCAGATGCCTTCGAACGGGTCGAGCACGATATGACCAAGCGGGGCTTCGTCGTTTCCGGAGAGATAGAGGCTGCGTTCGACCGCGTTGCGTAATTCGCGGACATTGCCGGGCCAAGCGTGGCCGAGCAGTTGGCGGGCCGCCGTCGGGGTGAAGCCCGCAAAAACCTGTCGTCCCAGACGTTTGGTCATTTCCAGCGCGAACTGTTCTGCAAGGGGCAGGATATCATCAGACCTTTGGCGCAGCGGCGGCACGGCAACGACGTCAAAGGCGAGGCGGTCGAGTAAGTCAGCGCGGAACTTGCCGGTTTTGGCCAGTTCGCGCAGGTTTTCATTTGTCACACCAATGACGCGGGTGTCGATTTCGATCACCTCGGAGCCGCCAACCCGTTCAATCTCGCCATATTCGACAACGCGCAGCAGCTTTTCCTGTACCACCGGGCTGGCGGTGGCGATTTCGTCCAAGATGATGGTGCCGCCATGCGCGCGTTCAAACCGGCCAATATGGCGGCGGGCCGCCCCGGTAAAGGCCCCGGCTTCGTGGCCAAACAGCTCGGTATCAAGCAGGGTTTCAGAAAGGGCGGCGCAATTGACCTTAACCAGTGGCCCGCCCCAGCGGCGCGACAGGTAATGCAGGCGCGCAGCAATCAGCTCCTTACCCGATCCGCGTTCGCCAATCACCAGACACGGGCGTTCAATCGGAGCCAGACGTGAGACATGCTCAAGCGCGGCCAGAAAAATGGGGTCTTCGCCCAATATCGGTTGCAAACTATCCATTTCGCGAAAAACGATATCGAAAATCGAAATTAATGTCGCGATAAAAGTTAATTTAATAGTCTGATGATTGTTCAAGGCGTTGAAAAATATAGATAGTTAAAACTGGCATGGCATTTGAAATAGAGAGAATAGAATTTTTGCGTCCCCCGATGAATGAAGGAGATCTGACAATGGGCGTGTTTTCGCGTTTGTCCGATATCGTAAATGCCAACATCAACTCGCTTCTGGATCGTGCCGAAGATCCGGAAAAAATGGTGCGGTTGATGATCCAGGAAATGGAAGACACTTTGGTTGAAGTGCGCTCCAGTGCGGTCAAGGCGATTGCCGACAAGAAAGAAGTCGAGCGTAAGCTTAAAAAGCTGCACGACGGTCAGGTCGAGTGGGACACCAAGGCGGAATTTGCCGTGTCCAAGGGCCGTGATGATCTGGCCAAGGGTGCGCTGATGGCGCGCCGCCGGTTGGCCGATCAGAGCCTTGTGCTTGAGCGCGAGCTTGAAGTGATTGAAGAGACCCTTGGCAAGTTCGACGAGGATCTGAACAAGTTGCAGAACAAGCTTAATGAAGCCAAGGGCAAGCAGCGCGCGGTGGAAATCCGTATGCAGACCGCTGAAAAGCGTGTCAAAATGCGTGAAAAGATCCATTCGGGTCAGATTGATGACGCACTTCTGCGCTATGAGCAGATGGAGCGCCGGATTGACGAGCTTGAAGCAGGCGCGGATTCCTGGGACCTTGGTCGCGGGCAGAGCCTTGAAGAACAGTTTGAAGACCTTGAGGGCGAAATTGGGATTGAAGATGATCTCAAGGAGCTTAAATCGCGCGTGAAGAACGTCAAGAAAGACAAATAATCAGCGTGCCGAGGGTTTCGACACGTAATACCAAGGAGTAATGATGATGACCCATAGAGATCGCGCAAACGTGCCATCGGGTAGGAAGCAAACCGCAGGCGATGACGTTCATCGTCAAGGTTTACTGACGCCCGCCGATGGTGTGTTTGCGCGACCGGAACGGCACATTCTCCCGGCCCCCGGACTGCGTCGCATTTCGCTTCCGATGCACCGCATCGCCGCGCGAACTGCTTCTGGCCGGGGACCGGGAGAATGTGTCTCTATGGATCATTATCACTACTCCTTGGTATAAACCTGAACAAGGAATGAGCTGACAGACATGTGGGCGTTTGCTGTACCTCTTATCGTATTTATTACCGTTGTTGGCCCGGTCTGGGTTGTGTTTCACTATATAACGGTCTGGAAGCGGATGAAGACGGCACAGCGCGCACAAAGCCCGGAGCAAGCCGCGCACGAAAAGGAACTCGTGGCGGGTTTGAAAAAACGGGCCGAACGTCTTGAAGGCCGTGTCGAAACACTTGAACGCCTGTTGGATGCCGAGGTTGTCGAATGGAGGAACAGGATATGAGTGCCCAGCAAGCGACTGCTGATGGCGGTGGGTATCGGTGTGGTCACAAAAGGCGCGATCACGGCGGATGCCGTGCGCGCAAGCGTGACCAGAACGGCGAGAAATGTCACGGTGTGATTGGTCGCACTACGCGCGGGATTGCGGAAAGCTTTGGCATTCCACGTAAAGGCGTTCTGATTGCCTTTATCCTGATCCTTGTGTTCAGTTTTCCGGTGGGTGTGATGCTGTTTGGCATTGCATGGGCGTTTGTCCATCATCCGTCATGGTTTGATGGATTGCGCGGCAAGTTTGGCGGCGCATCGCGTGGCAATGCGTCACATCAAGCGCGCCATGACGCCACAGCAACCCGCACGACATCAAGCAGCACGGCACCGGAAGATCGCCCCACCATGGGTGTTGATTTTGAAGAGCCGTGGATGGAAGAGCTGCGTGAGAAGTTTGACGATCTTGAAAGCCGGACCGGCTCGATGGAGGGGTTTGTTGCTTCTGGCGATTACCGGTTGGCGTCCGAACTTGAAAAAATGAAAAAGGATGATGCAACGTCTGGTGATGATGCACATTCAAAGGATCCGAAAAACGATCCTTCCTCCCCCAACGATAAAGCGTAACGCGACGAACGCGATACGGGTGGCGATTTCAAATCCCCGATTTCCCTTGCAACCGATCCCCCTTGCGTCTGCAATGTGAAATCGCCACCAGCCTTTTTGCCGGATCTGCTTTGCGGGTCCGGTTTTTCTTTTGTTTGCAGGGAATTGCGAAATAATTGCCAAATAGCGTTTATCACTATACCTAATTTAAAGGTTTTCCCCGGCATTATCGCCAAAGACACGCGATGGGCGGCGGAATATTTGGGGTAGGTGACGATGGCAACCATGATCGAACATCCCGGTGAGCAGGATTTTCTGCACCGTTTGATGCAAGATAACCCGTGGTGGGACGGGGTGACGGACGATCTGGTCCATGATTTGCCGCAGCGCGCGTTTTTCAAGCGGTTCTGGGCGGCAATTGAAAAGCATGACGGGCAAAAGGCGGTTGTCCTGACCGGGCCGCGCGGGGTGGGTAAAACCGTGATGATGCGCCAGGCGATTGCAGGCTTGCTGAATGCCGACACGCCGCGCCGCCATGTTTGCTATATCTCGCTCGAACATCCGCTGTTTTTGGAAATTGATCTGCCGCGCCTGCCCAAATTACTGCGCTCGATGCGCGGTATTTCGGCCGATCATCCATTGTGGATTTTCGTCGACGAGGTGTCTTATCAACGTGATTGGGAAGACCGATTGGCACAATTGCTAGTGGCGGATCCGCTGTTGCGCGTGGTGGCGGTCAGTGCGCTGGCCCCAAGTGCGGACAGTGCCGGACATATCCAGAGCCTGTTTTTACCCCCGTTCAGTTTTGCCGAATATCTCGAACAAAATGGCGTTTCGCCCAGCGATGTTTTACCCGAAACACCAAATGTCGGGCGTTATACGTCCGATGTGCCGGGTGGCTTGATCGAGCTTAACGAGATGTTCGAGGCCTATATCAACGAAGGCGGTTTTCATGACCGCAACGGCGAAGCGCGCGCCATTCACCGGTCGCTTCATTCCGATTTGCCCGGATTGCACGGGATATCAAGCCCGTCGGATTTGCATCGGTTGTTTGCGCTTCTGGCCTATAACACCGGGTCGGAATTTTCGATCGAGACACTGGCGCGGGAACTTGATATCGCCAAAAACACGCTGCGCCGTTATCTGGAATATCTTGAAAGTGCGTGGCTGGTGCGCCGTCTTGAACGTGTTGATCAGGATGCCAAGCCGTTCCAGCGTGCGGTGGCGTTTAAGGTCCATCTGATCCATCCGGGTTTGCGCACCGGGCTTATTGGCGCGCGGACGTCCGACAGTGCGACAATCACGCGGTTGGCGGAAACCGCGATCCAGACGCAGTTTTTGACATCGAGTGTCGGCATGGAAAGCCTCTATTACGCGCGCTGGGGGCATTATGAGGTGCCATTTGTGTTCTTGGATCGCCGGTCGGGCACGCCCTTATTTGCCTATCACTGTCTGTGGCGTGATGAAGCGATCCGCAAGCCCAAGGAAATCCGTGCATTGGTTAATTTCCGGGGCAGTCATGCCTTGCCGCTGGGTGCGTTTGTTTTGACCAAGGCGCAATGGCACGGCGGGAAAATTGGCGGTGTACCGATGCGGTTTGAACCGGCCAGTGTGCTGGCGCTTCGCATCGGGCTTGAGTTTTCGCAGCTTTAAGGACGGGTCTGAGACATGACAGGTCGCCGGAATTTGGGGCTGTTGGGCATTGGTGGTGGTATTACGGGTCTCGCCGTTATCATCATTGTTGGATTGTTTGTGCTGATCTTGCCGGCGCGCGCACAGGTGGCCTGCCCGGCAGACCCGGCATGGAGCAAAAGCACGCCTCCGATCAACCTTGATCATGTGTTTTGCGGTGAAATCCGGTCCAACGGATCGGCAACCGGGTTTCATGCCCGGCCAGATGCGATCAATCCGGCCACGGTGGCCGGGGTTGAGGTGACGCAAAGCCCCAATGCCAACGGGATTTATGCCGGGACCGTGCGCTTGCGCAATCCGAATGGGGATGATCCACAAAAGTTTTCCAGCCTGTTTCCCGATGCGTGCAGCATGGAACAGGTGACGGCATCGATCCTGTATGCATTTGAGCATCGCCAATCCTGTCCGGCGGGATCGCCCGGTTGGTGGCAATGCGGGGCCAATCGGCCGGAGGACGGCGGATTGACCGGGGAAAATGCAAAATTCTGTGTCGGGGCGGCCCCAAAATCGCGGTTTTTGATCGCGATGGGGTTGCTCAAAGACGGTCGGATCAATACGGCCTTTCCGCTGCGTTAAGTGCGTAGCAGGCTGTTTTTAAGGACAAAACCCATGACCGCATCGAATGATAATGAGGCCTTTGTGCCTGACTGGCCGGGGCGGATTGTCGGCAACGCCGGGCATGATCAGATTTGTGCTGTTTTGGTTTTTGATGTTCAGGCTGTGCCCGATTGGGCGGGACAGGTTCTGGCCAAGGTGGAAGATGTGATTTCGGGAAAATCAACGGGTTGGGAAATGGCGATGAATGCCCATATCCTCAATGTGGGGATGGAGGTTTCCGATATATCACCGGTCTATGATGATGCGGGCGATCCGTCGGTGCAGGTTAAAACGCAAGAATTGCGGGCTGCACTGGTGGCCTGGTGCAAGCAGATCGACCGATGAACACCACAAAATGGCAGGTTCGCAAGGCCGCGCAGATGGTCGCCATTGGATAATGGGCAACGAGATTATGGGGCGTATGATAAAGCTGCATCGGGTTTTTGGGGTTTTTGCGGTGCTGGTGCTGGGGGCATATGTGTTTCCGGCGATGCTGTGTCCGACCGTGGCGATGGCGCAGACTGCCAAAGGGGAGACACAACCCGATGCCGATCCGCTTGAGATTTTCCTGAAGCAATATGTCGATCATGCCGGGTTGCCCGGTGCGGTTGTTGGCATTGGTTATGGCAACGGGACACTGCGCACGGCGGCGAGCGGCTATGCCTCGGTCAAGCCCGACACGGCGATGACGGTCGACCGGCAATTTTATATCGGGTCGCTGACCAAGATGATGACATCTGTGGTGACCTTGCAGCTGGCGTCGGAAAAACGCATCAATCTGTCAGATAAAATCGGTAAATTCCTGCCCGAGGAATACAAGGGCCGTATTGCCAACAGCGAGACGGCGACCATCCGTGATCTTTTGCGCAACAGTTCGGGTATCCCCGATTATCTTGATGGGGAGTTTTTCTTTCAACTGGTCGGCAGCGATCCGCAGCATGGCTGGCGCAATATTGAGTTGCTGCCGCTGATTGCCGATCATGATGCCTATTTTGAGCCCGGTTCGACCTATGCCCCGTCCAACAGCAATTTCATCTTGCTGGGCATCATGATTGAGGCGGTTGAGGGCGATCTTATTGAAGCGGTGTTTAACCGCCGGATTTTTGAACCCGCCGAAATGCGCAATACATCCTTTGGCCGGTTTCCGCGCCCGGACCTTCTGGCGCGCGGGTTTGATGATGCCGATGATGACGGGCAGCTTGAAGACGTCACCGATTATGATGTGGGTGATCAGCTTGCCGATGGCGGGGTGATGTCCACGGTCGAAGACATGGTGAAGTTTGCCCGGGCACTGTTTGTTAACGGGGTGTTATTGGGCCCCAATGCGATTGAGCGCGCGACCAGCGATACGATTTTTGCCGGGGACGGGTCTTATGGCTATGGGTTTGTGATCGGCAATAGTGCGTGGGGCCCGGTGTGGGGGCATGACGGGATTTACTTTGGTTATTCCGCCGAATTTTCATGGTTCCCCGATCAGGACACCGTGGTGGTGTTTCTGTCAAACGGGCGGGCGTTAAACGACGTTCCGACCGTCACCAGTATGCTGATGACCGGGATTTTTGGGAAGCCGGAATAAGGTGGGGTGTTCTCCATCGTCCGGGGTGGTCTATGCAGGCAGGGCATAACAGATAGTCTGTTAATAGTTAGAATCCTATCTAATTTCTATGCTATGTTCGGGCATGGAAAAAATTGATGTTGAGCCCGCATATCTGACCCTTGGCAGTGCCTTGATGCGTGTTGCCCGTTGCTGGCAACGCGAGGTTAATCGCACGCTTCAGTCACAGGGTCTTTCCCAAACCATGGTCATGCCGTTGATCGTGCTGCATCGCGGTGGCGGTGCGGTGCGTCAGGGGCTGATTGCCGATGAAATCGGGGTTGAGGGGCCGTCGCTTGTGCGGGTGATTGATACGCTTGAACGTGACGGGCTGGTCACACGGGTCTGCGATCCGACCGACCGCCGGGCCAAAATGGTTGCCCTGACCGATGCCGGTAAAAGCAAGGCCGCCGAGATTGAAGTCATTCTTGGCACATTGCGCGGGGAGCTTACGGCCGATATCGCGCCAGAGCATCTTGATGTCACACTTGATGTCATGCACGCGTTGCTGGGTAAGCTGGCTGCGCGTGATGATGCGCAATAGGGCGGGGGGATGTGATGTTACAATCCATTCTTGCCCTGCGCCCGACGACGTCTGACTGGATCTTTTCGTTAAAGACCTTTGGCGCGTCGATCTTGGCCCTTTATATCGCCTTGATGTTTGACCTTGATCGTCCGGTCTGGGCGATGGCAACCGTGTATATCGTTGCCCATCCGTTATCGGGTGTGTTGGGGTCAAAGGCGATTTATCGTGTTCTTGGTACCGTGTTTGGCGCGATTGCGGCTGTGGTGCTTGTTCCCAATCTGGTGAATGCGCCGGTTCTGCTGTCGATGGCATTGGCGCTTTGGGTGGGGGGATGTTTGTTTTTGTCGCGGCTTGATCGCACCCCGCGCAGCTATGTGTTCATGCTGGCCGGCTATACCGCCGCGATTGTTGGTTTTCCCTGTGTCACCGATCCGGGCAATGTTTTTGCCACCGCAATTGCGCGTTGTCAGGAAATCAGTCTGGGGATTGTCTGTGCCACACTGGTCAGTCACATTATCCTGCCGCGCCATATCGGGCCGGTGATTGCAACGCGCGTTGATGGCTGGATGGGCGATATTGCCAAGCTGGCGGCACAAAGTTTTGACCCGGCAAGTGATGGTGGTGCCATTCAGAATGACCGCGCACGGATTGCGGCCGACCTTGGTGAGCTACATGGATTGGCGTTGCATCTGGGATATGAAAAATCCCGGTTTGCCGGACGGACCCGTCAATTACAGGCCTTGCAAAGTGCAATGGCGGCATTGTTGCCAGTGTTTTATGCCATCTATGATCGTCTGACCGCGCTTAAGGCGCAGACCGGGGCGGTGCCGGACGCACTTTCCGCTCTGCTGGGGCGGATTTCCGACTTTATCCTTGCCCAGCATCACGACCCGAAACAGACCGCTGATCTGCATCGCGACATTACGGCATATGTCAAGACCCTTGGCGGTGGTGATGATTGGGCGGCGTTACTACAGCTTAACCTGTGTGATCGTTTGCATCGGTTGCTTGATTTTCATGAGGACTGTCATGCGCTGTGGGCCGGTATTCGCGCCGGTGACGTGCCAGATGATGTGATTGATCGCTGGCAGGAAAGTGGCGGTGACCGGGCATTGCACCGTGATTACGGGGTGGCGTTTCGCTGTGGCCTGACCGCGTTCATCGCGACCATGGTGGTGTGCGGCTTCTGGATGATGTCGGCGTGGCCAAATGGGGCAACCGCGGCCATGATGGCAGCCGTCGGGGCAAGCCTCATGTCGTTCCTTGATAACCCGGTCCCGGCGTTGAAGGGCTTTATCCGCTATACCGCGATGGCGGTGGGTGTGGTGCTGATTTACAGCCTTGTCATTTTGCCCGGTATTGACGGGTTTCCGCTTCTGGCGATGGTATTTGCGCCCTATTTCATCTTGCTGGGCGTTTTGATCACGTCGCCGCAAACCTATGGCTTTGCGTTGGCGATGCTGGTCAATGTTGTGATGATCCTTAATGTCGGTACGGCCTATAGCAGCAATGTTGCCGGGGTGATTGGCGGCGGGATTGCGTCGCTGGCAGGGTTTGGTGTGGCGGCCATTGTCACGGCCTTTGTCCGGGTGGTGCCGGTTGACCGGCACATTCGTCGTCTGGTGCGGGCCAACTGGCGTGATATTGCCGCGATTGGCAAAGGCAAATTGAAGCTGGGCCGCATGATCATGATCCGCCGTCTTTTGGATCGGCAGGGCTTGATCCTGCCGCGTCTGGCGATGGCACCAGAACACCATGAAACGTTCCTTCGGGTGATGCCGGAAGTCTCAATCGCGTCGGTTCTTTATGATCTGCGGCGGTTGCGCATGGTGGCAGAACCGGCTTTGGCAACAAAGCTTGATCGGTTGTTGGCAAATATCGCGCAGCATTTCGAAGCCCGGCTCGATGATTTCACCCGCGCACCGGATGCGGTGATCCTAAGCGATGTCGATCATATCCTGCGCGATGTGATGGGTATGCCCAAAGGGGCGGCGCGTGAAAAATTGTTAATCCCGCTCGTGGCGTTGCGTCGAACCTTATCAAAGGATGACGCGCCCGATCTGGGCCTTTACCACGAACCCACTGCGCGAAACGGGCAGAACGGCACTATGCCCGTCGCCCTGATCGGAGAAACAGCATGATCAATCCGACCCTTAATCTTTATGGCCTGTTTGTACCGGCCTTTCTGGTGATGGCACTGGCGGCATGGGGATGTTTGAAAATCGCCCATGTTGGTCTGGCGCGGATCGGTTTTTACAAGATAACCGTGCACCCCGCCCTGACAGACCTTGCGCTTTATGTCCTGATCCTGACCGGGCTTTCGGCCCTGTTTATTCAATAGGTGATGTTATGAAATCCTTGTTTGCAAAAATCGCGCGTGTTGGTTTCACGCTTGTTCTGGTGGGGGCGGCGGTTGCCGGTGGTGTCCATCTTTATGATTATTACATGAACGAACCCTGGACCCGTGATGGCCGCGTCAGTGCCGATGTCGTGTCGGTGGCCCCGGATATTGCCGGGTTGGTGCGCGATGTGAACGTTCAGGACAACCAGATGGTCAAGGCGGGCGATCTTTTGTTCACGCTTGATCCGGCGCGTTATCAGGTTGCGGTTGATCAGGCACAGGCCAAACTTTCAAGTGCCGTGGCTGCGCGCGATCAGGCCGCACGTGAAGTCAAGCGCTACAAAGGGCTTAACAGCGACGTTGTGTCGCGCCAGAAAAAGGAACAGGTGGGGACCACCCTTCAAACCGCGCAGGCGGCGATGGAATTGGCACAGGCCGATCTTGATCTGGCGCGCCTGAACCTTGAGCGGACCCGTGTTGTCGCCTCGGTCGATGGTATCGTGACCAACTTTTCGTTGCGTCCGGGAAATTATGTCGGTGCCGGTTCGGCGGTGGCCGCCCTTGTCGATAGCACCTCGTTCTATGTCGCGGGGTATTTTGAGGAAAACAAACTGCCGCGCATTGCCATTAACGATCAGGTCGAAATCCGCCTGATGGGTGAGGATCGATCCCTGTTCGGGCATGTCGTTAGCATTGCGGGCGGCATTCAGGACAGCGAACGGTCAGGCAGCTCAGCCGGTCTGGCCGTCATCAAGCCGACCTTTAGCTGGGTGCGTCTGGCCCAGCGTGTTCCGGTGCGCATTGCGATTGACGATGTGCCAGACGATGTTCGCCTTGTCGCGGGGCGCAGTGCCAGTGTGACTGTTCTTACAAACGCAGGAGACGCAGTGTTTTATCCTACGGCCCTGACCCTAGGCTAACCCGCATTTTATTGCCCGATTTGACCAAGTAACGAAGGGGTTCCAAACTGACGCAGATCAGCGTTTGAGCGCTCAAAATATAATGACCAGAAATCTTCCAGAGATTTGAGCGCGACAGAAGAACGGTACTTCCCATCATTCAGGAAACCGCCACCAACGACATAAACCTGTGTTTGATCCATATCCTCGAAGGTTACCTTCGTTTCGAGTTTTTCCAGTTCACGCACAGGGTTCAGGTTTTCCAGCTTTCCCCCACCGTATAGCGACAAAAGATCAGAATTCTCCATCATGTCGGAGATGATCAGCATGTATTTTTCGGGTGTGTCTGATTGGGATATGATGTTTTTTGAGACACTGGAAAGATTGGACAGGATTTCTGTTTTTGGAAGGTCCGTTGTCGCATTGGAAAAGGCATGCAAAAGAGCCTTTCCGGTATAGGTTCTGACTTGGCTGTCTTGATTTTTTTGACAGGTATCGACTTGGCGCAAGATCTTTTTCGAGATCGCGTAGCGGGTATCTTCGGGCAGGCGCGCATCAATGACGCCGCGTAGAATAATTTCAGTATAGTATCCCGCTGCATTTGCAGAAAATCCAATAACCTGCACGGAATCACCGGGCATCAGGAACTGGATAATTTTCTGATACGATTCTTCTTGAAGTTTTGCATCTAGAGCCATGGTCTGATCAACAAGAACGTAAAGATCACGCGATAGAGCCGGGGGCGTAATATCCCCCAGCTTTACCGTGTCATAACAACTTCCTATTGTCGCAGGTGCGGCATGGGCCGAGTTGTGAACGAAGCCCAGCAGAATCGCAAAAGCAGCAAAAGTGTGTTTGAACATTGTCGTTATTTCCTTGGATCACGGAGAGTTATCATCACTCCCCCATTTCCTTGCGGATACGCTCGCGCATTTCTTCTTCGGTTTCGGTCTTTTCTTCGCGGGCTTGTTTTTCGTTCAACAGTTCCTGGCGGATACGTGCTTCCATTTCCTCGCGGGTTTCTGCGATTGGTTCAGAAACGGTCGGTGTGCGTTCTTCTTTGGCGGCATGTACAGAGGACTGTTTACGTTTGTCGGCGTTCTGGCGCGATACTTCTGCCTTGTTTTCGGATTGTTCATGGTGGTCCATAAATGTCCGATCCGCAGAACCCATCAAGACTTCGCGGTGGGTTTTGTCGACACCGTTTGCCGATGCATTTGCGGTTAGCCGCACCTGCAAATTAGAAAGATGCTTTTGGGCAACGCGCGCAATCGCATCGCGTTTACGTTCATACCAGGCTTCGTATGAGGTTCGGCTTGGAAAATTGCGGATAATGCCGCGTGCAGTGGCACTTTCCTTACCGGCAAAGCCGGTTTTGTAACCGATACCAATACCCATAATCTGAATAAGAATGAAAAGGGTCGCCAAAATGGCATAGGTCGTCAGATTAGCGGCATCGCGCGCGCCTTCCTGTTCGTTCTCGGCCTGTTGATCCGCGTCGGCCTGTGGTTGGGTGAGCACATTTGGGAGGTCGTCAGATAAATCGCCAAGCGAGAAAACAGAGTTGTTTGATGGGGCCGCGGCACCAATTGTTTCCGCCGTTTTTTCCTGCTGATACGTTTCATACCGTACATAGGTTGCCCCAACCGCAACGCCAATGATTGCGATTGCCGCAATCATTGTCCAAATCGGGGCTCCCGGTGTTACATGGGCGTTGGTATCAACACGATGAAGGATCTGCATATAGGCAGGATCGTTGTCATCTACCTGATCATTTTCAAGTGTAACCTTGTTTGTGCGACCCAACAGATTGGCGCGGTCTTCGTCCGTATCATGCATCCACCACGTACGGACTTTCTTGATTAAGCCGCGTTTGTGAAGTTCCTGACCAGATTGGTGTGTGAGGAAAACCAACACACAAGAAATCAGGAAGGCAATGAAGAAGGACCCTTGAACCTGCAACTGTTCGCTAGCGCCAGGAATTGTGTATCCAGCAAGAACATAGGCGAACCCAAGAGCCTCTACGAAAACCATTGCGATCAGAAGAATGCGCATAAAGACGCCAAGTTCATTCCGGCCGAGTTCCTGAACTTTGCCAAGATAGCTTTTGGAGCGATCGTACATTTCCGGATCGGCAGCAATGCGACGAATGTCACCGGCAAAATCATCACAGAGAGTTCGTTCTGATGCAAACCAGCCATCTTTGCGGACCGACATGTCTTTTGCCAGTCGGCGCGTTTTGCCAATCAAAGGTAAGCTGTAAAGCATGCTTTTGAAAAAGAGCTTTACCTCATCCCACCATGTGATGACGAGGATAACGAATATGGCCGTAAGTACGGCGGCCCCGATGATGGCGCGATAGGCCAGCAGGAATGCGTAAAGTTCATCCATGAATTATTGTTCCGTACTTTTGGCAATTTTCAGAGTCATCGCATTTGCGAAGACTTGCTCGTTTTTATCGTAATAAATTCGTGCGTCGGCAGTTTTGCCTTGTGCGCTTCCTTTCGGGAAGAAGACATCGACGCACCGGGCAGGCCAGACTGTTTCATCAAGAAAAACCCGATAGATCACGCCGTTTTTGCCGGCATAAGATCGCGCAGAGGCCGAAGCGCTAAGAGTTGGATCCTGATCGCCTTTTTGGTAATTCTCGAAGACAAAGAAGGTGGGTTGTTTGTTGGTTAAGCCACTGTCTTTAAGGACGGCAACGTGGGTCAAACCAACAAGGTGCCCATTCACTTGGTCGTGCCAAGATGTGGAATAAAGCCCCGGGACATAGTCCGAAGTACTATGGATTGGCTTGTCATCATCAAGCGACATAACCTCGCCAACAGGGCGATAGGTGTCGTTGATGCAGGTGGTGCCAAGCATCGGGTCTTCGTTTGATGCTTGCGCATCGGAAATAGGCCAAAGAGACGCGATGAAACTATCGTCTTTTTCTTTCTTTTCGATCTGCTCAGCAAGGTTTTGGTCATAGTCCGCAATGGATTGACCGCCGAAATCTATTGAGCTTCCAACCTTTAATGTCTTTGGTAGCTGCGTCGGTGATGAGGTCGTGGTTTTAGATGCAACCTGCCCTTCATCAGAAGGTTTCTGGGTGGGCTGAGATTTCGGAGGTGCGGGCGGTGTTTCGGGTATTTCAAGAGATGCTGCGACCCGTGCAGGTAAATTTGGGTCGCTTTCTACGAAGCTGTCATAGGCGATGATGCCTTTTTCTGTTTCAAGTTCGACAACTTCGACACGGCGGTTAATGGCACGGCCTTCTGGTGTCTGGTTGGTCGCGACCGGTCGGTCTGCGCCAGCACCTTTGTAATAAAGGTCTGCTGTTGAAACGCCTGCGCTTGAGAAGATTTTGGCAACCGCGCGGGCACGTTGTTCCGAAAGTTTTCGGTTAAAGGCATCTGGCCCTGTCGCGTCGGTATGTCCAACAATCAGGACTTTACGATTTTTATTTGCGTAGGTTTTTGCCAACTCCTGCAAATCATCGGCTGCGGATACTGTCGGTTTGGATGAGCCTGTTTCAAACATTGCTGTATTTGAAACGGTTACGGCGATTCCCTGTTCGCCGTCTTCCTTTTGGGTGTCATCGGGGTTGACCCAGCTTCCCGAGGCAGGGGCCGTAATTGCCTGAACGTTGAGTTCGCTTTCTTTCATGCGCTTTTGAACTGCGGCAAGTTCCTGGCACCTGCTTTGCAGATATGACTGCAAGCCTTTACCCAGTGCACCGCCCGCCGCGCCGCCAGCAACAGTTGCAATCCCCTTGTTGTCTCCACCAAGAAGAAGGCCAAGACCAATGCCAACAACGGCCCCGCCGATCACATAGGCAGCTTCGTTGTAGTCGCATTCACCGTTGGCGCCGGGCGTGGTGCTTAAGAAGTTAGCGTTCCCGCCATTTGTGACGCAGCCACTGAGCAGACTGGTCGCACATAGCGATGCTACCAGTACCTTTGCCGGTTTAAATTTCATGAAAGCCCCAAACTCAACCAAAATCTGTATTAGTCCCCTTAAATACTCTTACCGTCACCGACCTTCGGTCAGCAAGTGTTGTTTGCGACTATTCGATGGTATTGTCGTCTTAGGCTGCTGCAGCGCAAAAAGTGACTTGCGGTGCAAAACAAGTTTGGGTAATTTTCGTAAAAATAAAACGTAAATTTTGAACAAATATTATCAAACGGGAGATGTCTGATGGCTGCTGCCCCACGTCCGCGCCGGTCTGTTTTGTATATGCCGGGCTCTAATGCCCGCGCGCTGGAAAAGGGTCGGAGCCTGCCCGCAGATGGTTTGATCCTTGATCTGGAAGACGCGGTTGCGCCTGATGCCAAGGATAGCGCACGCGATCAGATTGTCTCGGCCTTGGCCGAGGGTGGCTATGGCAAACGTGAAATTCAAATCCGAACCAATGGGCTTAATACCCCGTGGGGCCATGCCGATATTGTTGCGGCGGCGAAAACATCGGCCGATGCGATTTTGCTGCCCAAGGTCGAAAGTGCCGATACCGTGCGTCAGGTGGCAAACATCATGGCGGGCGAAGGCGCGCATGAGGACATGCGCATCTGGTGCATGATGGAAACGCCACTTGCGATGCTGGGTGCCAAGGAAATTGCAGGCGCCCACCCCAAGCTTGGCGGGTTTGTTATGGGGACATCTGATCTGGCGAAGGATTTAAATTGCGCCCATACCCCGGACCGTTTGCCGATGATCACAAGCCTTGGTCTGTGTATTTTGGCGGCACGGGCCTTTGGCTTGGCGATTTTGGATGGTGTGCATCTTGATCTGTCCGATGACGATGGATTTGCCGCATCCTGCCAGCAGGGCCGCGAGATGGGCTTTGACGGTAAAACCCTTATTCATCCCAAAACCATTGGCGCGGCCAATACGGCCTTTGCGCCAAGTGAGGCGGATGTTGCCTGGGCGCGCAAGATCATTGCGGCCTTTGAGCAGGCCGCGTCCGAGGGCAAGGGCGTTGTTGTTGTGGATGGCAAGCTGATTGAAAACCTGCATGTGGTGTCAGCCCAGAAACTGGTGACCATGGCCGATTTGATCGGCGAAATGGACGGGGCCTGAACGGCCAACCGAAGACACCGGTTCGGATAACAGAGACATAAAATCCGACTGAACCGGACGTTTGCAGAGTTTTGCCTTTAGGGAGGCCATCGAATGTCAAAGACCAATCTGGGGAACTATTTTGAGGATTTCCGCATCGGGCAGGAAATCCGCCACGCGACGCCGCGCACCATTACATCGGGCGATGTCGCCCTTTATACCGGGCTGTATGGTCCGCGGTTTGCCGTGCAGTCGTCAGACGTTTATGCCCATCGGATCGGGTTTAAATCCGCCCCCGTCGATGACCTGTTGGCGTTTCACATGGTGTTTGGCAAAACGGTACCCGATGTGTCGTTAAATGCTGTGGCAAATCTGGGATATGCCGGGGGTGTTTTTGGTGTGCCGGTCTATCCCGGTGATACGGTGAGTTCAGTATCGACCGTGACGGGGCTCAAGCAAAATTCAAACGGCAAAACCGGGGTTGTTTACGTCAATACCGTCGGGCGTAATCAGCGCGGCGAGATGGTGCTTGATTACAATCGCTGGGTGATGGTGGTTAAAAAAGACCAATCCGCGCCGGCCCCCGAAACGGTTTTACCCGAGCTGCCAACGGTTGTTTCGCCCGAGGCGCTTCAGGTGCCCGTTGGGTTGGATGCGTCCGATTATGATACCGAACTTTCAGGATCGCCCGATCTTTGGGATGACTATTATGTCGGGGAAAAGATCGACCATATTGATGGCATGACCCTTGAAGAAGCCGAACATCAGATCGCAACGCGGCTGTATCAAAATACAGCCAAGGTGCATTTTGATCAGGTTGCCGCCGGTGCCGGGCGGTTTGGCAAACGGCTGATTTATGGCGGGCATATCATATCGCTGGCCCGCGCCTTGTCGTTTAACGGGTTGGGCAATGCGTTTAAAATTGCCGCAATCAATGCCGGGGCACATGCCAATCCGGCCTTTGCCGGGGATACGGTTTTTGCCTGGTCAGAAGTTTTGGATAAGTTTGAACTGCCCGGTCGGCGTGACCTTGGCGCGCTTCGTTTGCGGCTTGTGGCCGTGCGAGATCGCCGGGCAAGCGATTTTCCGTTGCGGACGGAGGACGGCAAATATCACGCAGATGTTCTTTTGGACTTTGATTATACGGTTCTCATTCCGCGCTAGGTTTACAGTGTCCGATAATCGCTTTGGTTGCTTTTGAAACTGTAACTTTCATTTATGGTTGAATTGAGTAGAATGATGCATTCACCATAAATTGCAGTGTGAGGGTGCCGTGACTAATGTCAAACCCATCCGCGATATTGAAAATCCGATCCATCGTCGGTTTGTCGCCAGTGCGCTTTTGCGGCTTAAGGAGCGTTTGAAATCAGACATTCTTGCCGGGGCGGAGGCCGAGACACAAAGCCTGCGTCTGGCGTCATGGAACCTGATGCATTTTGGCAATGGCGGGGCTTATACCCGTGAGGCCGAGTCGATGATGTATATTGCCGAAATCATCGATCATTTTGATCTGGTGGCGATTCAGGAAGTGAATGAAAACCTTGCGGCCCTTGAAACGCTGTTTCGCGATCATTTGGGCAGTGGCTGGGACTATATCGTCACCGACACCACCGAAGGCAGCAAAGGCAATGGCGAACGGCTTGCCTTTGCCTTTCGCAAATCCAAGGTCTGGTTTCGCCGTGAGGCGGGTGAAATTGTCCTGCCGACCGGGCAGAAGATCGTCGAGCCGGGCCGTGCCAATGATGCAGGTAATACGGCCGTCGGTCATGACGTGGGTGGGGTGCAGTTTGCCCGGACACCTTTTTCCGTCGCCTTTCAATCAGGCTGGTTCAAATTCAAGCTGTGTACGGTACATATCTTTTATGGCAATGCATCTGAAACCAGTCCGGAAATGGCGCATCGGCGTGAAGAAATACGCCGCATAGCCGATTTTCTTGCCGCACGTCAAAGCAAGGAACAGAAGGTGCAGGGCAAGGCCGCCAATTTTGTCCTGCTGGGTGATTTCAACATTGTGTCGCCCGAACATCACACCATGCAGGCGCTTGAAGGCGCCGGGTTTGTCATTCCCGAGGCGATCAAGAACGCCCCGACCAGCCTGTCGGGAAAGCATCATTATGACCAGATTGCGTTCCGGTTGGCCGATGACCGGTTCAGTTTGCTGCGATCGGGCGTGTTTAGCATGTTTGATGTGATTTATCGCAACGAGGACAGCGACCATTACCTTGATCACGTGTGGGGGACGGCGTTTGATCGCAACAGTGACGGTAATTTGCGCACCCGCGATCAAAAGGAAAATTATTACCGGCGATATTATCGCAAGCATCAAATGTCGGACCATAAACTTCTCTGGTGTGAAATTCAGACCGATTTTTCCAAAGATTATCTCAATGCGGTGCTTGGCGACGGTTGATTACAGGCACATTCATCCTCATCTTTGACGAATATTAGCCATTGATCGCATTGCTGTTGTCTTGCGTAAGAAGGTCTAATTGTGCAATTGCTAAGTCCACGTTATGCCGTATGCACTTCAGGAGTTTGACGCCGAGTCTTACTTTGGGCCCTTCCCGCGGGTCGTTTACGGTGTCTGAGAGGTCAACCTACGTAGTTAAACGGAAGCTAAAACCCGATTTGATCACTGATTTCTTTGGTTTACAGAGGGGTTCAGATTGACTCAAACGGCTCGCATGGGTAAATAAACCCTGCTTTCCCGCCAGCTACTTTGAGAAGAGGCAATTCCGTTATGAGCAAAGCCAATCGGCCGCTGTCTCCGCATTTACAGGTGTACCGGCTTCCGATGGCAGCAGTGATGTCCATTACTTTCCGCGTGATGGGTGTCGGCCTTGCCGTTGGTTTCGTATTTTTAGCGTCCTGGCTGATTGGTGCCGGCGCTGGCCGTGATGCCTTTGAAGGCTATCAGGCATTTTTCACCTCGTGGTTTGGTCTTTTGTTGCTGTTCGGTTGGACGGTGGCATTTTATTTCCACGCTTGCAACGGTGTCCGGCATCTTGTCTGGGACACTGGTCGCGGCCTGTCGAATGAGGGTGCCGCAAAAAGCAACCCCATCGTCCTTGGCGCGGCAGTTGTGCTGACCATTATCACCTGGATCATCGGTCTGGCCTAAGGCCGGGCAAGAGGGGACAAACTTGTCATGAAGATGCAATCCGATCTTGGCCGTGTGCGCGGTCTTGGTTCTGCCAAAAGTGGCGCATCGCACTGGTGGACCCAGCGCGTTACAGCGATGGCGAACCTTCCGCTCGGCATCTGGTTCATAATTTCGATTCTTGCCGGACATACAGCCAACTATGACGCGGTCCATGCGTGGTTGAGCTCGTACTTCCATTCGACGATGATGATCCTGATGATTGTCAGCGTTGCTGTGCACACCACGCACGGCCTGCAAGTCGTGATCGAAGATTATGTGCATAACCGTAAAGCAGAAATGATTTCGTTGATGCTGATCAAGGCTGTGGCGGCATTCCTGTCCGTTGCTGCCATTGTATCGGTCTTGCGTATCGTTTTTGCCGGAGCCTGAGCCAATGAGTGAATCTTATAAAATCATCGACCATAACTACGACGTTGTTGTTATGGGTGCGGGCGGCGCGGGACTTCGCGCGACGCTGGGTACGGTTGAGGCCGGGCTTAAAACCGCATGTATCACCAAGGTCTTCCCGACCCGTTCGCACACTGTTGCGGCACAGGGTGGCATTGGTGCGTCGCTTGGCAACATGTCCGAAGATCACTGGCAGTGGCATATGTATGACACCGTCAAGGGGTCAGACTGGCTGGGTGATCAGGACGCAATCGAATATATGTGCCGCAATGCGGTGCCGGCTGTTCATGAACTTGAACATTACGGCATGCCGTTTTCGCGCACCGAAGATGGCAAAATCTACCAGCGCCCGTTTGGTGGTCACACCCGTGATCACGGTAAGGCGCCGGTTGAACGGGCCTGTGCCGCGGCTGACCGTACCGGTCACGCGATGCTCCATACCCTGTATCAACAGTGCCTGAAGCATAAAGCCGAGTTCTTTGTCGAATATATCGCCCTTGATCTTATCATGGATGATGACGGCACGTGCCGCGGGTTGGTGGCATGGGACCTTGATAGCGGTGAAATGCACCGTTTCAACGCCAAGATGGTCATTCTGGCATCGGGCGGTTATGGCCGTGCATTCTTTAGCTGCACCTCGGCCCATACCTGTACCGGTGACGGTCATGGCATGGTGGCCCGTGCGGGGCTTGGTTTGCAGGACATGGAATTTGTTCAGTTCCACCCGACCGGCATTTACGGTTCGGGTTGCCTGATTACCGAGGGTGCGCGCGGCGAAGGCGGGTATCTGACCAACTCCGAAGGCGAACGTTTCATGGAACGTTATGCGCCGACTGTTAAGGACCTTGCATCGCGTGACGTTGTGTCGCGTGGCATGTCACAGGAAATCCGCGATGGTCGTGGTGTTGGCGAGCACGGCGAATATATCCACCTGCATCTTGAACATCTTGGTTCGGAAGTGCTGTGGGAACGTCTGCCGGGCATTACCGAAACCGCAAAAATCTTTGCCGGTGTTGATGCGACCAAGGAACCGATCCCGGTTCTTCCGACGGTCCATTACAACATGGGCGGCATTCCGACCAACTATAAGGGCGAAGTTCTGCGCCCAACCGCCAAAGACCCCAACGCAATTGTTAAGGGCCTGATGGCCGCAGGCGAAGCCGCCTGTGTGTCGGTCCACGGTGCAAACCGTTTGGGTACCAACTCGCTGCTTGATCTGGTGGTGTTTGGCCGTGCATGTGGCATGCATGCCGCCGAAGTGGTTGATCCGAAATCATCGTTCAAGGAACTTAAAACCACCGACGGCGACGAAGCGATTGCACGTTTTGATCGTCTGCGCTGGGCAAAAGGTTCGCGTCCGACGGCAGATATCCGTTTGGAAATGCAGCGCGTCATGCAGGGTAACTGCGGCGTGTTCCGGACGGCTGAAATCCTGAAAGAAGGTAAGGACAAATTGTCTGAAACCGCCAAAACACTTCCCGATGTTGGCGTTTCGGATCGATCCCTTATCTGGAACTCGGACCTGGTCGAGACTCTCGAACTTGAGAACTTGATGACCTGTGCCGCAGCGACAATGAATTCGGCAGAAGCGCGTCACGAATCACGTGGGGCACATGCCCACGAAGATTATCCAAAACGTGATGACGAAGTCTGGATGAAGCACACCATTGCCAAGGTGGATGACGCCAAGGGGTATGCTGTTGATCTGACGTATCGTCCGGTTAACAACTTCACCCTGACCGACGAAGTGTCATACATCGAGCCGAAAGAGCGCGTCTATTAAGGCGCGGCAAGAGAGGATTTGAGAGATGGTAGAATTCAATCTTCCCGCCAATTCGGTCGTTAAAGAGGGCAAGTCGTTCTCTGCTCCGGCTGACGCGAAGAACACACGTAGCTTCAAGATCTATCGTTTTGATCCTGACAGCGGCGACAACCCGCGGACCGACACTTACGATATTGATCTCGATAAGTGTGGCCCGATGGTGCTCGATGCGCTGATCAAGATTAAAAACGAGATCGATGCGACCCTGACATTCCGCCGTTCATGCCGTGAAGGCATTTGCGGTTCGTGCGCGATGAACATTGATGGCCGCAATACGCTTGCGTGTCTTAAGCCAATTGATGACATCAAGGGTGAGGTCAAAATCTATCCGCTGCCGCATATGCCGGTGGTGAAGGATTTGGTGCCTGACCTGTCGCAGCCCTATGCGCAGCTGGCCTCGATCGAGCCGTGGCTTAAGGCCGACAGCCCGACACCGCCGGATGGGGAGCGTTTGCAGTCGCGTGAAGAACGTGCCCAGCTTGATGGGTTGTGGGAATGCATTTTGTGCTTCTCGTGCTCGACCGCGTGCCCGTCTTATTGGTGGAACTCCGACCGATTCCTCGGCCCGGCCGTTTTGCTTCAGGCGTATCGCTGGTTGGCAGACTCGCGTGACGAATATACCGGTGAACGTCTTGATGCACTCGAAGATCCGTTCCGCCTGTATCGTTGCCACACGATCATGAACTGCACCAATACCTGCCCGAAAGGCCTGAACCCGTCGCTTGCGATTACTGAAATCAAAAAGATGATTGCAGAACGCCGCGCATAATTGCGCATCGGGTTGCCCTGAAATAGGCGTTTTACGCCAACATGTTAAAGCCGCCAGTGATCTGATGATCCTGGCGGCTTTTTCTGTTCTAATGCAAACTTCGCGGCGATAAGACCGCATTTGGGCACAAGCATGAGTACATCAATGAACAATAGGCACTGGATGTTTCCGCTGAGCGGAGCGGCATATGGATTGGCGTTCTGGTATCTGAGCAGTTACGCGCCGTTGGATGAATACGCCCTGACAAGTCTGATGACATTTGTCGCAAGCCTTGCCTTTTGTAGCTGGTTTGCGGTTGGCGTGCGCAATCTGCGCGATGATGTGCTTTTTACCCTTGGCGTTTCGGTTCTTGCGGCCCTTCAGGTTTTAAGCTTTCAGGTGTTTGTCGGGTTTGATTTTGTGACCGATATTCCAACAACCGGGCTTTTGGTCTGTCAGGCGATTTGGGTTGGTATTGCGGTGGCGGTCTGGCGGATATGGGCCCGCCCGCAAACAACGGTTTTGCCAAACCATCGCGACCGTGGAGCTTTGGTACCGGAAATCTGGTCGATCAAGCTTTCGCTGGCCTTCGGGCTTTTGGCGATTGGTATTCTTTGGCCGCTTTTATATGCGCTGACCGCCCTGCTTGAGCTGGTCGGGCTTGACCAAATTTGGGACTTCATTGCCGAAGGATATATTGGTGCCCCCCTGTCGGGGGTTGCGTTTGCGACGGGTGTTTTGATTGCGCAGGAAAAAGCCAATCTTTTGATCCCGGTGCGTCAAGTGATCGGTGTGATGTTTCGCGTGCTCTACCCCATTCAGGCTTGTGGGCTGTTGGTGTTTTTGGCTGTTGCCATTTTGGGCGGCTGGGAAATCCTGATTGCGCAGGACTTTGGTGTTTGGTGGACGGTGATGGCCGCCGCCGCGGGGCTTAGTTATTTGCTGTTTGGGGCGGTTCAGGCCGGTGAGGCATCGACCCTGTTTGGCAAGATTGGTGATCGCATATTTCGGGTGACCTTGTGGATGGCACCGGTTTTTGCCGCGATTGCGATCTATACCATCTGGCTTCGGGTGGCCGATTATGGCCTAACCCCGTCGCGGACCTATGGCATTTGGGCAGCACTGTTTGTGCTGTTTGCGACCATTTGGCTATCGGTTGCGGCCTTTGGCCGTCGCCAATCAACCCCCAATGCCCTGCGCCAGACATTTGGTCATATCGGGATCTGTCTGGCGGTAACGGCTTTTGTCGTGCATCTGCCGTTGCTTGATCCTGTGACCATGTCGGCCCGCAGTCAGGAAGCCCGCCTGACGGAGAAGCTTGGGGCCGAAGCATCCTCTTCTGAGCTCTCAACCCGCACGCTGAATGATCTGTCCTTTATGGCCACCCGATTGGGGGATCCTGGGATCGCGGCTATTGCCAAATTTACGGCAAGCTATCCCGATGCCATGCCCGATCTGACCGCTTTGCGTGACCGCAATCCCAATGACCGGGGCGATATGATTGCGGCTGATCGCATTCCGATCTTTCCGGCAACGCATAAAGTGCCAAGTGATCTTGTTGATGAGCTTCTGACCGGGCCACTTGAATTTTATCGCCGGTTTTGCCGCGATGATACCGGGGCGAACCTGTGTTCGATTTTGCTGATTGATCTTGATGGCGATGGCCGCGAAGAAGCCGTGTTTTTCATCGATGAAGATTATGCCCCGGTCTATCGGTATGCCGCCGAAGACAGTGAATGGGTGTCGGTTGCGACCTTGCAGCTTGATCCCAACGACAGAGACCGGGCCCAGATGCAACGCGATTTGGAAGCCGGGGCGGTTGATGTGATTGCGCCGCGCTATTCCGACCTTAAGATCGGTGGGCAACACTGGCGCCAAACCCGCTAAAAACCATGCTGTTAATGTCTGAAAAACCGATTTGCGCTATGATGCGTCTGGCTTTTTCACCAACACAGGGAATGACTGCCGTGCCTGATTTTCGTCCCCTTAACATTCGATCCATGCGCCCGTTTGTGGCGGTTGCCATGCTGCTTGGCCTTGCGGCCTGTGGGGATACCAGTTCGAACTGGGAACCGCAGGACATGATGGCGGCACCGACACAGGCCAAGGTCGATGACCGATACCGGGCGATGATTGATTTTAAGGCGCTGTCGCGTGATGACGCGGGCAAGGAATATGCGGCGGGTCCATCGGCCACCGTTCTGGGCGCGGTCGAGGAAGCCGTTGCCATGTGCCAGCAGGCCAACGCGCAGGGCTGCAAGGCGGTGCGGGTTGGGCTGACATGGGTGGACGGGCTGGATCAGCAAACCATCGAAGGGGTGATTTCATCGTACCGCGATACCATGACCGCCGAAGCCTATCAGGCGGCCCGTCAGGGCAATATGGGGGCGGCCAACTGGCTTGCCTACCATTATGCGGTGCGCGGTGAAAACCTTAAGGAAGCCGAACGCCTTTCCCAGAATGCCTTGCAAGTGGCCCCTGATGATCCAGGTGCACTCGATACCTATGGCTTGATCCTGTATAAACAGGAACGCTACGCCGAGGCCGAAGACGTGTTTGTTGCGGTTAATAAGGCAATGCCGACGGCCGAACATCTTGCGCATTTTGCCGATAACGCGCTTGCGATGGGTAAAACCGATATGGCGCGCGCGGCCTATCAACGCGCAATGCAGGCCGATCCCAGCCCGGTGCTGTCACAAACCATCCAGAAACGGTTGCTCGCACTTGATCTTGGCGGGGCATCGAATGGTCAACAAGCCCCGGCACAATGATTTCCAACATCATTTTTGACTGTGATGGCGTTCTGATCGACAGCGAGATTTTGTCTGTTGCCATTGTTCAGAGAAGAGTGCGCGGGTTTTTAATCGGCGACGTCGGGTTTGGTGTTATAAATAGGAGGGCGTATCGCGATCCTCGTCCAATTTGGCGTTATTTTCTGGGGAAAGAAAATGCTTAAAACGTTCTTTGGGACAAGCGTTACGGCCATGTTTGTTTCTTCTTGTGTCTTTGCGGCATCCGATGAACATGCGGTTTCGGACCAGATCATTGCCGAGCAGCGCAGTGCTTTGGCGGCTGCCACTAACGGCATGGGGTATGGCCCGCAGTCGCCGCGTGACATTAATGCGCCTGCCGGTGCCAACCATCGTGCGTTCAATACGGCGCCGGTCGTGAATAAAATGGCACTGTGTGACATTCATTTCCATGAGAATGCCGAGCACAAAGGTGGCCTGTTTACGACCTTTGCGGGCAATGGTGATGGACACGGGTATGGCACTGGTTTCAGGTACGATGGTGTGCTGGCTGAAGCCGAACTTGCCCCCATTAGCATGACAGTCGGTGCCAGCGAGCATGGTGACCTTGAGCCGGGCGATACCATCGAAATTCACTTCGTATATTCGACCGCGCAAGCGACCCTTGGCAGTGGCCTTGGCACTTGTCTGAGCGATGCGACAGGTAATCCGCAGCTTCGCGTTGAGGCGGTTGTTGCCGTTCTGGTGTCGCAGGGTGGAGCAGACTTCACCAAGATGGCTCATATCGAAGAGATCAACGGGTTGAACCAAGTGCCCAACCTGCCAGCCGATCTGGGTGAGCCGGTTGTGTATGGGGGATCGACAACGGGTCCAGGCTATAACGAAAAAGGTTCGCCGTTTCAGGTGACCTGGAGTGTGCGTCCCGATGTCGTTAAGTTAAACATCGTATCGGTCGATGCGTGGTTAAAAGATAACCCGTTCAAGGAAGATCACGCCCATGGTGTGCGAAACCTTGTAACGAACCCGGACTTGTTATCGCAAATCAACTGATTGCCCGTGATGATGGCGGATATCATCGTTTGTATTTATGCGCCATGCTGTAAGTGACCGGCGGGCCGCAAAGATATGCATTACACCCAATCGAGCGTAATAACCGCGCCATCAACCAGCGGCAGGTCGACTTCGTTGAGGTTTTCCCCCGGTCCACTGCGATCAACGATTAGGAAATCACTGTCGGGTTCAAGGACCAACAGCGGATGATGCCAGACGTTTTTGGCGTAGGTGACACCTTGGGTGCCGTCCGAGATAAACGCACGTAGGGTGTCTGGTGTCGGGGTATCCGTGCCCGATGCCACCACGATCAGGAACTTTTGCCCGGCAAGTGGCATGAAGGCCTGTGAGCCGAGCGGGTGACGTTCCATCATTTTGATTTCAATCGGCTTGGTGCGTGGCGTGCCGCGAAAGATGCTGATGATCGGAGCACCACCCTGATCCCCGACATCGACGCGCGAGATGTCGTGAAAACGGGTGGTGGTGCCCAGATTGATTTTGTAAGTGTCGCGCGCGGTCGCGGTTGAGATGACCTCGCCAAATGGGGCGAAGTCATCCGCGGTGAGCGGTTCGACTTTAAGTTTCATCGACATGCATCCGCCCTATTTGCTGGTCGGTTTGCCAAGAATGCGCAAACGGCTAATACCGCCATCGGGGATCGAATTGACCCGCAAATGCGTGACCGGGCCACTGATGGTCAGGGCCGATGCATCAAATTCGTGGATATGATCGGCCTGCATTTTGCTTTCGGGCAGGATGGTCGACCAGAACATCGAACGTGCGGTGAGCGACTTGTCCTTTTCTCCATCCACATATGCGCCCTGAATGGAAACGCGGTCAGGATAGTTGCCCTTAAAGTGGCAGGTATCGACGATGATTTTTTCAATCTCGCCCGGATTGCCCAACTCAATGATCAGCCATTCATTGCCCGGTTCACGTCGGCGGCGGGTTTCCCACCCATCGCCCATATTAACCCCACGACCGGGGGCGAGAATGGCATTCGGGTTGCCGTAATGGGAATCAGACCAGCCAACGACAACCCCACCATTGATCATGGAGGCCAGATCAACCTGTTCGCCGCGGGCAGCCATGTCGGTCCAGTCGCGGTTCGGGCGGCCATAAACGCGCAGGCGCGCCACCCCACCATCGGGATAGATGTGCAGGCGGACATGGGTGTAAATGGCGTCTGATGTTACATCGGCATAGTGATGCGCGCTGGCGCCAAGGCCCATGGGGGCTACGATTTCACTCCATGTGGCATCGTCACCCGGATCACCCGCCGGGCAATAGCAGCCTTCGAGTGAGCCCGCAGGCGGGAAGTTGCCGGTAAAGTGGCTGGTGTCGATATCCACCCCGTGAATGCGGCCCGATGTTGCCAGCCGTACAACGCAGTAATCATGGCCTTCGACCCGTTTGCGGCGGCTTTCCCAGCCATCCATCCATTTGCCGTTATCGTCATATCGGTCGGGATAGAAAATGGCGTCGCCCGATTGCAGCATGCGTTGTTTATCAGCAAAGAAATCATCGGTCGCGAAAATGGCTTCTGCGCCCAGACGTTCATCGGCCAGATTAACAAAGCGCCGTGTAAATTCCGGTGCATCATGGTTTTCAGTATGGCTCATAACAGTTCATTCCTGATTTTATCGTTTGTTATTCGGTCCGAGCATTGTGGCGCGGAAGTTTTGATGGTTACAGATCTTCAAGCCGCAGCTTGGCGATGCGATGGACCTGACCAATGGCCTCGTTAAACTCGGCCTCGGCATCGTTTTTTACCCGCCGTTCAAAGGCGCTCAGAATATCAGCGCGGTCAAAACCCTTTACGGCAAAGATAAACGGGAAGCCGAATTTTTGCTTATAGGTGTCATTAAGCTCGGTAAAGCGGGCAAGTTCATCCGCACTGCATTGATCAAGCCCGGCCCCCTTTTGCTCGCTTTGTGATGAGGCGGTCAAATCGGCCAAGGCCAGTTTTCCAGCCAGATCGGGATGAGCGCGCAGCAAGGATAGCTTATCGGCATCAACCGCGCCATTGACCACGGCAGCCATCGCATCGGCAAGGGCTGTGGGGGTGTCAAGCGCGCTGCTAATGCCGCGCTCATACAATTTATGGGCGACCCACGGCGAGTGTTCATAGACCCAGCCATAGCGCGAGACAAAGGCGCTTTCGGCCAATGTGCTGGGCGGGCGGGTTTCAAAAAGCGATGGTGCGGTATTTGTCATGATGACCTTTACTTTTTTTGTTTTCTTAGCCGCCAAACGGATGATGTTTGCGCCAATGGCGTGCGATATCAATGCGGCGTGCAAACCAGACATTGTCGTGGCTTTGGACATAATCGACAAAGCGTTTGAGCGCCGCAAAACGGCCGGGACGACCAACCAAGCGGCAATGCAACCCGATGGACAGCATGCGCGGCGTTTCAGCCCCTTCTTCATACAGCGTGTCAAAGCTGTCTTTGAGGTACTGGAAATACTGTTCGCCGGAATTAAACCCCTGCATGGCGGCAAAGCGCATGTCATTAGCATCAAGCGTGTAAGGCACGATCAGATGCGGGGTTTCGGTCTGGGTGCTCCAGAACGGCAGTTCATCGCTGTAATCATCGGCATCATAGAGGAACCCGCCCTCTTCGGCGACCAAGCGGCGTGTATTGGGGCTGGTGCGCCCGGTGTACCACCCCAGCGGGCGTTCGCCGGTGATGCCTTTGATAATCTCAATCGCCTTGTGAAGATGGTCGCGTTCGACGTCTTCGGACAGATATTGGTAATCAATCCAGCGATAGCCGTGCGAGCAAATCTCATGCCCGTCCTTCATTGCGGTTTCGCCAACCTTGGGATTGCGCGCCAGCGCCATGGCAACGGCAAAGACCGTGATCGGGATTTGGCGTTCGCGAAACAGGTTTAAAATGCGCCAGACACCAACACGCGATCCATATTCATAGATCGACTCCATGCTCATGTGGCGGACACCTTCGCGCATGTCCGCGCCAACGATTTCCGACAGAAACGCCTCGGATGCCTTATCGCCATGCAGGATGCAGTTTTCGCCACCTTCCTCATAGTTCAGGACGAACTGAACCGCGACGCGGGCCTTATTTGGCCAGTTGGCCTTGGGCGGGGTATCGCCATAGCCAATCAGATCGCGCGCATAATTCTGGTCGCTCATTTCTGCCTCTCCTGCCTTCTTTAGTATCCCTTGCTTTGTCTGCCGGGATGTTTGGTGTAGCATCTATGGGTATAGCATTAACCATAGGTCGCAGTGCAGCAAGGAAGAACTCCGTTGCTGTAGCGCCGCACTATCAAGACGACTTTGATAATGTTCCTGGACGGGATCAGCAGTTTGCCACGTTTTTGTGGTCGTTATGTCATGGCCCTTGGGCTTTTGACCATTGTTTCGTACCATTCTGCACGAAGTGACGGAATTCGTTTTTCAAAGAATTATTGATATAGTTTCACTTTATCGCCTCTTTCCGAGAACGGGTCGTAATGCGACCCTTTTTAAAATTGCCCTAAACGAGACGGGCTTAAAAGAACATCGCTCAAAATTGGTACGGCACAAAATCACCAAATAGAATGCCGACCTGGGGAGAAGCGATCGACCACCATATAAGAGTTTGAGAGAGGGAGGCCCGCCATGGGACGACTGACGACGCATGTACTCGACACGGCAAAAGGCTGCCCGGCGGGTGGTATCCGGATCGAGCTGCATCGTTTTGGCAATGGCCATGATGACCTTGTTGCCGAGGCGGTGACCAATGTTGATGGTCGGACCGATGCACCGATGCTCGACGGGGCCTCATTCAAGCCCGGTAAGTATCAGATGGTTTTCCATGCGGGCGATTATTTTGACGCCTGTGGGACAGAGCTTCCTGACCCGAAGTTCCTTGATCAGGTTGTCATCCGGTTTGGCATTTCAGACGGGCAGTCGCACTATCATGTGCCGCTTTTGCTGTCGCCATTCGGCTATTCGACCTATCGCGGAAGCTGAGGCCGAGCATGACGCAACACACCGACATCACTATGCGCCCTGACATCCGTTTCCTTTTGGGAGACGAAGAACGCAGCCTGCGCAACATTGATCCGCAGATGACGGTTCTTGATTACCTGCGTCTTGAAGAACGCAAATCAGGTACGAAAGAAGGCTGTGCGGAGGGGGATTGCGGGGCCTGCACCGTCATTATTGGTGAGCCAAATGGCGATGGGGGCATGGCCTATCGCACGGTGAATGCCTGTATCCAGTTTGTCCCGACCCTTGATGGCAAACAGCTTTTGACGGTCGAGCACCTGAAATCCAAGGACGGCAGCCTGCATCCGGTGCAGCAGGCGATGGTCGAGACCCATGGATCGCAATGTGGTTTCTGCACACCCGGTTTTGTCATGAGCCTGTATCAGCTGTGGCTGGATGGTGGCGAGGAGGATCGCGGGGCGATCAATGATGCGCTGGCCGGTAACCTGTGCCGGTGTACTGGTTATGGCCCTATTATTGAGGCGGCGCGGAATGCTGGCGGTGTTGCCGCCAATGATACAACTGAACAAAAACGCCGGACTGATCTTGCGACCCGCCTGAGTGATATGGTCAAGGGTGCCGGGACTTTGGCGGTGGAACATGCTGCTGGCCGCTATTACGCGCCGCGCACATCTGATGAGCTGGCGGCCCTTTTGGTAGCCCATCCGCACGCAACCGTACTGGCGGGCGGAACCGATGTTGGGCTTTGGGTGACCAAGATGCTCAAACGGCTTGATCCGATCATTTACATTGGTGACGTTTCTGATCTGAAATCGGTGAGTGAAACCGAGACGGCCGTGACCATCGGGGCCGGTGTGACCTATAGCCGCGCACATGATGCGCTGGGGCGGGTGGCGGCCGATGTGGGTGAGTTGATCCGTCGCATTGGATCGCGGCAAATCCGCAATGCCGGAACTGTCGGTGGTAATATCGCCAACGGATCACCGATTGGTGACATGCCGCCGGCCCTGATTGCGCTGGGGGCGAAAATTGTCCTTCGCATGGGCGATGTAACGCGCGACGTGCCATTGGAAGAATTTTTTGTCAGTTATGGCAAACAGGACCGGATGCCCGGCGAGTTTGTACAAAGCGTGATCGTGCCCAAACCGGCATCGGGCATGACATTTAAGGCCTATAAAATTTCCAAACGGTTTGATCAGGATATCACGGCGGTTCTGGGGGCCTTTGCGATCCGGATTGCGGATGGCAAGGTGGCGGAATTCCGTGCCGCGTTTGGCGGTATGGCCGGGACCCCGATGCGGGCCAAGAAATGCGAGGCGGCCTTGATCGGGCAGGACTGGAATGAGGCCAGCCTCAGTGCGGCACAGCTTGCCCTTGCCAGTGATTTTGCGCCGATGACCGATATGCGGGCATCGAAGGAATACCGCATGCTGGTCGCGCAGAACCTTTTGACCAAGCTGTTTATCGAAACCAGCGCGCCCGATATTGCCACCCGCCTTGTCGGTAAGGAGGCTGCACATGTCTGACCCATCTGCAAACAGCCAAGCCGAAGACCTTATTGCTCCGACTGCCGGTTTGTCGGGTGGGGTGCGTACCGCGTCCAAGCATGATAGCGGCCCGAAACATGTGGCGGGCGAAGCGGTTTATATCGATGACATTATCGAGCCATTCGGCACGCTGCATCTGGCCCCCGGTGCGGCGACCATCGCGCATGGCAAAATCACCAAAATGGATCTGTCCAAGGTCCGTTCAGCACCCGGTGTGGTGTGCGTTTTGACCGCCGATGATGTGCCCGGTGTTAATGACGTGTCCCCGGCCCATACCCATGATGAGCCGGTTTTGCCCGACGGATTGGTGCAGTTTTATGGTCAGCCGGTGTTTTGTGTGGCGGCCGAAACCCGCGCGCAGGCGCGTGCCGCCGCCAAACTGGCGGATATCGAATACGAAGAATTGCCTGCGGTTCTGTCGGTGGATGAAGCGCTTGAAAAGCAGCTTTTTGTCGCACCACCCCATGTGATGAAACAGGGGGATGCGGCGTCGGCACTTGCCAAGGCCAAGCATCGCCGGTCGGCCCGAATGGAAATTGGCGGGCAGGATCACTTTTACCTTGAAGGTCAAATCACGTTTGCCATCCCGCAGGAAGACGGTGACGTGTTGCTGCATTGCTCAACCCAGCATCCGTCCGAAGTGCAGCACAATATCGCCAATGTGCTGGGCCGTCCGGCGAATGCGGTGACGGTTGAAGTACGCCGTATGGGCGGTGGGTTTGGCGGCAAGGAAACGCAAGCATCCCAGTGGGCAGCACTGGCCGCCATAGTGGCGGTGAAAACCGGACGACCGGCGAAATTCCGGCTGGATCGGGATGACGACATGATCATGACCGGCAAGCGTCATGATTTCATTGTCGATTATGATGTTGGCTTTGATGATGACGGGCGGATTTGGGGGCTTGATATTCAATATGCCGCCAATTGCGGTTTTTCGGCCGATTTGTCGGCTGCGATTGCCGACCGGGCGATGTTCCATACCGACAATGCCTATTACCTTGGCGATGTTGAAATTCGGTCGTATCGCTGCAAAACCAATCTTGTTTCGAATACGGCCTTTCGCGGGTTTGGCGGGCCGCAGGGCATGGTGGCGATTGAACGCATTATTGATGAAATCGCGATGACCGTTGGCCGTGATCCGCTGGATGTGCGGATTGCGAATTATTATGGGACCGATGATCGCAACACGACGCCCTATCACATGGTGGTCGAAGACAATGTTCTGGGTGATCTGACCGACGATATCCTGAACGCTAGCGATTATCGCAAACGCCGGACGGAGGTTGAGGCGTTTAACGCGCAAAGCCCGGTTTTAAAAAAGGGTTTGTCTTTAACCCCGGTCAAGTTTGGCATTTCCTTTACCACGTCGTTCCTGAACCAGGCCGGGGCGTTGATCCATGTCTATCAGGACGGGTCGGTGCATTTGAACCACGGCGGGACGGAAATGGGGCAGGGGCTTTTTATCAAGGTCGCCCAGGTCGTCGCCGAGGAATTCCAGATCGACCTTGACCAGATCAAGATCACCGCGACCAATACCGGCAAGGTGCCCAATACATCGGCCACAGCCGCCTCAAGCGGGGCGGATATGAACGGCATGGCGGCCCGCGATGCGGCGATGACGATCAAGAACCGATTGATCACGTTTGCAGCCGAAAAATACGGTGTGGCCGAAGCCGCAGTGCGGTTTGTACCCGGTAAGGTGATTATCGGCGATCAGGCGGAGCTGAGCTTTGCCGATGTGATCAAGCAGGCCTATCTCGCACGGGTGTCTTTGTCGGCGACGGGTTATTACGCGACGCCGAAAATCCATTACGACCGCGAAAATGCATCGGGCCGGCCGTTTTATTACTTTGCCTATGGCATGGCCTGTTCCGAGGTTTTGATCGATACCCTGACCGGTGAAAACAAGGTCACGCGGGTGGATATCATTCATGATGTCGGGCAGTCGCTTAATCCGGCGATTGACCGTGGTCAGATCGAAGGCGGCTTTATCCAAGGCATGGGGTGGCTGACCACCGAGGAGCTTTGGTGGGATGATCGCGGCAATCTGCGCACCCATGCGCCATCAACCTATAAAATCCCGGCCTGTTCAGATCGACCGGAAGATTTCCGCATGGAATTGTGGTCATCGGGACGCAATGTTGAAAAAACCATTCACCGGTCCAAGGCGGTCGGGGAACCGCCGTTGATGTTGGCGATTTCGGTTCATCGCGCGATTGCCGATGCGATTGCCTCGGTCGCCGATCATAAGGTGATCCCGGAACTTAATACCCCGGCAACGCCCGAGGCGGTTTTGTATGCGGTGGCCGATGTGGCCAAGCGGATGATGCAAAATGTCGGGCAATCCATGCCCGCAGCGGGGGAATAAGGCATGACCCTGTCGCATGGTGCACATATTGATCTGTTGGCATCGCCGGGCCCGGTGATGCTGGTCAGTGTTGCGGCCATTCGCGGATCAACCCCGCGTGAAGCAGGTGCCTTCATGCTGATCGGGTCAGACGGCATTTCCGGTACGATTGGTGGTGGCAACCTTGAACATCAGGTGACGCGCCGCGTGCGCGATGCATTTGCCGCAGCAGAGGATGTTAGCGCTAACATCCCTGACATTGCCAATGCTGAAATCGTGCGGTTCCCGCTGGGGCCGGGCTTGGGTCAATGTTGCGGCGGGTCGGTTGAGGTCGGGTTTCATCTGCTTGGGTCGTCGCAAAAGGCCATACTTTTAAACGCCTTCAAGCAGCTTGTTAGCGGTGGCGGGCAAAACGATGGTCACTGGATCATGCTGCCGACCAATGACAATCATCTCGCTGTGGCCGATGCCGAGCAATCAGCGGTGTTGATGCGGACCTTTGGTGCGTTGCGCGGCGGGATGATGAGCCATAACGGGGTGGATATGCTGTGTTTGCGTCTGGATGACGCGGCGACACCGGTGTGGATTTTCGGGGCCGGGCATGTCGGCACGGCACTGGTGAATGCCTTGGCACCCTTGCCGTTTGACATTCATCTTGTCGATCTGCGTGAGGACTATCTGACTGGACTGACCGGGGCGAAACTTCAGGTGTGTCACAGTGATAAACCGCAAGATGAAGTCGCCGATATTCCCGCTGGTGCGCATGTTTTGATCCTGACACACAACCACGCGCTTGATTTTGACATTTGTCGGGCGGCTTTGGTGCGCGGTGATCTTGGCTTTGTCGGCATGATTGGCAGTCAGACCAAACGCGCGCGTTTTATCCGGCGGCTTACCGATCGGGGTTTAAGCGCAGCAGCGATTGGTCGTTTGACCTGCCCGATTGGTGTTGGTGGGATTACCGGCAAGCAACCGGCCGTGATTGCGGCGTCAGTTGCCGCGCAATTGCTGTCTGTGCGCGAAGCGCAGATGGCGCAAAATCAGCCGATTAAAACCGCATCAGACGGGGCGGGTTGATTTTACGACCTTCATTGAAGGTGTTTTTAATGATAAAGGGCCGCGTTAATGACGGCCTGATCAGGTGATCTGGTTTGCCAGATCAAGGGTTTCGCAAAGGAGAACTGGCAGTGTGTGATGCCAAAAAGGGCCATATGCGCCATGCCGTGGATTTGTCCCGGCAAAAAATGGACGAGGGATGTGGTGGACCGTTCGGGGCAATCATTGTGCGCAATGGTGAAGTGATTGCCGAAGGATGGAATAACGTCACATCGACAAACGATCCAACCGCGCATGCCGAGGTCAGCGCCATTCGTGCGGCGTGCGAAAAACTTGGCAGTTTTGACCTTTCGGGGTGTGAGATTTACACCAGTTGCGAACCCTGCCCGATGTGTCTTTCGGCGATCTATTGGGCCCGTCTTGACAAGATCTATTATGCCAATGGCCGCGATGATGCCGCCGCCATCGGATTTGACGATCAGTTCCTGTATGATGAGGTGGCAAAGCCGATCAAGGATCGGTCCTTGCCCATCGAGCATGTCGATGTGCCCGAAGCGCGCGAGGTTTTCGCCGCATGGGATACCAAAACCGACAAGATCGCATATTGAGACCGTTTGATTGCAGCACAGAATGCGGTAAAACCGCCGATGGTGTGCAAAATCATATTGCTAAATAGGGGTGGTAGCAGTGACGTCAATGACCGGTGATGCCGGGGCAGAAGCCATGACGGGGGCAGGGCACGCGCAACTTGAGGTGCGCGGTGTGACCAAGGCCTTTCCGGGCTGTCTGGCCAATGACGATATCAGTTTCCGTATCGAGCCGGGCGAAATCCATGCGCTGCTTGGGGAAAATGGCGCGGGCAAAAGCACGCTTGTGAAAATCATTTATGGTGTCTTGCAGGCCGATCAGGGCGAGGTGCTTTGGGACGGCAAGCCAGTGACCATTCACAGCCCGCATGATGCGCGTGAAATGGGTGTCGGTCTGGTGTTCCAGCATTTCTCGCTGTTTGAAACCATGACGGTGCTTGAAAACATTGCCCTTGCGATGAATGACGTGCGCGATATGGAGGTCTTGCGCAAGCAGGTGGTCGAGGTTGAAAAGACCTATGGCCTGCCGCTGGATCCGGATCGCCATGTTTACACCTTGTCGGTTGGCGAACGTCAGCGGATCGAGATTGTCCGTTGCCTGCTGCAAAATCCCAAATTGCTGATTTTGGATGAGCCGACATCGGTCTTAACCCCGCAAGAAGTGGAAAAGCTGTTTGAAACGCTGCGGCGTCTGGCAGATGAGGGCTGCGCGATCCTGTACATCAGCCACAAGCTGCATGAGGTCAAAGCGCTGTGTCAGAAGGCGACTGTGTTGCGCGGTGGTAAGGTGGTGGGCGGCTGTGACCCGCGGGAAGAAACCGCAAAATCGATGGCCGAAATGATGATCGGCCAGAAACTGACCGCACCGGACCGGGGCAAAGATCGGACCTTTGGCGATGTTCGTCTTGAGGTCAGCAATTTGTCACTGGCCAGCGAAGAACAGTTTGGCACTGATCTTAAAGACGTCAATCTGACCGTGCGCGGCGGTGAAATCCTTGGCGTTGCCGGGGTTGCCGGGAACGGTCAGAACGAACTGTTTCAGGCACTGGCCGGGGAAACCGAACAGTTTGCCTCCCCCGATAACATCAAGATTGATGGTACATCTGTTGCGCATTTCGGGCCGCGCCGTCGTCGTCGTCTGGGCGCGACGTTTGTTCCCGAAGAACGCAACGGGCATGGTGCCGTGCCCGATATGAGCTTGGCGGAAAACGGGTTCCTGACGGCATTTCGCCGGATGGCCTTGACGGCACGTGGTTTAATCCGCGAAGTCCCGACGAGGTCCTTTGCCGATACCATTATTAAAACATTTGATGTCCGTACCACCGGTGCGGGGGCCGAAGCCGGATCGCTTTCGGGCGGGAACCTTCAAAAATTCATCGTCGGGCGTGAAATCCTGCAAGACCCCGGTGTGCTGGTGATTTCCCAGCCAACTTGGGGTGTGGATGCCGGGGCGGCCAGTGCCATTCATCAGGCGTTGCTTGATCTCGCGGCAAAGGGTACGGCGGTTCTGGTGATTTCGCAGGATCTCGACGAGATTTTCGCGATTTGTGATCAGGTCGTTGTGATGTCGGAGGGCAAAATGTCCAAATCGCGTCCGATGGCCGATGTCAGCATCGAAGAAATTGGTCTGTTGATGGGGGGCCTCCATGATCTGGACGGTGACGCGACCCCGGCGAACGACATGCTAGCCACAGGAGGTCGCGTTGATCAGGCTTGAACCCCGCCGTTCGCATTCACAGGCGATGGTCTATCTGTCGCCGGTTTTGGCAATCGTCATGACGCTTGTTGTTGGCGGCATCATCTTTGCCTTTATGGGCAAGAACCCGCTTGAGGCGCTTTATACCTTCTTTATCCTGCCGATCAGCAACAGCTACGGCGTGTCCGAGCTTCTGGTCAAGGCGACCCCGCTTGTGATCATTGCGATTGGTCTTGCCATGGGGTTTCGGGCAAACGTCTGGAACATTGGTGCCGAAGGGCAGCTGACCATGGGGGCGATCTTTGGCGGGGGCTTAGCCCTTTATTTCTATGACAGTCAAAGCGTGTTTTTGCTGCCGGCCATGCTGGTGTTTGGCGCCATCGGCGGGGCTTCCTGGGGCGCTATCCCGGCATTGTTGCGTACACGCTTTAACGCCAATGAAATTCTGACCAGCCTGATGCTGACCTATGTTGCGACCCTGTTTTTAAGTTACCTAGTGCATGGTCCGTGGCGTAATCCCGAAGGATTTAACTTCCCGGAATCGCGCCCATTCCCCGATGCCGGTCTGTTGCCGATCATTTATGACGGCACGCGGGTGCATCTGGGTACGGCGGTTGCAGTTTTGGTGGTGATTGCCGGGTGGTTGTTACTGTCAAAATCCTTGATCGGGTTCCAGTTGCGTGTGGTTGGCAAGGCCCCGCAGGCCGCCCGCCACGTTGGGTTCCGCCAGAAACGCATGATCTGGTTTACCCTGCTTTTGGGGGGCGGGCTTTCGGGATTGGCTGGTTTGTTTGAAGTTGCAGGCCCGATTGGCCAGTTGCAGCCGTCCATTTCGCCCGGATATGGCTTTACCGCGATCATTGTTGCCTTTTTGGGGCGTTTGCATCCGGTGGGCATTCTGTTTGGTGGTTTGATTATGGCGCTGACCTATCTTGGCGGTGAACTTGCCCAGATTACGCTGGGGCTTCCCAATGCGGTGACGGGCCTGTTTCAGGGGATATTGCTGTTCTTCCTGCTGGCCTGTGATGTTTTGACCAAATACCGTATTCGTTTCGGTTCTATCGCGGCAAAAGGGAGAACCGCATAATGGATTGGATTGTTCCTTTCACATTGACGGTGATTACTGCATCGACCCCGCTTTTGCTGGCGGCGTCGGGTGAGTTGATCACGGAAAAGTCCGGTGTGCTTAATCTTGGCGTTGAGGGCATGATGCTGGTGGGCGCCATTGCCGGTTTTGCCGTCACCGCGACGACCGGTTCGGCCATTCTGGGCATTTTTGCATCGGTGGTGGCCGGGGTGTTGATATCGCTGATCTTTGCGTTTCTGACCTTGACCCTGATGGCCAATCAGGTGGCGACGGGGCTTGCGCTGACCATCTTCGGGGTTGGTTTTTCCGCCCTTGTCGGGTCGGGTTTTGTCGGCTTTGCGATTGATCCGCTGCCGTCACTTTCGATCCCGGGGATCAGCCAGATTCCGGTCATTGGTCCGATCTTGTTTGGGCAGGACTTCCTTGTTTATTTCTCGTTGCTTGTGGTGTTCGGGGTGGGTTATTTCCTGACCAAAACCCGGGCTGGATTGATCCTTAAGGCGGTGGGTGATTCGCATCATTCGGCCAATGCGATTGGCTATTCGGTGATTAAAATCCGCTATCTTGCCACGATGTTTGGCGGGGCGATGGCCGGATTGGCCGGGGCGTATTTGTCGCTGTCCTATACCCCGATGTGGGCGGAAAATATGACGGCGGGCCGTGGCTGGATCGCGCTCGCACTCGTGGTGTTTGCCACGTGGCGTCCGGGGCGGTTGTTGGCCGGGGCCTATATGTTTGGCCTGATTTCGGTCATGCAGCTTCATGCACAAGGGGCGGGCATTCATGTGCCGAGCCAGTTCATGTCGATGTTGCCGTATCTTGCGACGATTATTGTGCTGGTGATTATTTCCAGTGACCGTGCAAAAATCAGACTGAATGCGCCGGCCTGTATTGGTCAGGCGTTCAGACCGGCCCACTAAGGCCGGTCTGCGATTGGGACCGGAACACGACAAATGATGTTCCAGCCCAACGGGAGGAAGAGCGCGACGGGCCAAAACTCACACAAGGCGGTTAAAAGGCTGGCCAGTTTGTCTGAGTCTTGGTTCGCGTGAGAACACGTCATTGATTGCAAACAGGAATGTGTTTAAATCCTGAGATGCTGATTAACAGGGAGACTACATAATGAATACAAGTTTCATGAAGCGTACCCTTACCGCCGTTGTGGCGACGGGTGCACTTGCATTGGGCATGGGTGCAGCCCAGGCCGAAGACGTTAAAGCCGGTTTTGTCTATGTCGGTCCGATTGGTGACCATGGTTGGTCATACCGTCACGATATCGGCCGTCAGGCGATTGAAGCCGAACTCGGCGATGCTGTTACGACCAGCTATGTCGAAAGTGTGCCAGAAGGGGCTGATGCCGAGCGTGTGATCCGTCAGTTGGCCCAGACTGGCCATAACCTGATCTTTACCACTTCATATGGTTTTATGAACCCGACCGTGAAGGTCGCCAAACAGTTCCCGAATGTGAAGTTCGAACATGCGACTGGCCATAAGCGTGAAGATAACGTCTCTACCTATGCGGCACGTTTTTATGAAGGCCGTTATGTTGCGGGCGTGATTGCTGGTAAAATGACCAAGTCGAATGTTGTAGGCTATGTCGGGTCGTTCCCGATCCCGGAAGTTGTCCGTGGCATTAATTCGTTCATGCTTGGTGCATGGTCGGTAAACCCGGATGTGAAAGTCAAAATCGTCTGGGCGAACACTTGGTATGATCCGGGCAAGGAAGGCGATGCAGCCAAGGCGCTGATCGATCAGGGCGCTGACATCATGGTTCAGCACACCGACAGCCCGGCACCGCTTCAGGTTGCTGAAAACCGTGGCGTTCTTGGTTTCGGTCAGGCGTCCGATATGATCAAGTTCGCACCGAAAGCACAGCTGACCGCGATTGTTGATAACTGGGACAAATATTATGTCGAGCGCGCCAAAGCGGTTGTCGATGGCACTTGGGAGTCGCAGGACGTCTGGGGTGGCATTGATTCCGGTATGGTCGAAATGGCCCCATACACCAACATGCCTGACGACGTAAAAGCACTGGCCGAAGAAGTCGAAGCCAAAATTGCTTCCGGTGAAATCCATCCGTTCGCGGGTCCGATCTATGATCAGGCAGGCGAGCTTCGCATCAAGGAAGGCGATGACGCGGATGACGGTATGCTGCTTGGTATGAACTGGTACGTTCAGGGCATCGACGCCGAACTGCCGAAATAAGTCAGGTTTTCGATCCTTCCGGATCGGTTAAATGACAAAGCCCCGTGCATTAAGGTGCGCGGGGCTTTTTTGTTTTACAATTTGGTCTTTCAGCCGGTTTTGCGGTGCGCTGTCGGTTTTCTCGCACGCGACCATCTCTATGTCGCCAATCGGGGGGGGTATTTGGAGCGGTGCAGCCCGATGTTTCAAATGTCGATCCTCGATATCTTGCACGGTAGGCCATTGGTGGCCCGTCAAGTGGAATGCAAAATCGCGAAGATTTACGGCACAAAATCGCCAAGTCAAACCTTACTGATCACGGACATGAGAAATCCGCCAGTCTCAAAAGATGCATAAATCCTTTGTGATTGAGTTTTATGAGTTTATCAGTTCCTTGATCAACTGGCGGTAGAGGAGGTCGGAGTGTGACGGTCAGCGAAAAAGAATTTGGTGCTCTGAACCAGATGATCCCTTCATTGTATGAAGCGGCAATTTCGCCAGAATTGTGGGTCGAACGACTGGATTGGCTGGCCGATGAGTTGGGTTGTCAGAATGCAATTATCATGCATGTCGAAAATATCCGTGCCGAAATTTCTGATTATTCCTGTCATGGCAACAGTCTGGTGACGCCGGAGGGGTTTAACGAGTATATCAGCCTTGGTTTGAACAAGAATGATGGTTCGGAATATTTCCATCTGCAGGATCTGTATCGGTTCTCAATTGGGGATGAAGTGCGCCATCATTATGGTGATACCTCTCCGTCGCGGTTTTACCCTTGGCTGGAAAAGGCAACCGGATGCAATCAGGCCGCCGGAATGTGTGTGTCCAAGAATGCAGCAGGCTATGACATCTTCACGGTGCACTATCGCGATGAAGGGCGGTTTGTCCCCGACGAGGCTGCACCAGTGTTGCGATTGTTGGGACCGCACTTGACCAAGGTTTTGGAAATGAACCGACCGGTTCATCTGTTGCGGCACCGTTATCGCGGGTTTCTTGATGTGCTGGATCGATTGCGGATCGGGGTTGCTATCCTTAATGCCAATGGTGAGATCGTTGTGGTCAACGAAGAATTCAGCCGCATTCTTGATAGCCGCGATGCCCTGATCATTGGACCGGGACAGAAGCTAACCGCAAGGGATGATCAAAATGCCAGACAGATTTCTCAGGCGGTGCAGAAACTCAGCCAGCAGACCTTTATTGAGAAGTCCTCGGAAAACCTGCGCCTGAACAGCAGGGTCAATGAAAGCAGTGCCTATTTGCTTGATCTTGCACCACTGCGTGAAAAGCAAGGCGACTTTGGCGGACAGTTTTCTGGTGTGTTGGCAACCGTGGTCGATCCCTTCTGGTACACCGATATCAACACCGGACTGCTTAACCGGCATTTTGCATTGACACGAACGGAAACCGATGTTTTTGACGCGGTTTTGCGCGGACTGAGTAACAGAGAGATTGCCGAGCATCTGGGTAAGGGGCCGGAAACCGTTAAATCCCAACTTGCCAGCGTCTATCGCAAGACCGGGGTCAAAGACAGATTGGAACTTGTGCGACTTGCGGTGCAAATGATCATCCCGCTGAACGAGGATCAGAGCCCTCCACGCTAGGCCAATCTTATCCTGAGCCATAATGGGGATTGTGTCTGGTTCCCGGGTAGCGGAACCAGACACAATTTAGTGCCGGATTACAACAATCTGGCAGATCGCACGATCAACCGGCCTTCTGACCAAGGTCAAGTTCGCGTTGATCCACAAGTCCACGCTTTTTGTGAACCTTGGTGTATTTAACCGGGAACTTGTGGCTCTGGGAATAGAACCAGGTCCGGGTGCTTGAGTTGTCCTTGCAAACCACTTCATAGGTCGGAATTGTGGTGGTGCCCAATGTCACCATCGCAGTGCCGATTACGCTACAATCACGGGTCTCGGTCCAGCTCTTGGTTCCGTCTGTGCCTTCAATACCGTAAGATTCTGTGTTGCCAATCTTTAGCGGCCAGATTTCGCCGGTTTTGGTCAGGGTTTGGCTGCCTGTTGACCCACTGCAATCGGTCCAAGTGATGTCTGGTGCAAAGAAGCCGTCGCCATCATAGGTGCAGCCAGTGCTGGCGCCTTTGGTGACTTCAAAGCTGTAGACGCCATCGCCAGCGGCGGTAACGGTCGTAACTTCGTGCTCCCCATCGTCATAATAAGCATAGGTATTACCTACAGCCAATTCAGGCTTTTCAAGCGCCAAAAGGTTTAAATCGGTACTGCGGACCACCTTGCTCGTTGTTTGGCATGCCGCCAAAGCGGCAAGCATTGCGCATGAAAGGACGAGTTTTTTCATCTGGATTCTCCTGAAATGCTGAGCCCGGCATATGTTGAACATCAAGGTATATGGGCCGGGAAGCTTGTCAGGTGATTGAAAGAGAATTGCCTCGTTTGCGCATCCCCCGCACGGGGGACGCTAGGTCCTGACCCTAGCGTAATTGCAAGTTTGACGTTTGATGCGGTGTGCGGAAAATGTTTTGGCACGTCCATCGGCGACGTCAAATCGTTTGGGCCAGCACCCGGGTCGCATTGATGCCAGCATGTCGAAATTGCTCTAAATAACGAAGCCCCGTGCATTAACGTGCGCGGGGCTTTTTTGGATTGATCAGGCTTTTGGCTTTTGGGATTTGGCGACAGGGGCTGCTGACTTTTCATAGGCGACCATGTCGGTCTTGGGATGGCGCAAGGCATAAAATGCTGCGCGCACACCACGCAGTTTGACTTTGTGTTCGCGGGTTTTACCCGCCCAGCGTTCGCGAAACAGGTCCATGTCATCGCGGCGCGCAAAATAGATCACCATATCGACAAACGGTGCGGATTGCCCGGAGCGGGGAATTTCGATGTTGCGAATGCCCATGGTCCAGCGGTCACTGCGGATATTTTTATCAAGCCAGTCCAAAACGTTTTGCGCAGACTGCTTTTCGTGAATAACAACGCGGAACGGAAAATTACGAAGGTCTTGTTGCATGTATCCCCCAAGACAAACCCTGCCTGACGCGGCAATGATACATGAACATCGCACGCAAGGATGTATCAATCCTTTTCGGGGCGTTCGTTGTCGGGGCGATTAGAAGAATTTCAGCTTTCCAGTGTAGGTAAATCCGACCAAATCGCCCATCCGTGAAAGAGGTTAAGTCTTTGAATTGATCTTATTTTTGCGAACGGGCTTAGGGTCTGAAATATAAGATAAATTTACATTTTTTCTTCGCTGAATTAAGGTTACATGATAATCGGACAGTCAAAATTCCCTGCACGCCTTAATTGCAGGGAAAGAAGAATATAAACGGGGTATTGAAGGTGAGTGAAAAGCGTTCAGGTGTTCAGCCGTCCGGCAAAGAACGCCATTTCAAACCAGAAGAACTGATTGTGAGCAAGACCGATCTTAAAGGTCGGATCACCTATGCCAACGAACTGTTTTTGAGCTTGGCTGACTTCAGTGAAAAGGAAGTCTTAGGGCAGCCCCATTCGCTCATCCGTCACCCTGATATGCCGCGCTGCATTTTCAAAATGCTGTGGGATGAAATTGCAGCCGGGCACGAGATTTTTGCCTATGTCGTGAATATGGGCAAAAAGGGTGATCATTACTGGGTCTATGCCCATATCACCCCGACATTTGATGCCGCGCACAAGGTGATTGGTTATCATTCCAATCGCCGGGTTGCCGACCCAAAGATTCTTAAGCAAACGATCATTCCGCTTTATGCGGAGCTGCGCAAGATCGAGGACAGTACGGCCAACCGTAAGGACGGTATGATGGCCGCATCCAAGGTTCTTGCGCAAAAGCTTTCCGATGCCGGTATGGCATACGATAAATTCATCCAAAGTCTTTAAGACCAAGAGGTTCGAGGTTCGCAATGGCGCTATTTGGTGGTTCCAAATCAGGTATCAAAAAGGCACTGGATGTGGTTCTGGCCGCAGCCGAAGGTGATTACGAAGCGCGTATTACCAATGTCGACAGTCATTCGGACATGCGCGAATTGTTTATCGCGATCAACCGGTTGATCGACCGTAATGATGCGTTCTTGCGCGAAAGTGCCGCATCGATGGGGGCCGTTTCGGAAAACCGGTATTATCGCCGGATTGTCGAAACCGGGCTTGTTGGTGAATATCTGTCATCGGCAAAACGCATCAACGCCGCGACCGCATCAATCGAAGAAAAACTGTCGGGTTTTGCATCCATCCTTGATGATTTCAAAAGTGGTTCGTTTGACGTTGTTGACGAAATTGCCAGTGCGGCCTCGGCCTTGTCCGAGGCATCGGGCGATGCCAATTCGATTGCCCATGAAACAAGTGCACGTTCGACCACTGTTGCTGCCGCGGCGCGTCAGACCGCCAGCAATGTGACCGAGGTGTCGCAGGCCTCCGAAGAACTGAACCAGTCAATCCGCGAAGTGTCCGATCAGGCACGTGAATCGGTTGAAATTGCCCATCGTGCCAATGGTCTGGCGCAGGAAACCGATGGCCGGATTGGCCAGCTTGAAGCGGCTGCCGGTGAAATCGTCGAAGTTGTCAGCTTTATCCGTGATATTGCCGCCCAGACCAACCTTCTGGCCCTGAATGCGACCATCGAGGCTGCGCGTGCGGGTGAGGCGGGCAAAGGGTTTGCCGTGGTTGCCAATGAGGTCAAAGGTCTTGCCAATCAGACCAGTAAAGCCACCGAAAGCATCGAAGAAAAAGTTCAGGACATCCAGACCGCGATTGAGCAGTCTGTTGGCTCGATCCGTGAAATTGCCGGTGTGATTGATGATCTGGCCGCGCGCTCGGACATGATTTCGGGCAATGTTGAAACGCAGGCCAGCCTGTCATCAAACATCACGCGCAATGTCGAACAGGCGTCGAGCGGCGCACAGGAAGTTACCGATAACATCACGGTTGTTTCCGACATGGCCAGCCGTACGGGGGATGCCGCAGATACCACGCGCGACATGGCCAGCCGTCTGGCGACACAGTCGGAAAATCTGCGCAATAAGCTGGGCGGGTTCCTCGATACGATTGAAAAGCTGCTCTATACCGCCAAGAAATAACCGTTTTCTAAACATATCGGGGTAGGGTGATGATCCAGGAGCATCCTTAGAGATGCTCTTTCCTTGCCCTTCTCACAGGAGAACTGTGCCGTGCGTGTTTTCTTTAATGCCCGCCACGATGCCCATGACGGTGCTGGCGAAATGCACCACGGGCGCATGGTGCCCTGTTTTGAAAATGCCCGGCGCATTCCGATTATTCGTGATGCGGTCGCACATGCTGTACAGGCGCAGCTTGTTGATCCGGCTGATCACGGCATGGATCCGATCCGCGCCATCCACGATGCCGATTATCTCGATTTCATCGAAAACGCCTGGGGCGCATGGGCCAAGGCGGGTAACAAGGGCGATGCGTTCCCCTATGTCTGGCCCAGTGGGGGCTTTTCTGGCGGTAAACCCGAACACATTAGTGCGCGTCTGGGGCAGTTTGCCATTTCATCAGATACCCCGATCACGCAAGGCACGTGGAAAGCGGCCTATTGGGGCGCGCAGACTGTTACGTCTGCTGCCGATGCGACGTGGCATGACGGCGAAGCATCCTTTGCCCTAACCCGTCCACCCGGTCATCATGCCCATGCAAACCGTTATGGCGGGTATTGTTTTTTGAATAATTGCGCCATTGCAGCCCAGAGGATGATTTCCAAGGGGGCGAAAAAGGTCGCGATCCTTGATATTGATTACCATCACGGCAATGGCGCGCAGGATATTTTCTATCAACGTGGCGACGTTTTAACCATCTCACTCCATGCTGATCCGACCCATCAATTTCCGTTCTTCATGGGCTATGCCAATGAAACCGGGCGCAATGACGGGCAGGGCACGAACCTTAATATTCCACTTCCCGGTGGTAGTGATTTTGGCGCATGGGGGCAGGGTTATGCCAAGGCGATGCAAAAGCTTGTGACATGGCAACCCGATGCGCTGGTGATTGCACTGGGTGTTGATGCCCACGAAGCTGAACCGATTTGTGATTTCAAACTCCAGACCGATGATTTCAAACGCATCGGTCAAATGATCGGGCGCTTGGGCCTTAAAACCGTGTTTGCCATGGAAGGCGGCTACGCCCATGACGTGATCGGGCATAATGTGGCGGCGGTTCTCAGTGGATATCTGAATGAAGCCAAACGCTGATCACGCGGCTAGATGTGGCTTGAAATGAACATGCCCCGTGCTGTGTGCCGGGGCATTTTCATTTTGGATGGGCTGGATCAAACTTGCGTATTTAGCGGTCCCACGGCGGCGTGCCGCCAAATTCACCAACCAGAAAATCGACAAAGGCGCGCACGCGTGTCGGAAGGTACCGGTTTTCCGGATACAGCGCATAGACCGCATGTGATGGCGGTTGATAGTCGGGCAGAACCACCTTCAGGCGGCCATCGCGGATGTATGTGCCGACTTCCCAGTGTGATTTAAGCGCAATGCCATGGCCGTCCAGACACCAGCGGGTCAGGACTTCGCCGTTATCAGAATCCATCGAGCCCGAAACCGCCAAGGTGGCCGCGCCTTCGTCATTCGGGCCGACCAGCGTCCATTGATATTGTTGCGATCCGGGGAAGCGCAGCAACAGGCAATTGTGATGCAAAAGGTCACCGGGCACATTTGGTGTGCCGTGCTTTTCCAGATAGGCGGGGCTTGCCACCAGCATGCGTTTGTTGGCCGCCAGTTTGCGAACGATGAGCGAGCTTTCCTTAAGCTCGGCAATGCGAATGGCAAGATCGACCTTGTCTTGCAACAAGTCCAACAACCGGTCTGACAGATGCAGGCGGATTTGTACATCCGGGTTTTTTTCAACAAACTTCGGAATGATCGGGGCGACATATTTGTTGCCAAATGCAATCGGGCAAGTCAGCGTTACCGGGCCGCGGGTGGTGTTTTTCTGATTGGCGATGGCATTTTCGGCTTCCTGCACTTCCGATAAAATGCGCAGGCAGTGCCGGTAATAAACATCGCCCTCCGTGGTCAGATTAACCCGGCGCGTTGTGCGGTTGAGCAAGCGAACGCCGAGACGTTCTTCAAGTCGGGCAATCCGGTTGGACACGACGGCGGCCGAATGGCGCAATTCGCGCCCGGCGGCAGAAAGGTTACCAAGTTCGGCAACGCGGACAAAAATCTGGATGTCCTCAAAGTCGGACATAGTGCGGGATGCTCCTGATCTGGTCGTGGCTTGTGGCGTTTATTGTTGTCGTTTGTTCAATTTAACGGCGCCCACTGTGCCATTTTAAAGAATAGTTTGAAAGTCATTTCGATTATGCTCGGGGCGTTAATAATAGAGGTACTCTTACGCCTATGGTAGGACTGAATAAGAGAGTGATTGGAATGATTCTTGGTCGGCGTGGGGACAAGCGGCGCCGGTATCATTCCCAAAAGAGGGGCAGCCCAAGCGTGACCTGATCGTCATCTGCCTTGGGCGAGACGGAGGTTTCTAACGCCGTGGATATACTGTTTCAGGACTGGATCAATTTGATCCTGCGCTGGGCGCATCTGATTACGGGCATCGCCTGGATCGGGTCTTCGTTTTATTTTGTCTGGCTGGATTTGAGTTTGCGCAAGCGGCCAGACATGGATGAAGGTGTCTACGGCGAAGCCTGGATGGTCCATGGCGGCGGGTTTTATCACGTCAATAAATGGATGGTTGCGCCCAAATCCATGCCAGCCGACCTGCATTGGTTCAAGTATGAGGCTTACTTCACTTGGCTGACCGGTTTTGCGCTTTTGGTGACCATGTATTACTGGAGTGCCGAAAGCTATTTGATCGACCCAAGTGTTCTGGCGCTGACCAAGATGGATGCGATCCTGATTGGGCTGGGCAGCCTGTTTGCCGGGTGGGTGATCTATGACATCCTGTGCAAAAGTGCGATTGGCAAAAGTACGGGTAAGCTTGCGGTTGCCCTGTTTATCCTGATCATGGTGGCGGCTTATTTCTTTACCCATGTGTTTAGTGGTCGCGGCGCGTTTATTCATGTTGGGGCGATGATTGGTACGATCATGGCCGCCAATGTGTTTCGCATCATCATCCCCAATCAGAAAAAGGTCGTTGCCAGCCTGATGGCCGGGGAAAAGCCTGATCCGGCATTGGGGCTACAGGCCAAGCAACGCTCAACCCATAATAACTATCTGACGCTGCCGGTGTTGCTGATGATGATCAGCAACCATTATTCGATGCTGTTTTCCCATGATCAGTCATGGCTGATTGTCGGGTTGATCCTGATCATCGGTGGTCTGGTGCGTCATTTCTTTAACACGCGGAATGCGGGCGGGACGGGCAAGGCAATTGTCTGGCAACTTCCGGCAGCCGGTGTTGGGATGGCGATTTTGGCGATGTTTGCATCCTATGATCCCAATGCGGTCAAGCTTGCGGATGAGGACATCATCACGGCTGATCATGCGTTGGCGATTGTTCAAACACGCTGTGCGAGCTGTCATTCGCAAAACCCGCGCGACGAAGGGTTCGACGAGGCCCCGGCGGGCGTGATGTTTGATGATCTGGCCCAGATCGAAGCCAATGCCCAGCGCGTTTTGGCACAGGCCGTGATTGGCCGGGCCATGCCGCTTGGCAATATCACGGAAATGTCCGACGAAGAACGTGCCCAGCTTGGCCAGTGGATACGTGCGGGCATGCCGGAATAATCACCAATCTTGGTTGATGACGCAAAAGGGCGGTCGCGTGATGCGGCCGCCCTTTTGCGTTGACGTGCCGGGCAAAGACCCGGCGGGGATGGGGGATCAGACGTCGGCGCGATAGTTCATCGGAACCCAGTCATACATGGTGGCATCTTCGCGGACATGGCCGATGCCCGGGAATGCGATGTGACAGCCAGCAACCAGATATTTTTCCGCGACCGCCTCGGCAAAGGCAGCTTCGCGGGTTTCAATCGCCTGATTGGGATCGACGTCAAAGGCGATTGAAACGCCCGGTTCGTCGAACTGAAGGATATCGCCATGGGTGATGTCGCCCCAATAGACAAACTTCTCGCCTTTGCTTTCAAACCACAGCGCGCTGTGGCCCGGCGTGTGGCCGGGGCGATGGGTCGTGTTGACCAAACCCGGAAGGGCTGGCGCATCGGCGTCATAGGTTTTGAGCGTGCCGCTGTCGACATAGGGTTTGGTGGCCGAGACCGCCTGATCAAAGAATGCCTTGGCTTCATCGGGGGCTGCGTCGCGGATGGCCGGATCAAGCCAGTAATCCGCATCAAGTTTGGGGACATGGACCGTGGCATTGGCAAAGACCTTTTTGCCATTGAGTGTCAGCCCGCCGGTATGGTCGGTGTGGATGTGGGTGATGACGACATCATCAATCTGATCGGGGTGATAGCCCGATGCGATGATGTTGGCCGGCAGTTTGCCAAGGGCAGGGCCCATCAAGTCACTGGTACCCGCATCAAGCAGCACCAGCCGGTCCCCGAAATTCAGCAAGTATGCGTTGACCGATACATGTGTCGGCGTGCCCTGAAACGCATTGGCAAGGGCGGTACGGGCATGTTCGGGCGTGGTGTTAAGATAAAGATCGGCCAATGGGAAATGGCCGGTACCATCCGACAGGGCGGTGACTTCGACGTCGCCGACCATCAGGCGGTAATACCCCGGTGCCTGTGTTCCGGCCAAAGGGGCCTTGGCATCCGCACGCAGGGGAACAAATACAGTGCTGCCAACGGCACCGATGGCGGCGGCGGCCAATGACCCTTTGAGCATGTCGCGACGTGATAACATGGATCTTTTCCTCCTAAAGATGCCGGGCAAACCGGCGGGTTGTAAGTTTATGGGCAAAATGTATAGTCCATTTCATCAGTAATCAAATCGATGCGGGTCATGGATAATATTGATCATTTCAATTTACGGTCATTCGATCTCAACCTCATGGTTGCGTTTGACGCAATGATGCAAGAGCTTAGCGTGACCAAATCCGCCGAAAAATTGCGGATTGGGCAATCGGCCATGAGTCACAATTTATCAACACTGCGCGTGTTGTTGCAGGACGATCTGTTTGTGCGGGTCGGGCAGAAAATGCAACCAACCGCCAAGGCCCGTGCATTGGCCGGGCCCGTTCGGACCGCCTTGTCACAGGCGCAAAATGCGCTTCAGGCGTCCGATTGCTTTGATCCGGCAACGGCGGAGCGTGTGTTTCGCATCGGGGTGACCGGCGAAATGGAAATGATCCTGCTTCCGGTGTTGCTGCGTCATTTGCAGATACATGCCCCCGGGACCAAGCTTTTAAGCCGCACGATCACCACCGACAGCGTTGATCCGATGATCAATAATGGCGAGATTGATTTGGCAATCGGATGTAAAAGCCCGTTGCAATCAGGCTATTTCGGCGAGGTTCTTTTTAAGTCCGAAGTGGCGTGCTGCTTTAACCCCAATCTCCTTAAGTTGAGCCGCCCTTTGTCGCGTGAGGATTATCTGGCGTCACGCCACGCGGTGTTGTCGCAGACAGGTAACGTTGCGGGATGTGTCGGCGATGCGTTGCAGGGGTTGGGGATCAATTTGAACGTCGTCATGGCGGCCCCTGATTTCATGCCGCTTTTGGCTGCGGCGCGCAATGCACCGATTATCGCAACGGTTCCGTGCCGTATTGCCACCCAGTATGCCCCGTTATTTGGGTTGAGCTTTTGCCAGATGCCAATTGAAGTCGGATTTCCACCGGTGACGATGAACTGGGCGGTCTGGACCGACAAGGACGTCGGGCTGGTTTGGTTGCGCGATCAAATCCGAAATGTAATTGCGTCAATCGCCCCTGAAGATCACCTTCTGGCAGCAGAATGATTTTGACGTTGATACGGATAACGCCCTGCGGGCGAACCCGCAGGGCGGGAAGCCGCCAATGGCAAGGCGGGATTGTGGTGCAATAACCGCAAGCGGTGGCGAAACTTCCGTCCTTGAAATAGGGGCTGGTGGCAGGTGCGTCAATATGATTAAAAAATAATCAAATTTTAATCTATGATTGAAAAATGGTCAGATAAAATGTGGTCCGCGCAAATATTTCCCGAAACTGCGATGTAAAATAGTTGGATATTGCGTGGGAATCCCTCGATTCTTGATTTTATTCCATAAGAGGGTGATTCTGGCACGGTTTTAGCTAGTACCACTGCGGTGCAATAAACTCGCAGTGGAGGCTATAAATGAATAAGAAGCTTCAAGCGCTCATGGGCGCTGGGGCCTTGGCATTGTCTGTTATGACCATGTCAGCCGCACAAGCAGCAGATACCATTAAGGTAGGTGTGCTGCATTCTCTTTCGGGGACGATGGCGATTTCTGAAACCACATTGAAGGATACTGTCCTGATGCTGGTGGATGATCTGAACAAAAATGGTGGTTTGCTTGGTAAGCAGGTCGAGGCTGTGGTCGTTGACCCGGCATCCGACTGGCCACTTTTCGCCGAGAAAGCCCGCGAACTCATCGAAAAAGATAAAGTCGATGTTGTTTTTGGCTGCTGGACCTCGGTTTCGCGTAAATCGGTTCTGCCGGTGTTTGAAGAGCTGAACAGCATGCTGTTCTATCCGGTTCAGTACGAAGGCGAAGAAAGTTCGCGCAACGTATTTTATACCGGTGCCGCGCCGAACCAGCAGGCCATTCCGGCTGTTGATTACCTGATGAGCGAAGACGGCGGTTCTGCAGAACGTATTGTTCTGCTTGGTACCGATTACGTTTATCCGCGTACCACCAACAAAATCCTGCGGTCTTACCTGAACGGTAAGGGTATCTCTGATGAAGACATCATGGAAAACTACACCCCGTTCGGTCATTCCGACTGGCAGTCGATTGTTGCGGATGTAAAAGCATTCGCGTCAGCCGGTAAGAAAACCGCCGTGGTTTCGACCATTAACGGTGATGCGAACGTTCCGTTCTACAAGGAACTCGCCAACCAGGGCATCAAAGCCGAAGACATTCCGGTTGTTGCGTTCTCTGTCGGTGAAGAAGAGCTTGCTGGTATTGATACCAAGCCGCTTGTTGGTCACCTTGCAGCCTGGAACTACTTCCAGTCTGTTGAGTCTGATGCCAACACGGCCTTTATCGAAAAATGGCATGCCTTCATTGGTGATGACGCACGTGTCACCAACGATCCGATGGAAGCAACCTACATCGGCTTTAACATGTGGAAACAGGCTGTTGAGCAGGCTGGCACCATCGATGTTGATGCGGTGCGTCAGGCCATGTATGGCCAGGAAGTTGCAAACTTGACTGGTGGTATGGCTGTCATGAACACCAACCACCACCTGTCCAAGCCGGTTCTGATCGGTGAAGTACAGGATGATGGCCAGTTTGACACCGTTTGGGAAACCGAAGGTACGGTTGTTGGCGATGCATGGTCGGACTTCTTGCCAGAAAGCGCAAAATTGACCGCCGACTGGACCTATCCTTGGGTCTGCGGCAACTGTGAAAAACCGATGTACTAATCGGTGTTGGGCGGGCCGGTCGTGGGAACGCGACCGGCCTGTTCGCTGTCAGGCAGGCCAAGGTGCCGCCATCGTCTGATCTATTCTTTTTCCCATTTTCCATATTGAATACAAAGGTTTGGTGATCATGCGCAATGACATGTTTTCAGTGCTGCGCCGTTCCCCGTTTTCCATCACGCAGACGCGCCGGTTTGCCGTCCGGATTTGCGGTATGGTTGCCTGTTTGATGATGTTTGCTGTGGTTTCTCCCAATGTTGCGCAGGCTTTTAGCGACGAGGAACTGCGCAATATTGCCGAACAACTCAATGACAAAAGTTCGACCAAACAGGTTGCCATCATCGAAGAAATGGCCGCAGACGGCGATCCGCGCGTCGCGCCAATCCTTAAGGCGATGCTCGAAGGTGACCTTTATGTTCGTGACAGCGACGAACATGTCGTGATCGCGACCAAAAAGGGCAAGGTCTATACCCATATCGATATCATCAGTGGTGAAGAAGCCGGGGAAAGTTCATCCAAGGAACTTGATAAAATCAAGGTCAACAACCGGTTGCGCGGGGCGCTTCGCGATGCGCTGGCAACCCTGAACCTGTTTAGTCCCGACCATGCCGTGCGAACCGCTGCCGTAGAGCAGATCATGGATGCCCGTGATCCGGCGATGTTGCCGTTGCTTTTACGCGCGATTGAGCGCGAAGACGATGAAACGCTTCTGGCGCGGATGAATTTGGCGCGCGCGACCATGGCCCTGGCCGCGGGTGAAAATGCCGAGGAACGGTTGGCTGCCATCGACGTTCTGGCCAGTGAAACCACCCCGCAAATTCGCGCGGTTCTGTCGCAATTTGTTGCCAGTGCCGAGGCCGAGGGGATTGAACCCGAAGTCGTGACTGCCGCACAGGATGCGTTGGCCAATGTCGAAGGCCGTCTTTCAAACTGGCAAACACTTGGCGATGTTTATCGTGGGATCAGTTTGGGGTCGGTTTTGCTCCTTGCCGCCGTCGGGCTTGCCATCACCTTTGGCGTGATGGGGGTCATTAACATGGCCCACGGTGAAATGATCATGATCGGCGCCTATACCACCTTTGTCGTGCAGCAGATTTTAAGTTCGGTTCTGCCGTCTGGATCGCCGTGGTCTTTGATCATTGCTGTGCCCGCCGCCTTTTTGGTCGCCGGGATGATCGGCGTTGTTATTGAACGCTGTGTTATCCGGTTCCTGTATGGCCGTCCGCTTGAAACATTGCTGGCAACATGGGGGGTCAGTCTGGTGTTGCAGCAAGCGACCAGAACGATTTTCGGGGCCACCAACCAACAGGTGACAGCGCCCGATTTCATGAGTGGTGCGATTGAATTTTCGACCGGTCTGGTCCTGACCTATAACCGGCTGTGGATCATTCTGTTTAGCCTGATTGTGGTTGCCGGGATTGCGTGCGTTCTGCGCTATACCGCCTTTGGCCTTCAAATGCGCGCCGTTACCCAGAACCGCCGCATGGCCGGGTCGGTTGGCATACGTACGGGCTATGTCGATGCGTTGACCTTTGGGTTGGGATCGGGGATCGCCGGGATTGCCGGGGTGGCGCTGAGCCAGATTTCAAACGTCAGTCCGAACCTTGGTCAGACCTATATCATCGACAGTTTCATGGTGGTTGTGTTTGGCGGTGTCGGAAACCTTTGGGGCACGGTTCTGGGCGCGTTCAGCCTTGGCATTGTCAATAAGTTCCTTGAACCATTTGCCGGTGCAGTTTTGGCCAAAATCTTTGTGCTGATTGCGCTGATCCTGTTCATCCAGAAACGACCCAAGGGGCTGTTCGCCCTTAAGGGCCGCGCGGTGGAGGCCTGATCCATGACCGATTACAGTCAAAAATATCAAATGACGCCGGTTGTGGGCTGGTTGCTTAAGGATCGCGGGGGCATGATTTTGCTCACGATCCTGATTGCTGCAGCCATTCTGGTGCCGATTGGAAACCTGTTGGTGCCTGAAACTTCGTCCTTCCACGTGCCGACATGGATGCTGAGCCTTTTGGGCAAATATCTGTGCTATGCGCTTTTAGCACTTAGTGTTGATTTGATCTGGGGCTTCTGCGGGATTTTGTCGTTGGGGCACGGGGCGTTCTTTGCGCTGGGCGGCTATGCCATGGGCATGTACCTGATGCGTCAGATCGGTGATCGCGGGGTTTATGGCAACCCGGAATTGCCCGATTTCATGGTGTTCCTGAACTGGACCGAATTGCCGTGGTACTGGTACGGCTTTGACATGTTCTGGTTCGCCATTGTCATGGCGATGTTTGTGCCGGGATTACTGGCCTTTGTGTTTGGGTTCCTGGCGTTCAGATCACGCGTCACGGGGGTTTATCTTTCGATCATTACGCAGGCGATGACCTATGCGCTTCTTCTGGCGTTTTTCCGCAACGATATGGGATTTGGCGGAAATAACGGCCTGACCGATTTCAAGGATTTGCTGGGCTATTCATTGCAATCGGATGGCACGCGGGCCGGGCTGTTTGTCGCGTCCTGTGTGTTTCTTGGCATTTGTTACATCGTGGCGCGCGGCATTACCCAGTCACGCCTTGGCAAAGTTTTAATCGCAATTCGTGATGCCGAAAGCCGGGTGCGGTTTACGGGCTACCGGGTTGAATATTACAAGCTGTTTGTCTTTACCATTTCGGCGGTGATGGCCGGGATTGCCGGTGCGCTTTATGTGCCGCAGGTCGGGATCATCAATCCGGGCGAATTTGCTCCGGCCCTTTCGATTGAAATCGTCATTTGGGTCGCGGTTGGCGGGCGCGGCACGCTGTATGGGGCGGTGCTTGGCGCGTTTATCGTCAACTATGCCAAGACCTTCTTTACCGGGGTAATGCCGGACTTCTGGCTGTTCTTCCTTGGCGGGTTGTTCATTGCGGTGACCTTGCTTCTGCCCAAAGGCGTGATTGGCGCGGTTCCGGCATTCGGGGCGCCTGACCGGCAATCAATCCTATCGTCAATGCGAAAACGCCTGAGTGCAGGAGGCAAAGCATGAGCGAAGCCATGGATATCAAACCAGACGTGCAAGTTAAAAGTGCCCGTGCTGAAACCATTCTCTATGTCGACGGGGTGTCGGTGACCTTTGATGGTTTCCGGGCGCTCAATAACCTGTCGTTTTATGTCGAACCGGGCGAGCTTCGCGCCATCATTGGTCCGAACGGGGCGGGTAAAACCACGATGATGGATATCATCACTGGTAAAACCCGGCCTGATACCGGGGACGTTTTATTTAAAAGCGAAACGGACCTGACCAAACTGGACGAGGCCGATATCGCCAATCTTGGCATCGGGCGCAAGTTCCAGAAACCGACCGTATTTGAAAGCCATACGGTGTTTGACAACCTCCTGCTTGCCTGTTCGGGCGGGCGCGGGGTGTTTAAGGCCCTGTTCCATCGTCTTTCGAGTGCTGAAAAGATCAAGATCGAAAAAACGCTGATCACCATCATGCTTGATGAAAAGCGCGATGAATTGGCGGCCAACCTGTCGCACGGGCAGAAACAGTGGCTGGAGATCGGCATGCTGTTGATGCAGGAGCCTGAACTTCTTTTGGTCGATGAGCCGGTTGCCGGTATGACCGATTCCGAAACCGAAGAAACCGCCAAACTTTTGCGCACAATCGCCAAGGAATATTCGGTGGTGGTGGTCGAGCACGACATGGAATTTGTCCGTGACCTTGATTGCAAGGTGACTGTGCTGCACGAAGGATCGGTGCTGGCCGAAGGCCGCCTTGATCATGTGCAAAAAGACCCGCGGGTCATTGAAGTTTATCTGGGACGCTAGGGGAAAGACTTAATCATGCTCGATGTTAGCAATATTGATCTGTTCTATGGTGCGTCCCATGCCCTGCGCAAAGTGTCGCTGAGTGCAAGCACGGGCAAAGTTACTGCCGTGCTTGGCCGTAATGGGGTGGGTAAAACATCCCTGATGCGTGCCGTTGTTGGTCAGCATCCGATTGCGGATGGCAACATCAAATGGGAAGGCAAGGATATCTCGCGCGATCCATCATGGCGGCGCTCGGTCAATGGTATCGCCATTGTCCCGCAGGGACGTGAGATTTTCCCGCTTTTGACCGTGAAGGAAAACCTTGAAACCGGGTTTGCCGCCTTGCCGCGTGCCATGCGCCATATCCCTGACGAGATTTTCGAACTGTTCCCGGTCCTACGTGACATGCTGGGCCGTCGCGGTGGGGATCTTTCGGGCGGACAGCAACAGCAGCTTGCGATTGGGCGCGCCCTTGTCACCCGGCCCAGATTGCTCGTGCTTGATGAACCGACCGAAGGCATTCAGCCATCGATCATCAAGGACATCCAGCGCGTGATCAAACAGTTGGCCAATCGTGGTGATATGGCGATCCTTCTGGTCGAGCAATATTTTGAATTTGCCCATGAACTGGCCGACGAGATTGTCGTGCTGGAACGCGGCGAGGTGGTTTTATCCGGATCAAAGGACACGCTGGATCGTGAAAAAGTCCGGGCCTATCTGACTGTTTGATCAGCATTTGCCGAAAATTTGCGCAGGTTTGGGGTGATTTGCGCGCTTAAACGGGGCCGGAAATCCGTCGGTTGCGATGGATTGTCTGGTTGGCCCGCATCTTGCTGTTATGGCCGATGGAATTGCCGGAAAACGGTATCAGGTTCACGTAAAGAACCAAATCATCAGGTGGCCTTGTGCAACTTTGCAAACTCGAAACCCCGATCTCCGCACTCCAAAACGCGGATACTGGACTGACCGCAGAGAACGCGCGCATCAAAACCGATGGCCGCGCCGAGGTGACGTTTCGAACGGGAACCGGCCCGACCCATCAGGGCGGGCATGCGGCACTTGATCATCTGTATTACCGCGATCCGATGAAAATCCTGTTTCCGCGCCCTGTGGCGGGGGATCTGACCACGGCTGTTTTGGTGACAACATCCGGCGGTATGGTCGGTGGCGATAAGCTGGCGTTTGAAGGTCGTGTTTCTGACGGCGCGTCTGCGTTGTTTACAGCCCAGGCGGCGGAAAAGATTTATCGATCTGCTGGGCTTGATTGTGAAATGTCGGTTGATCTGGGCGTTGGCGATGGTGGCTGGCTGGAATGGTTGCCCCATGAAACCATCCTGTTTGATCAGGCGCGGTTGCGGCGCAAAACAACCGTGGCTGCGACCGGAACGGGCATGATCATGGCCGGGGAAATGATGGTGTTTGGCCGTCTTGCCCGCGGCGAAGTATTTACCACGGGACTTGCCCGCGATGCATGGGATGTGTCGATTGACGGGCGCCCGATCTGGCGCGATGCGCTGCATCTTGAAGGTGATGTGTTGCGCATGCTCGATCACGCGGCGGCATTTGATGGCGCGCGCGCCGCGGCGACCGCCATTTTGGTTGGTCACGGTGCCGAGGATCAGTTGGATAATGCGCGGGTGTGTTTAACACAGGCGTGTGACGGTCTGGATGACGCGGCCGTTCTGTGTGCGGCAACCGCGATGAAGGGAATTGTGATTGCGCGCTTTATGGCGCGTGATCCGATGAAATTGCGCCGGGTCTACGGCGCATGGTGGAAACAGTTCCGCCATAAAACACGGGGACTTCCCGAACGCTTGCCGCGTTTGTGGGAGATTTAAAACGGTGGATCCAAGGAGGAAGCAGGCATGAATTTAACGCCACGCGAAAAGGATAAACTGCTGATTTCGGTTGCCGCCATGGTGGCGCGCAATCGCCTTGCACGCGGTGTAAAGCTTAACCATCCCGAATCCATCGCAATCATCACCGATTACGTTGTCGAGGGTGCGCGCGATGGTCGGTCGGTTGCCGATTTGATGCGCGACGGGGCCACCGTGATCAAACGCGATCAGGTGATGGATGGCATTGCCGAAATGATCCACGACATTCAGGTCGAAGCAACGTTCCCCGACGGAACCAAGCTTGTCACCGTTCACGAACCGATCCGTTAAGGGGGCTTATGATTATGATTCCAGGTGAAATCATTACCAAAGAAGGCAACCTGATTTTAAATGAGGGTCGTGAAACCAAAACCATCACGGTGTCCAATACCGGCGACCGCCCGGTGCAAGTTGGTTCGCACTATCATTTTTATGAAACCAATCCGGGGCTTGATTTTGACCGCGATGCCGCGCGCGGTTTTCGTCTGGATATTCCCGCAGGCAGTGCTGTCCGGTTTGAACCGGGCCAATCGCGCGAGGTCAATCTGGTTAAATATGCCGGGACCGGCACGGTCTATGGCTTTAACGCCAAAATCAACGGCACGCTTTAAGCAAGGGGGAACGACAAATGGCATATGAAATTGATCGTCCGTCCTATGCGGCGATGTTTGGACCAACCGTTGGCGACAAGGTCCGGCTGGCCGATACCGATCTGATCATTGAAGTCGAAAAGGACTTCACGACACTGGGCGAGGAAGTCAAATTTGGCGGCGGTAAAGTCATTCGTGACGGCATGGGTCAGTCACAGGTAACCCGTGCTGATGGTGCGGTCGATACCGTGATCACCAATGCGCTGATACTTGACTATACCGGCATCATCAAGGCCGATATCGGCATTCGTGATGGCCGTATTGCTGCTGTTGGCAAGGCCGGGAATCCCGATATTCAGCCCGGTGTCGATATTATCATTGGTCCGGGGACTGAAATCATTGCCGGCGAGGGCAACATCATCACCGCCGGGGGCATTGATGCGCATATCCACTGGATTTGCCCGCAACAGGTCGAAGATGCGCTTTATTCCGGCGTGACCAGCATGTTGGGCGGTGGGACCGGCCCGGCAGCCGGGACGAATGCCACCACCTGTACACCGGGGCCGTGGCATATTGCGCGCATGCTTCAGGCCGCAGACGGCATTCCGATGAATATCGGTTTCTTTGGCAAGGGCAATGCGACCCTGCCGGGATCGCTGATTGAACAGGTCAAGGCCGGTGCCTGCGGGCTTAAGCTGCATGAAGATTGGGGGACGACGCCCGCGGCAATTGATAACTGCTTGTCGGTCGCCGATGACCTTGATGTGCAGGTGATGATCCACACTGATACGTTGAACGAAAGTGGCTTTGTCGAACATACCCGTGCGGCGTTTAAGGGGCGGACCATTCATACCTTCCACACCGAGGGGGCCGGGGGTGGCCACGCGCCAGACATTATCAAGCTGTGTGGGGAGGCCAACGTCATCCCAAGTTCGACCAATCCGACCCGGCCATTTACGGTCAATACGATTGACGAACATCTCGACATGTTGATGGTCTGCCATCACCTTGATCCGAAAATCCCCGAAGACGTCGCCTTTGCCGAAAGCCGCATTCGCCGTGAAACGATTGCCGCCGAAGACATCCTGCATGACCTTGGTGCGTTTTCGATCATTTCATCAGACAGTCAGGCGATGGGCCGTGTTGGTGAAGTGATCACCCGGACCTGGCAGACCGCCGATAAGATGAAAAAGCAGCGTGGGGCGTTGGCCGAGGATGCCGGGTCGGGCAATGATAATTTCCGGGCCAAACGCTACGTCGCGAAATATACCATCAACCCGGCGATTGCACAGGGGATTGGATCGCATGTTGGCTCGATCGAAGTTGGCAAGATCGCCGATCTGGTGGTCTGGAAACCGATGTTCTTTGGCGTAAAGCCTGACATGGTGATCAAGGCTGGCATGATTGCCGCAGCCGCCATGGGCGATCCCAATGCATCGATCCCGACCCCGCAGCCGGTCCATTACCGTCCGATGTTTGGGGCCTATGGTGGTGCGCTTGCACGATCAAGCTTCTCGTTCGTGTCGCAGGCGGGCATAGATGCAGGAATTGCCGCTGAATTTGGCCTGTCGAAGGATCTTTTGGCGGTGTCAAACACGCGCACGATTGGCAAGAAAGACATGAAGCTCAATGACGCCTTGCCGAAAATGGATGTCGATCCTGAAACCTATCAGGTGACGGCCGATGGCGAACTTCTGACCTGTCAGCCGGTCGATACTGTGCCGATGGCGCAGCGGTATTTCCTGTTTTGATCGGGGCGCGTTACATCATGCGGCATGCCATTGAACATATCCCGGTTGATCGTTCTGACACCTCTGAGGTGCGTGGCACGGTAACCTTGGTGTTTTCCGGCCGTCATCGGCGGCGCATTCGTCTGCTTGATGATGCGGGCGATGCGTTTTTGCTTGATCTGCCCCACGCGGTGCGGCTGGCCGATGGGGATCGGTTGCGGCTTTTGGATGGTGGGGTGATTGTTGTTCGCGCTGCCGAAGAACCGGTTTTAACCATCACCGCCGCCGGGCCGATTGCGACCGCCAAACTGGCATGGCATATCGGCAACCGGCATACCCCGGTTCAGGTTCTCGGTGATGGCCGTTTGCGGATCATTGATGATCATGTCATGCGCGATATGATCACCGGGCTTGGCGGCGTTGTTGAGACCGAAATCGCGCCGTTTGATCCGCTTAATGGGGCTTATCACGGTCTTGGCGGGGCCCATGGTCACAGCCACGGCAATGACCATTTTGATCATGATGACGATCATAAACATGCCCACGCATCAGGAAAACCCCATGACCACTAGTGGCGATGACCTGACGCTCAATCCTGCAGGCCTGATGCGTCTGATGACATGGCTCAGTCCGTCTTTTCCGGTCGGGTCTTATACCTATTCGCATGGCGTGGAATATGCGGTTGAGGACGGTCGGGTGACGTCTGCGCCGACCCTGATCAACTGGGTCGAAGGCGTTTTGGAATTTGGTGCCGGGCGGATTGATGCAGTGTTGTTTTGTGCCGCATGGCGGGCCGCCCGTTCGGGTGACGAAGACGCACTGTTCGACATCGGGATTGAGGCCGATTGTTGGCGCGGCACATCTGAAATGGCGCTTGAGGCCACCGCACAGGGTCGCGCCTTTGTCTCCACCGTTTCCAAAGTCTGGGGCGATGGGATGCTGACCCGTTGGGCCGATAAAATGCGCGGTGATGATCGTTTGCCATCCTATCCGGTGGCGGTTGGCATTGCGGCAGCGGTTGCCAAAATCCCGTTGCGTGAAGCGCTTACGGCCTTTTTGCACGCCATGGCCGCCAATCTTGTGTCAAGTGCCGTGCGTCTGGTGCCGCTGGGGCAGACCGATGGCGTGCGATCCCTGTCATCGCTTGATCAGGCCGTCTCGGTTGCGGTGGATCATGCCATGGCGGCGGCTTTGGACGATCTGGGGGCGGCGGCCCCGATGGTCGACTGGACATCCATAAAACACGAAACCCAATATACGAGGCTATTCAGATCATGAGCTCTCCCCTTCGTATCGGCATTGGTGGCCCGGTCGGGTCCGGTAAAACCGCCCTTTTGGAACGCCTGTGCAAGGCCATGCGCGATGAATTTAATATCGCGGCGATCACCAATGATATCTACACCCGCGAAGACGCCGAATTCATGACCCGTTCGGGCGCATTGGATGCGGACCGCATTGCCGGTGTTGAAACCGGTGGCTGCCCGCATACCGCCATTCGCGAAGATGCCTCGATCAATCTGGCGGCAGTCGAAGACATGGCGGCCAAGCATGCCGGGCTTGAGGCGATCTTTATTGAATCGGGCGGCGATAATTTGTCGGCCACTTTCTCGCCCGAGCTTGCCGACATCACCATTTACGTCATCGACGTTTCAGCCGGTGATAAAATCCCGCGCAAGGGCGGGCCGGGCATTACGCGGTCTGACTTGCTGGTGATCAATAAAACCGATCTGGCGCCATTGGTCGGGGCTGATTTGGGTGTCATGGACCGCGATGCCAAGAAAATGCGTGGCACCCGTCCGTTCCTGTTTACCAATCTTAAGGCGATGGACGGCCTTGAAGACGTTAAGAATTTCATCATCGAGACAGGGGGGCTCCGCCAATCCGCAGCGTCCTGATATGGGGATAGATGGACGCAAATATTAAGCGGATGACGGGAGCACACATCGCCCGGCCAGCAATGGTCGGGCGTTTGTGGTTTGGGCTTAGAATAGAATGAGCAACTTTTTAGTTGCATAATAAAAAATGCTCAGGCATCTTAAATGCAACCAGGAGGTTGCGTTATGTCAAATACGATTGAAAAGTCTATCGAGATTAAGGCCCCGCGTGCCCGTGTGTGGCGCGCATTAACCAGTCATACCGAATTTGGCACGTGGTTTGGTCTTGCGATTGATGCCCCGTTTGAGGTTGGCAAGGTTTCGACCGGCAAAATCACGATTGAGGGTTTCACCCATGTGCCGTGGCATTCCACCATCAAGGCGATGGAGGAACCAGCCTATTTCGCCTATACATGGCATCCCTATGCCGTGGACCCGGATGTTGATTACAGTGGGGAGCCCGAAACACTGGTCGAATTCTGGCTCGAAGAAGGCGATGGTCAGACATCGGTTCGGGTGCGCGAAACCGGATTTGACAATCTACCCGCCCATCGGGTTGCCGAAGCATTGCGCGCCAACACACATGGTTGGGCATCCCAGTTGGAAAACATCAAAAAACATGTCGAAAACTGAAAATAATCAAGCGAATGGCAAAAATGACGGTGATTTTTCCGTCATTTTTGCCGCTCTGGGTGATTCCACCCGGTTAGCACTCTTTGATCGTCTGTCGGATGGCAAGCCGCGATCAATTTCGGTGCTGTCTGATGATGCCGACATGACCCGGCAGGCCGTGACCAAGCATCTGCGCGTGCTCGAAGCCGCCGGGCTGGTGCAAAATCATCGGATGGGCCGCGAAAGCCATTATGCCTTTTGCCCTGATCAACTCAAACAGGCGCGCGCCTATCTTGATCATGTGGCCGGGCGTTGGGATTCTGCACTGATGCGGCTTAAAACCTTTGTCGAAGGCGATGACGGCTAACGTTTTGAAATCGCGCATCTATTGCGGGATGAGCCAAGGCATTTGTCCGAAAGAAGCGTCATTTTGCTTGGCGGGAAGGAAAATTGCGGGTATCCCATTGCCCGTTGAGCCGGTCGGGCGGACCGGTTAACGAAAGGTCGTTTTGCGCAAGGGGTTGATTGCAAGGCGGTCTTATAACGGGAATGGGAACCGTTACATGAATACCAAGGATATTGTTTATATCGCCCTGTTTGCGGCTTTGACCGCAGTTCTGGGGCTGTTTCCGCCACTTACCCTTCCGGTGACCGGCGTTCCGGTAACTGCACAGTCGCTTGGCCCGATGTTGGCGGGGGCCATTTTGGGTGCCCGGCGCGGTGGCCTGTCGATTGTGCTGTTTCTTGTGCTGGTCGCGGTGGGTTTGCCGTTGCTGTCTGGTGGACGCGGTGGTTTTGGCGTGATGATCGGGGTGACCGGTGGCTTCATCTTTGGCTGGGCCGTTTCGGCCTTTGTCATTGGCCTTCTGATCGAACACTTCTGGAATGACCTTACGGTGATCAAAGCGACCCTTGCCATCGGGTTTGGCGGGATTGTTGTGCTGTATGCCATTGGCAATGCGTGGGTGGCGGTGGCGGCCGACATCAGCTATTGGCAGGCAACTGTCGGGGCGGCACCGTTCCTGATTGGCGATGCGATCAAGGTGGCGATTGCGGTTGCGGCGTGCCTTGCTGTACGGCGGTCCTATCCCTTGATTTCCAAGACGCGCTAACGTCTTATGGGTGCCACGCATGGAACGCCATGTGCGTCGATGTCTGGCACCCTTTATGCGCATCCTTCCACGCCCTTAAAACCCACGGATACCCCCTTATGATCCGTTTTGAAAACGTCTCTGTGCAGTTTGAACAGCGACGTGTGCTTGACGATATTTCGCTGACCCTGACTGAAAAACGGATTGCGGTTGTCGGGGCAAATGGCTCGGGCAAAAGCACCTTTGTGCGCTTGCTCAATGGGCTGCAAACCGCGACCAGCGGTACGGTGACGGTCGATGATTTCAATCCGGCCAAGGACGGGCGCAAGCTGCGCCGTCATGTCGGATTTGTCTTTCAAAATCCAGATAATCAGATTGTCTATCCGGTGGTTGAAGAAGACCTCGCCTTTGGTCTCAAGGCGTTAAAATTGCCTAAGGACGAGGTTCATCGCCGCATTGATGAAATCCTTGCGCGCTATGACCTGACAGATTTCAAAACCCATCCAAGCCACCTTTTGAGCGGCGGGCAAAAGCAGCTTCTGGCGATTTCCGGGGTGCTGGTGATGAATCCGCGCTATGTCATTTTTGACGAGCCGACCACCTTGCTTGATCTGCGCAACCGCAATCGGGTCGAACGCGCCATCGCAAAGCTTGATCAAACCGTGATTACGGTGTCGCATGATCTTGATCTGATTGCTGATTATGACCGGGTACTGGTGTTTGATCAGGGCAAGATCGCCCTTGATGATACCCCCGCCAACGCCTTGTCAAAATACCGCGAGATGATGGCATGATCGCCGGGCTTTATATCGATGGCACATCGCCGCTACACCGCGCAGGTGCCGGGATCAAGATATTGGCGATGATTGCCCTTGGCACCGGCGTCTTCCTGATCCCTGATTGGCCGGTGGTGACAGGTATCCTTGCAACGGTACTGGCATTCTACCCGCTGTGTGGATTTGGCCCGTCTGTCATCTGGGCGCAGGTGAAGCCGATCTTCTGGCTGCTTTTGATCTTTTTTGCCGTGCAGCTTTGGCTCAATGACTGGCAGGCGGGATTGCTTGTCGTCACTCGTGTGGCCGCAATTGTATTGTTCGCGTCCCTTGTGACATTGACCACCAAAACGTCCGCCATGCTGGCATCACTGGAACGCGCCATGGGGCCGTTGCGTCCGCTTGGCGTTAATCCGGAAAAGGTCAGTCTGGCGATTTCGATGGTGCTGCGGTTTATCCCGGTGATTGCCACTGTGGCATCGGAAATCCGCGATGCTCAACGGGCACGGGGCTTGGATAAATCCATCCTTGCCATGGTCGTGCCCCTGATCATCCGCACCCTTAAAATGGCCGATGATGTGGCCGATGCGATTGAAGCGCGCAGCTTTGATTCTGATGAACCTGCACATTGATCGCGCCGCAAAAGAAAGCCCCCGGCACACCAAGTTTTGGGCGAGATGGCGTGCCGGGGAACCGCATTGCTGCGGATCTTGTCAAATCAGTCCGCTGGGTTCGCTAAGCCAAGATGCTTGGCATGAAAGCGGATGTGATCTTCGATGAAGCTTGAGATGAAGTAATAGCTATGGTCATAGCCATCCTGCATACGCACCGTCAGCGGGTAGCTTGATGATTTGGCCGCTGCTTCAAGCACTTCGGGTTTAAGCTGCTCGGCCAAGAAGCCGTCTGCATCGCCCTGATCGACAAGGGCCGGTGTTTGCGCATCCGGCGCTGTTGCCGATTTCATCAGTTCCGAACTGTCCCATGCTTTCCAAACTGATTTGTCATCACCAAGGTAATTGCCCAGCGCCTTTTGGCCCCACGGGCAATTGATCGGATTGCAGATCGGGGAAAAGGCCGTGACCGATTTGAATGTGCCGGGATTACGAAGCGCAATCATCAATGCCCCGTGACCGCCCATCGAATGACCCGAAATCACCGCATCATCAGAAACCGGGAAATGATCCTTGATCAGGCTTGGCAGTTCCTTGGTGACATAGTCATACATGCGGTAATTACGTGCCCAGGGTTCCTGCGTCGCATTGACGTAGAACCCGGCACCCTTACCAAAATCATAGGCCTCGTTCTCGTCATCGGGCACATGATCGCCGCGCGGGCTGGTGTCGGGTGCGACAATAGCAATGCCCAGTTCGGCCGCCAGACGAAACGCACCGGCCTTTTGCATGAAGTTTTCATCGGTGCATGTCAGACCCGATAGCCAGTACATCACCGGGACCTTGGTGCCATTGCCGGCCTGTGGCGGCAGGAAAATGGCAAAGCGCATGTCACAGCCCAGAACATTGGACGGGTGGGTGTATTGCTTTTGCCAGCCGCCATAGACCTTGTTGCTTGATGCGTTCTCAATACCCATTTCGGGCTCCTCTGATCTTTTGATCGTCGGCCAATGCCGGGGTTAAATTCGGTATTGGCGTGATAATTCAAAACGTTTTGGTTTGATCAGTAATGGATTACCGAACGGATGCTTTTACCTTCATGCATCAAATCGAACGCTTCGTTGATGTCTTCAAGTTTCATGGTGTGGGTGATGAAGTCCGACAGTTTGAATTCACCGGCAAGATAGCGTTCAACATAATCAGGGAGCTGCGAACGGCCCTTGACCCCACCAAAGGCGGTGCCGCGCCAGACGCGCCCGGTCACAAGCTGGAACGGTCGGGTCGAGATTTCCTGACCAGCCCCGGCAACGCCGATAATCACCGACTCACCCCAACCCTTGTGGCAGCACTCAAGGGCGGAGCGCATGACATTTACATTGCCGATGCACTCAAAGCTCCATTCAACGCCGCCATCGGTCATCTCGACAATGACCTCCTGAATGGGTTTGTCGAATTTCTGCGGGTTGATGCAATCGGTCGCGCCCAGTTGCTTGGCAAGTTCGAACTTTGACTCGTTAATATCAATGGCAACAATGCGGCCGGCACCGGCCATCTGCGCGCCAATGATCGCCGAAAGACCGATGCCGCCAAGGCCAAAGACGGCAACGGAATCGCCCTTTTGCACTTTGGCGGCATTGGTGGTGGCCCCCATGCCGGTGGTCACACCACAACCCAGTAGGCAGACTTCTTCAAGTGGGGCGGATTTGTTGATTTTCGCCAATGAGATTTCCGGCAGAACCGAATATTCCGAGAAGGTCGAGCAGCCCATATAATGGAAGATTGGCTTGCCATTCTGGGAAAAACGCGTGGTGCCATCAGGCATCAGGCCCTTGCCCTGCGTTGCGCGGATTTTCTGGCACAGGTTGGTTTTGCCCGATTTACAGAATTTGCACTCGCCACATTCGGGGGTATAGAGCGGAATGACGTGATCGCCCACGGCTACACTGGTCACACCTTCGCCGATGGACTCAACAATGCCGCCGCCTTCATGGCCAAGGATGGCGGGGAAAATCCCCTCGGGATCGTCACCCGACAGGGTGAAGGCATCGGTATGGCACACACCGGTCGCAACGATCTTGATGCGCACTTCGCCTGCCTTGGGCGGGGCAACCTGAACCTCTTCAATCGACAGCGGTTTGCCTGCTTCCCAGGCAATGGCGGCTTTGCAGGTAATGGTTTCGGCGCTCATGATCGTACTCCGGCTTGTATGTAAGGATGCGACCAGTATATTTATTCCGTCAAAAATGATAATTATGTGATTTGGTAATTTACTTTTACCAACACGTAATAATGACGAAGGATATGGCGATGAATGCGTGGGACGGGATCAGCGAATTTATCGCCGTGTCCGAGCGCCAAAGCTTTACCGCGGCGGCCAGACAACTTGGCATTTCCGTCGCACAGGTCAGCCGACAGGTCACGGCGTTGGAGGAAAAGCTTGGCGTGCAATTGTTTTACCGCACCACGCGCAAGGTCAGCGCGACCGAGGCCGGAGTGATCTATTATCAGCATTGCCGACAATTGCTCGATGGGTTGGGAGACGCCGAACGCGCGATTGGCAATTTGACCGAGGTGCCGCGCGGCAAACTTAAAATCACCGCCCCGACCACCTACGGCGAAACCGTGATTGCCCCGCTGGTCAATGATTTCGTCGCCCGCTATCCCGATCTTGAAGTGCACTGTCGTTTCACCAATCAGAAACTTGATCTGGTGCTAGAAGGTTTTGATATGGCCATCCGTTTGGGCCGACTGGATGGCGCGATGGGTGGCTTGATGCATCAGCAGCTTTCAACCCGGCGGCTTTATGCCTGTGCCGCGCCAAAGTACATCGCCAAACGCGGTGAGCCCTATTCACTGTCGGAACTATCCCACCATAACTGCCTTGTCGGGACGCTTGATTACTGGCGGTTTGAAGAAGACGGGCGCGAACGCACTGTGCGCATCCACGGCACCATCCACGCCAACAGTGGGCAGGCGCTTCTGGATGCCGCCCGCAAGGGCATGGGGATTGTGCAATTGCCCGACTATTACGTCGATCCATGGATCGCCAGTGGTGATCTTGTCCCAGTGCTCACCAAATACCAGCCGTCGGATGAAGGCATTTGGGCGCTGTATCCCACCAACCGGCACCTTAGCCCGAAAATCAGGATGCTGGTGGAACATTTGGGACGGTATTTGGGGTAAGGGAGGCGTCGTGAACTTGGCCGACGCATTTCACAAAATCTGGTTCCCCGCGTCAAACGGGCGATACCAGTTTTTGCGATTTGAGGAGGTAGGACATGGCAAGTTGTCGGGATTCCAACGGCGACCTTTGGGAGCTGTATGAAGGCAAGGATGGCTGGCGGTGGCGGCGCACGGCACGCAACGGCAATATTGTTGGGGCATCGACGCAAGGCTATTCCAAGAAACAGGACTGCATCAATAATGCTGAACGCAACGGCATGACATGCGCGCTTAAGGACTAAACACTAAGCACGCATCGTCGCATTAAAAAAGCCCCTTTGGCAAAGATGCCAAGGGGGCTTTTGGTGTTTATTGGTCTATGCGGTGGGGTTGCTGCGTGGGGTAGGGGGGCTATGCAACTTCGCCACTAACCCAAATTGGTTCGTGCGACACCAAGATGGGGTAGCTTTGCCAGTATGGGGTGCTATTGCCCTGTTTGAGCCAAGATTAGGAATGCCATGAACCAGATCATTTATCTTGTCGGTGTCGTCGTCATTGTTCTGTTTGTTCTGGGCTATTTTGGTCTGCGCTAACAGACACATCGCGGCGACCCTGTCCGTGCTTTTCGCAGCGATCAACGGCGAGATTCCCCGGAGCTGGCCGTGTTAGGATGAGCTACACACAAAAAGCCCCTCTGGCGTGGGTGCCTAAGGGGCTTTTGGGTGTCTATTGGCCAATACGTATGTGCGCTTTACTGCGCGGTCCACCCGCCATCAACCGACATATGCGTGCCGGTCATTTGATCGGCCGCGTCCGAGCACAGGAACAAGGCAGTTTTGCCGATCTGTTCAGGTGTGACGAACTGTTTGGACGGGTGTTTGTCCGACACAAGGTTGCTTGCGGCTTGTTCAATTGAAATGCCGCCTTTCTTGGCGTTGGCTTCGATCTGGCGTTCGACCAGTTCGGTGCGCACCCAGCCCGGGCAAATGGAATTTGCGGTGATGCCGGTTTCTGCCGTTTCAAGGGCGGTCACCTTGGTCAGGCCCATGATGCCGTGTTTGGCCGCGACATAGGCCGCCTTTTGCGGAGATGCGACAAGCCCGTGGGCGGATGCGGTATTGATGATCCGGCCCCAGTCTTTTTGTTTCATAAACGGCAGGGCAAAGCGCGTGGTGTGAAACGCCGATGTCAGGTTGATCGCAATCACAGCATCCCATTTTTCTGGCGGGAAATCTTCGATCAGATCGGTGTGCTGAATGCCGGCATTATTGATCAGGATGTCGGCACCGCCGCCAAATTTATCGGCGGCATCTTTCATCATTGCCTCGATTTGATCGGGCTTGGACAGGTCCGCGCCATTGTAATAGGCGGTCACACCAAAGTCGGTTTCGAGTGATTTTCGGGTCGCCTCGATCTCGTCCTTGTCGCCAAAACCATTAAGCATGATGTCCGCCCCGGCCCCGGCAAGTGCCTTTGCCATCGCAAGGCCGATGCCGCTGGTGGAGCCGGTTACAAGTGCGCGTTTTCCTGTCAGCATGATGTCTTCTCCCTAAGGGTGAGGCGGTGGGGCCTCTTATTAACTTAGGAGGATCATGCCGCAGCGCAATGTAAAGCGCAACGCAAGACAAAAGAAAGGCAGGCCCGTCGCTGTTTAGGTGATGTTGGGGTGGGGCGTACGATCAACTGCCGATGCCGTATTTACGCAGTTTGTTGGCAATGGATGTATGCGATACGCCCAACCGTTCAGCCAGCTTGCGTGAGCTTGGGTAATCGGGATAAAGCCGGGTCAGCATTTCCCGCTCGATCATTGTCATGCCGGTCGCAAAATCCTCGGCGGCAAGGGCGTTGGTGATGATGTCAGGTTGTTGGGGCGCGCCGGGGCGTATATTTCTGCCTTTGGTGTCCGGTGTGTAAGAGGTTGCTGTGTCATGGGCGCGTGGTGCTGTGCCGATGGCCGCGTCATTGAGGTCGCGTGCACTTAGCACATCGCCATCGAGCAGGGCTACGGCGCGAAACAGGGTGTTTTCCAGTTCCCGCACATTGCCCGGCCAGTCATGATGCCTTAGCCAATCAAGCGCGTCATTGGCAAGATAGGGTGTGGCGCGTTCGGTTTGCTGGGCGGTGCGGTCGATGAAAAACTGGGCCAGATCATGGATGTCTTCACGCCGCTCATGCAAAGGTGGCAGGGTAATGCCAAGGACGTTGAGGCGGAAATACAGGTCTTCGCGAAACGTCCCGTCATGGGACATGGCTTCAAGATCACGGTTGGTCGCACTGATGATTCGGACATCGACGGCGATTTCATCCGTACCCCCGACCCGGCGGAACCGGCCATCTTGCAAGACGCGCAGCAATTTGGCCTGCAAATAAGGTGTCAGCTCGCCGATTTCATCCAAAAACAGCGTGCCACCATCGGCAAGCTCCAGTAATCCCGGCTTGCCGCCGCGCCTGGCACTGGTAAAGGCCCCGGCGGCATAGCCAAACAGCTCGCTTTCGGCCAAACCTTCGGGCATGGCGGCACAGTTCAAGGCCAGAAACGGCTGGTCAATGCGGGAACTGGCCCGGTGGGATGCGCGTGCGAAGAGTTCCTTGCCAGTACCGGTTTCGCCCAAAATCAAAAGCGGTGCGTCAATCGCGGCAAGGCGCTTTGCCTGTGATTTGACCCGCATCATCGCCCGGCTTTCGCCGATAATGTCGTCAAATCCGGTGTGGCTGCGATCCTGAAGGGCGGTAATCACCCGGCCCAGCCCGGCGGCCCGGTGAAACACCATCACCCCGCCCCACGGTGTGGTGTCATCCGCGTCCGATCCGTCATCGACATGGCCAATCGGTTCGACCTGTAGCAAATAGGTCTGGCCACCCAAAATCACCTCGCGCTCGGGCAGGTGAAACTGACTTTGGCGTAAATCTTCAATAGATGGATCACTTAAAATGAAAGAAATATCACGATCACGAAGATCTTTTTCGGAAGTGCCGGTAATGGTCTGTGCGGCCGGGTTGGCTTGGGCAATCTGGCCATTGGCATCGACCGCAATCACCGGGTTACCAAAGGCGGCCAAGGTCGCATGAAGCTGCGCACGGCGGCGTTCAGTTGGTAGCCGGTCAATTTCGCGGATGCCCGATATGCCGGGAATTTGTTTGAGCGCATGGGACAACAGCGGAAACCGTTCCGGGCGGATGGCCGGAATGTCGGCATAGATGTAATGGGTGGTGACCTCAAAGGCGCGGATATCGAGCCCCTGATCGGTCAGCACATTGACCACATCACGGGTAATACCAAGCCTGTTTTCGCCCTGAATTTCAAACCGCATAACTGTACCGATAAGTTTACACTGTAAATAATAGTGTACAGGCAGGTTTTCACCAAATCCACATAATTCCCGCGATTATTCAATTTTGGTGAGCAATTGTCTGTACACTATTATTTACAGATAGCGAGAGAGCATTTTGTGGGAAAATGCCTGAAACCAGCACTTTCGATCATCTGGCACAGGCCTTGCGGGTATGGCGGTATAACAAACGCAATTTCGGGAGCCCCACCATGTCTGTAGACTATAAAACCAATGCCAAAACCGGTTTCGCCACACGTGCCATTCATCATGGTTATGACCCGCAAAGTCACAACGGGGCGCTGAACCAGCCGGTTTATATGTCCTCGACCTTTGCTTTTGAAACTGCCGAGCAGGGCGGGCGGTTCTTTGCCGGGGACGAGCAGGGCTTTATCTATTCGCGCATTGCCAATCCGACGCTTGATTTGCTGGAAAAACGCTTGGCAGTGCTTGAAGGTGGGGAAGCTTCGGTTGCGACCGCATCGGGCATGGGGGCGATCACGTCCGTGTTCTGGACCTTCATTGCGCCGGGTGATGAGATCATTGTCGATCGCACGCTTTATGGCTGCACATTTGCCTATTTCCGCCATGGTCTGGAAAAGTTTGGCATCAAGCATACCCATGTCGATCTGACCGACCCGGCGGAGCTTGAAAAGGCGATTTCCGACAAAACCAAGATTGTCTATTTCGAAACCCCGGCCAACCCGAACATGCGTCTGGTCGATATCGAAGCGATTTCCGAGATTGCCCATAAACATGGGGCGAAAGTTGTCGTCGATAACACCTATTGCACGCCGTATCTGCAGCGCCCGATTGAGCTTGGTGCCGATATCGTTGTCCATTCCGCGACCAAATATCTGGGCGGGCATGGTGATTTGATGGCCGGTGCGGTGATTGGTTCGACCGAGGATATGACGCAAGTTCGATTGATCGGCTTGAAGGATATGACCGGTGCTGTTTTATCCGCACAGGACGCCAACCTTGTCATGCGCGGGCTTAAAACGCTGGAGCTGCGCATGGAACGTCATTGCGACAATGCCGAGAAAATTGCCGATTTTCTGGCGAACCATCCGAAGGTCGAAAAGGTCTTTTATCCCGGCCTTGAAAGCGATCCGCAGCACGCGCTGGCCAAAAAGCAGATGGATCGTTTTGGGGGCATGATTGCGTTTGAGCTTAAAGGCGGGATCGAAGAAGGCCGTAAATTGATGAACGGGCTGAATATGATCACCCGTGCGGTCAGCCTTGGAGACGCCGAAACGCTGATCCAGCATCCGGCATCGATGACCCATTCGACCTATACCCCCGAAGAACGTGCGGAATATCAGATCACCGATGGTTTGATCCGTCTGTCCGCCGGGCTTGAAAGCATCGACGATATTTTGGCCGATCTTGGTCAGGCGCTTGATGGGGATGAAATGGCGATTGCCGCTGAATAATCCCGATTTGGATATGGGATAATCACCCGGCAGAGGGGGCTAACAGTCTCTTTGCCGGGGGGATCGGTTATTGGGGGCTGTCACCTTCAGGGACGCGCCTCTGTTGGAACATGCTGTATTTTTTCATCGCTTCGACGGATTTTTCCGGCAAAAGTGGGTTTTCTATGCGGAAAATGCGTAAATCCTTAAGGTTTAATTTCTGAAAGGATGGTGCTGTTTCAGGGTGGGTTTGAAGCAAATCCCAAAGCAGGCCTGTGTCAAATGCCCTCTCCATTCCGATTTGAAGCGCCTTGTGCAGTTCCGGTGCCTTGGGGCTGACAAAGAAATAAATCGGTTGCGGATAATAAAGCGCAATCTTGTCGGAGATAATGATATTCGGGGCGCTTTCGCGCATCCATTGCCATTCACCGACAATCTGCCAATAAGCGCGCGGATAGAGGTCAAACCGCTGGGCGTTGAGCATCTTGTGTAATGTCATGTAACGCCCATCGGTAACGGAAAACCCGTTCAGGCGTAGGGTGTCGCCATCGGGCCAGCCTATGCCCTGACCAATTGTGAATTTTTTAAGCTCTTGCAAAGATTCTATATCATTTAGTTCATGCAATATTTCCGGTTGAGTCATAAAAAGCCGCAACCCTGTCGTGCCCATATATATCGGAACATAAACCGGCAGCAGTTTTTCTTCGCGCTCGGCATTGGTTCCAAAAAACACGACATTTATTTCATCGCCCGATTGAAGCATGGCGATGCGGCGTTGCTCGGTTGGGTATTCGGCGCAGGATGGCCGTACCTTAATGTCACTGTCGCTCAGAGACAGGGCAAGCCGCAAAAGATCGACGTCATATTCGGTATGGTCTTCCCAACTGATTTCTCCCTTGCAATAGGCTGACCCTAAAGACATTGGAACCGTGGCATTGATATCTCTGGTTTGGGCAATGCACGGATTGCCAAGGAAAAGAACCACAATGGGCAGTAGGATTAGAAGTCTGATTGTTATCGACATGTTTCCCGGACGCCTTTTATTTACTTTATCAACCAGGCAATAAAATCATTGGTTGGGGCTCGTGATATTGAGTCCTGATACCTTAACGATCTGTTTAAAGGCCATGCACATGACGATGTCTGGCGTCGGATGGGCCACTTTGGGCATCGAATCGCGGTGAGATTATCGGTATTTTTTGACCGCGAAATATTGTTTCAGATGGGAAATTCGAAGGTTTTGGCAGGTTCGTCGCAGCAGATTCCACAGGTCGGCCGAAATCGCCGAATCTTGTGTGAAACTTGGTGGCGGGAACTTGATTTTTGCGCAGTCTGTTTAAAAATCGGTAATTCAATACCGGAATGTTGCGGTGAGCCGGATGGCCGCCGTGCATAACCCACATCAAAAGGTGTTACGTAAGATGTCCGCACAAGATGCCGCCCCGGAAATCGGTGAAATTATCGAAGCAAGCTCAACCGGTCAGGTGAAGGCCGAAGATCTTGAGATGCTCGGTCAGATCGAGAAAAAGGTGCGGTGGCTATCAAGCTGGACCATCCATAATGCCAACCATCTGCGCCCCAAGCGCGATGGTATCAAGGTCGGTGGGCATCAGGCGAGCTGTGCATCGATGACGACGCTGATGACAGCCCTTTATTTCAATGTTCTGCGTCCGCAGGACCGGGTGGCGGTCAAGCCGCATGCCAGCCCGGTTTTCCATGCGATTAATTATCTGTTTGGTCGTCAGACCAAGGAGAAGCTCGAAAAATTCCGCTCATTTGGCGGCGCGCAATCCTATCCATCGCGGACCAAGGATGGTGATCAGGTTGATTTTTCAACCGGGTCGGTCGGCCTTGGGGCGGCGGTAACGAACTTTGCCGCGTTAACGCAGGATTACCTGCGATATAAGGATATGCTGCCCAAGGGCGAGGTTCCGGGGCGCATGGTGGCGCTTGTCGGCGATGCGGAACTTGATGAGGGCAATATCTATGAGGCGCTTCTTGATACGTGGAAGCATGACATTCGCAATGTCTGGTGGGTGATTGATTATAACCGCCAAAGCCTTGATGGCATGATCGATGCCCATCTGTTCCGGGTCATTGGCCGGTTTTTCCGTGCGGTTGGCTGGAACGTGATTACCATCAAATATGGTCGCAAACTGCACGAAGCCTTTGCCAAGCCGGGGGGTAAGTCACTTAAGAAATGGCTCAATGACGTGCCCAACGATATCTATTCCGCGCTGACGTTTCAGGGCGGGGCAGCATGGCGCGCACAAATCACATCCGATATGCCCGGTGATAATGCACTGGCGAGCCTGTTGGGCGAATATGAAGATGATGCGCTGCATGACCTGATAACCAATCTGGGCGGGCATTGCATGGAGGCCGTGCTGAGCGCGTTTGATGCGGTTCCCAATGACAAACCAACCATCTTTATCGCCTATACCGTTAAGGGATATGGCACCCCGCTTCAGGGGCATAAGGACAATCATGCGGGCCTGATGAATGTGCCGCAGATGGGCGCGTTTAAGAAACAAAACTGTGTTGAGGACGGCAAAGAGTGGGATTTTGCCGCCGGATTGGATGTATCAGAGGATAAAATCCGGAATTACATTAAAAACGCCCCGTTCAATGATGCCGCACCCCGCCACAAAAAGGCGGATGTCATTACCATTCCCGACATGCCCTATGCGCGGACAGATACATCAAGCACGCAGGAAGTGTTTGGTAAAATCCTCAATGAACTGGCCAAGATGAAAAACAGCGATCTGTCTGATCGTATTGTCACCACATCGCCCGATGTGACGGTGTCGACCAACCTTGGCGGGTTTGTGAACCAGCGTGGGTTGTTTGGCCGCGAAGACCTTGCCGATGAATTCCGCGAACGCAAGGTGCCCTCGGCCCAGAAATGGATACGTTCGCCAAGTGGGCAGCATGTCGAGCTTGGCATTGCCGAAAACAACCTGTTCCTTAATCTGGCCGCCCTTGGCCTGTCGCACAGCCTGTTTGGGCAGCGGTTGTTCCCGATTGGCACGCTGTATGATCCGTTCATTGCGCGCGGGTTGGATGCGCTCAATTACGCCTGTTATCAGGATGCGCGGTTTATGGTTGTCGCCACACCAAGTGGCATTTCGCTCGCACCTGAAGGTGGCGCGCATCAGTCGATCAGCACGCCGATGATCGGCATGGGCCAGCCTGGCCTGACCAGTTTTGAGCCAAGCTTTGGCGATGAAGTTGCTGCAATCATGGGGTGGTCGTTTGACCATATGCAGGCCGAGGACGGCGGGTCGATTTACATGCGCCTGTCGACCAAGCCATTGAGCCAGCCCGAACGTGATCTTTCGGATGCGGATAAATCCGATATTGTTTCGGGTGGGTATTGGCTGCGTGAACCGGGTGATGACTGCAAGATGGTGATTGCCTATTGCGGGGCGATGGCGCCGGAAGCAATCGCCGCATGGGAAAAGCTGTCGGAAGATCATCCGGGCTTGGGGCTTTTGGCCGTGACCTCGACCGATCGTTTGTACAACGAATGGCAGGACCTTGAGCGGGCCCGTCTTGAGGGCAAGGCGGATGCTCAGATGTCGCATGTGGAAAATCTGCTGAAACCGCTGGCATCCGATGCGCGCCTTGTCACGGTGATTGATGGTCATCCGGCGGCGTTAGCGTGGCTGGGCTCGGTGCGCGGACATGCGGTTGCCCCGCTTGGTGTGAACAACTTTGGCCAGTGCGGCGATAGCATCGCGCTTTATGAGCATTACCAGATCGGTACGGATGCGATCCTGCGCGCAGCCAAGCGTTGGGACTAAGGCCGTTCAGACGTCACGCTGTAAGGGGAGGGCAATGTGCCCTCCCTTTTTTGTTGGGTTTCGGTGGGGAAATGTTGACCGCAGGTGGGAAACTAAGTACGAGAAAAATCCGCATTTTATAAAAATAAACAAAAGCCCCATGTTCAATCTTGGCCGGGGTGGTGAAACGTTCCTATGAATTTTACACGTCTTCGCGGACTTTGTCCGGCGATGCCCATGAGCACGCCAAAGGAAGCCTTGCGCGCCGGAATGGGCGCGTTAATCGGCTTGGGTGTTGCGGGTTTCTTGCTGTCGTTCTTTGATTTGCAGGGGGCTGGACTTTATCTGATTGCGCCGTTTGGGGCGTCATCGGTGTTGTTATTTGCAGTACCCAACAGCCCGCTTGCCCAGCCGTGGTCGGCGATTGTTGGCAACAGTGTGTCGGCACTGGCGGGTATTGCCGTTTGTCACATGGTGAGTGATCCGGTTTTATGTGTGGCTTTGGCGGTTGGTGTCGCGATTGCGGCGATGATCCTTTTGCGCGCGGTTCACCCACCGGGTGGGGCGGTTGCCATGGTGGCCGCGATGAGCCCCGATCTTGTCACTGATCTCGGCTTTCGCTTTGCCGTCACACCGGTTGGTGTGGTGACAAGTATCCTTGTTCTGATTGCGGTATTTTATGCCCGCGCGACGGGGCGGACATATCCGCTGCGCCATTTCGACGACAAGAGTACCCATGATACCGCAGACCGCCCGCCGATAGAGCGCCTTGGACTGGATGAGGGGGAGCTCAATGCCATCCTGCAGCAATATCGTCAGTCGTTGAACCTTGGTGTTGAAGACCTGGCACGTTTGATCAGTGCGGCGGAATTTCAGGTGGCGGCACATCGCACCGGGCCAATTACCGCCAAGCAGATCATGTCACGGGACTTGGTGACGGTGGATGCCGACACGCCGCTTGGCGAAGTTGCCGATCTTTTCCGGCGTCACGGTTTCAAGTCATTGCCGGTTATCGAAAAGGATGGCCGCTATATCGGTGTGATTTTCCAAATACATCTGATCCGCCGGGCCAGAGAAGACGCGCTGCGTCTGGACCGTGGTTTGTTGCCTGCGATGGCGCGGCTCATTGATCTGCGGCGTACGGCCCCGGTGCGCGCAATCGAGATCATGTCAGTGACCGAACCGCGCGCAACAGCAAGTACACCCATTGCGGCCCTTTTGCCATTAATGGCGGATGGGGCTTGTGATGCTGTGCCGGTGATCGAGGATGGCAAAATCATTGGCATTGTCACCCGAACCGACCTGATTGCGGCCTTGGCGCATGCGGGGCTGAATTCCCCAACGCAACCTTAAAGTCAAAAGCGTTTTGCCCGGTGCGCAGGATATGAGCAGTGTATCATCGGCTTCCGTCCTTGTGCCTTGGTGCAGTGCCTTTCGGATGTTACATACTTGTAAATACAAGTTACTTCACCCTGACTCTATGAAATGGAATGCCCCATGAGCGATGCGGTCACTTTAACAGTCGAACAGGCAGAAAGACTTAGTCTTGCTGTGCTTGAAGGGAACGGTTTTAGCCATGATCACGCCGCGGCAATCATGCGCAGTGTTGTGGCTGCGCAAACCGATGAATGCCACTCGCATGGTCTGTATCGGTTGATTGGCTGTGTGCAGGCCGCACGCAATGGCGGACTTGATACCCATGCCGAACCGGAAATCATGGATCAGGCGCCTGCGATCACACGGGTCAATGCCCATAAGGGATGCTCGCTTCTTTCGTTCGAGAAGGGCTTGCCTTACTTAATTGAAAAATCGCGCCATTGCGGTGTTTCGGTGCTGGCGATCAATAACAGTTTCCATTTCTCCGCACTCTGGCCAGAGGTCGAGCAGATTTCAGCACACGGGCTGGTCGGCATTGCCATGACACCAACCCATGCCTTTGTCGCACCCGCCGGCGGGTCCAAACCGCTTTTGGGAACCAATCCGATTGCCTTTTCTTGGCCACGTCCGGGCACGACGCCTTATACGTTTGATTTTGCGACCAGCGTGATTGCGCGTGGTGACATTGAACTGCGCCGACGGGCGGGCAAAACCATCCCCGAAGGATGGGCGGTTGACCAGACAGGTGCGCCGACCACCGATCCGGCAGAAGCCCTTGCCGGTGCGATGCTGACCTTTGGCGGGCATAAGGGATCGGCATTGTCGACCATGATTGGCCTTCTGGCCGGGCCGTTGATCGGTGATGTGCTGGGCCATGAAACCCATGCGGCAACCGAGGATACGCCGGGCAATCCGCATCACGGCGAAATCATCATCGCCTTTTCCCCGGAAACCTTCCTGGGCGCGGATGCGCAAAAGCATCTTGATCATGCGGAGGAACTGTTTGAGCGGATTATTGAACAGGGTGCCCGCCTGCCATCCCAGCGCCGGTTTGAGGCGCGTGAACGTAGTCGCGCAAGCGGTGTGACGATCCCCAAGGCACTGCATGATGAACTGACCGCATTGGCGGGTGTGTGAACGGTATCGCTTGTAAACATTAGCGTGGGCGTACATATCCCGCGCTTGATCAAAGCAGGAGCATTGACTGTGGAATATCTAATGTTGCTTGGCGGGTTGGCAGGGTTGTTTTTTGGCGGTGAGGCACTGGTACGCGGCAGTGTTGGCGTTGCACAGCGCTTATCGATGTCATCGCTTCTGATCGGGTTGACGGTTGTCGGGTTCGGCACGTCAACGCCGGAGCTTCTGGTGTCAGTTAATGCGGCGTTACGTGGCGTTCCCGATATTGCGCTGGGCAATGTTATCGGATCGAACATCGCAAATGTCCTGCTGATTGTCGGTGTTTCTGCACTGGTCTGGCCCATCGCGGTTTCCGGCGGGACGCTGAAACGCGATACGGCGGTGATGATGGCCGCGGCCATCATTCTGGTGCCGGTGTTTACGCTGGGACAATTGGGGCGGAGTGCCGGCGTCGTGTTGTTTGCTGCGCTGATTACGTATCTAGTTGTGGCCTATCGCCAGTCGCGGAATGTTCCGGCCGGGCAGGGAAATGCCGACCTTCCGGGAGCTGCGCCGAATGTGTGGGTTTCTCTTGTCTGGGTTTTGGGCGGGTTGATCCTGCTGATGTTCGGGGCGCGTTTTCTCGTTGATGGGGCGGTCACGATTGCGCGGACTTTTGGCATGTCTGAAGCCTTCATCGGGTTGACGATTGTCGCGGTCGGGACCTCCTTACCCGAACTGGCAACATCACTGATTGCAGCCCTGCGTAAACAATCGGAGATCGCGATTGGTAATATCGTTGGGTCGAACATTTTCAACATATTGGGTATTCTTGGCCTGACGGCGGTGGTTGCACCAATCCCGGTTGCCAGCCGATTCCTGACATTTGATTTGCCGATCCTGATTTCCGTGTCACTGATCCTGACCTTGCTGTTGCGCCGCGCGGTTATTGGCCGGGGTGTTGGTGTGGTGATGCTGGCGGCCTATGGCGGGTATGTCTGGATGGCGCAATAACCGCCAGTGCTGGATGCAAAAAGACTTGTCGTGGTGACAGATGCTCGGCCCCGGTTTGACTGAGTTGGCTTTTCTGTTGGTGCTAATTAATCAGAAAAACGCCTGCTTGATCCCGTCGATGATGAATTGTACCGCAAGGGCGGCCAAGATCATGCCGAGCAGGCGGGAAACCACTGTGGCAACTGTCGGGCTGAGGCGTTTGGCGACCACGTTTGACAGCATGAAGAAGACGAAGGCAATCAGCATTACCACGGCGACAACGCCAATGACGCTGGCCTGCATGGCGACGTTATCTTCGAATTTACCCATCAACAGCATCACCGATGCGATGGAGCCCGGACCCGACAGGAACGGGATCGACATCGGGAAGATCGACACATCGTCGGCTTCGTCGTCGGGGATGGTTTGATCTGTTTTTGATTTTGTAACGGCTTTGGGTTTTGTCTTGTCACCGTCGTGGTCGTCTTCAAGTTCCTGATGAACCTGTTCGGCCCGCTCGTTGCGTTTCTGGCTGCGTTTTTCAAACAGCATTTCAAGCGCGATCAAGAAAAGAAGCGTGCCGCCTGCGATGCGAAAGGCGGGCATGTGGATGCCAAAGATGCCGAGTAATCCTTCGCCAATCAGTGCGAAGGCCGCGAGAATGAAAAAGCTGGTGAGGCAGGCGCGGATCGCCATGCGCCTGCGGTGGGCGGCACTGGTACCCTGTGTCAGCACGATGAAAACCGGCACCAGCCCCAGCGGGTCAATGATGACGAACAGGGTGACAAAGACCGGTATCAGGTCATTGAGCATATCGGCACTTGGCATTGGTTTTCCCCGGTTGGTCGCATGCAGGTGTTTCGACCCTAGTAATGATCTGACCTGTTTGCGTAAATGATAAACATATCCGGGATGGGGTAACAGTCCCGATAAAAATGGGCTTTAGCGCCGGTTTGACCGTTTGCGACCATATCGCCCGCTGTTTTCAGGCCAGTCGATGTAGTCTGCGGGCTTTTTGCGCACCCATTTGATGAATTTGATCATGTCGGGATGGCGTGTCAGCTTTTCGGGTTGATCAAAATCACGGGCAAGGGTGGCCTCGTCAAACAGCCGGTGGATCATGCGATGACAAACCCGGTGCAGCCATTGGGTTTCTGTTCCGCCCTGTGATTTGGGTGTCCAGTGATGGCGGTCAATCGTTGGCCCGGCATGCATCGGGCGGCCACAGATCGGACAGGGGCCAAGATCGGTACTGTTTTGGGGATCGGGTTGAAGCGACATGGATGATTATGATCCGGGCATGCGCCGGCTTTCAAAGAATTTTTGCCATGTGCCGGGCTTTAGGGCGCGCAACCCATTCACCCGGGCGCGGATGCTGGGGTGGGTATCGAGTATGCTGGGCGGTTGGGTGCTGCGATAGGGGATAAGGCCCAGGCGTTTTTTGTTGATCTGATCAATATGGAGCAGGGCATCAATCATGTCTTCGGGGCCATTGAGAAGGTCACTGGCACCGTGATCGGCGGCAAATTCCCGATTGCGGATGACCGCACGTTGCAACAGGAAGCTGATGGTCGGGACGATGCCAAACAGAATAATCATCCAGCCCGGTGGATTGAAGTTGCCAAACAACGCCAGTGCCAAACCGAAAATCGCAACCGTCCATGTCGCGCGATAGATCACATCGGTGATCAACAAAATGCGCGTATCGCCGTGCCATGCATGGGCGATTTCATGGGCCAGCATGGCACGCATCTGACGCGGTGACAGGCCATGCAGGGCGTCGTTTGAAATGGCAATGCTGGTGCCCTTGTCCGTGCCGGTGGTGATGGCATTGACACCTTTGCCCGGCAGGACAAACAGCTTGGGCCGTTTGGCAAGCCCGGCGCGATCACACAGAAGCCCAACCATTTCATGGGTTGCTTCGTAGAAGTGCGGATCAAGAGGTTTGGCGCGCAGGAGCTTCATGACAAATTCGGGTGACACCATGGGTGAGAAAAGCAGCATCATCGCAACCGCAAGTGCGGCTGAGACAATCATGGTAAAGCCGCCAAGCATCCATGCGCATCCTGTCAGAACCCCGATCATGCAGACCAGAAGCGCCCCCGCGTGGGATGCGCCACCCGGATGGATGGCCAGAAAGCGCTGGATAAAAGCAGGAAGTGGTGAGTTTTCCTCGGGCATGGGGGCTTTCACTGTTTGCGATGGTTTATTGTGATCAAGGAGCGGGGCGCTTTGAGAGGGCCTGACTGATGCAAAGTGGCGCTGTTGCGTGTTGAAGTGCCATATAAATAAGGTGTGGCGTTGGGGGCTTAGGGGCAAGGGAGGCGATGGATAAAGTGATCGGGTGTGCTTTGAAAATGCAACGTCGATTGGTCACGCCAAGGCGATGAGACTCCGAAGCCGGAATTTGAGACTCGGGACATGATGGGTCGCCTGATCGGTCCTTGGGGGCCGATATCGCATGGGTCAGAGTAATTTTATTGACGCATAACCTAATGAAATGAAGGGTTTTGCGGCTATTTGTTAACGCATCCTTATATATTCACCTAGAATAGTGGGAGTATGCAATTGGATAGGGTACCCGTCGCAGCACTCCTGCGTGGGACCATTGCCGTGCGTGCTATGACTGATGAAAGTGGCAAGTGAACCGGAAGGACATCATGGGCCTGTTGGATAAAATCCGGCCAAACCGCAAAGCGGATGCGGGACGCGAAGGGGATCGGACCCCGCTGGAACGCATGTTCTGGCGGTCGATTGCGCTCGTGGGCGGATTTAGCATGGTGATCAACCTGCTCAACATGGTTATTCCGATCTATTCCATGCAGGTGTTTGACCGTGTGCTTTCAAGCCGCAGTGTCGATACGCTGGCCCTTCTGACCGTCGGCATCGGGCTTGTTCTTGTGTTCATTGCCTCTATGGAGCAATTGCGATCACGGGTTTTGATCCGGGTCGGTACGGCCCTTGATCTGCGTCTGGGTGGGGATCTGTTTGCCCATGTGGTGCAGCAATCTGCACGCGGAACACCCATGCGTCAGCGCCCGTTGCGCGATTTGTATGGATTGCGGGGGTTCCTGACCGGGAGTGGTCCCTTTGCCCTGATCGATTTCCTGTGGGCGCCTGTTTATATCGGCGTGGTGTTTGTTTTCGATTACCGTTTGGGCATGGTGGCCTGTGGCGGGGCGGTGTTGTTGATCGTGATTGCGATTGTCAACGAAGCTGCATCGAAGATTTCCGTCGACCGATCAGAAGAAAGCCAGAACCGTGGCATCGCGCAGGAAGAAACCTATGTGCGCAATGCCGAGGCGATGGAAGCCATGGGTATGACGCCATCGGCGCGCCAGCGGTGGCAGGCGGATCAATCCGACTCGCTTTATTGGGAAGGACAGGCAAGCCGCCGGGTTGGCACATCGACCACATTGTCGCATTTCATTCGCCTCGCGATGCAGGTGTGCTTTATCGGGGTTGGGGCTTATCTGGTTTTGTCCGAAAGCATCACAATCGGGATTATGGTGGCCTCCATGATCCTTGGGATGCGCGGGCTTGCCCCATTTGACGGGGCGGTTTCGGCGTGGCGCAGCTGGAACTCAGCACGCAGTTCGTTTGATCGCCTTAATAAGATTTTGCTCGATAAAAAGCCGACCATTCCGGCCCCTTTGCCACGCGGTCGCGGCATGGCGGTGACGGTGGATCGGCTTGTTTTTGCGCCGCCCAACAGCCGCAATGTCCTGTTTAAGGGATTTTCGTTTAAGGCAGGACCGGGTCAGATCATTTCGATTGCCGGCTTTAACGGGGTGGGCAAGACAGCACTCTTAAAGCTGATTATGGGTATCTGGTTGCCCGGATCGGGATCGGTCAAGCTTGACGAGGTTGAAGCATCGCGGATTGAACGTGGCGATATCGGCACGCAGATCGGGTATCTGTCGCAGAACCCGTTCCTGTTTCCCGGGACGATTGCCGAAAACATTGCCCGGCTGGGCAAAGCGGACATGCGCGATATCATTCAGGCTGCCGAGCTTGCCGGGGCGCATCAGTTTATCCTCGACCTTCAGGACGGATATGAAACGCGGGTAGATCGCGGTGGGCGGAACCTTTCGGGTGGGCAGCGACAATTGATTGCCCTTGCCGCGGCCCTGTTTGCCCGACCGCGCATGCTGTTGCTTGACGAGCCGACGACGGCCCTTGATGACAATGGGGTGGCCCATATTGGCGATCTGATGGATGTTCTGCGCCGCAACGGCATTACCACCTTTATCGTCAGTCATGAGCGCGAAATTCTAAGCCGTGCGGATGCGATCCTTGCCCTTGCGGATGGGCAGATTAAAGTTGTGCCTGTACCCGGCCGAACGCCAATTCCAGCATCGGCTGCGCCGGAAATGCCGGAAATATCAGGCAATTCAGGGGCCGTTCCCCCCGTGGCATCCAGACAGCCTGCGCCAGCAGACGGACAGATGCGCATTACGCCAAAACAAATCGCAGTGCCCAATCCAGATGCGCCGCGTCCGATTGTTGAAAAAAACAGTGCTGCCCCATCCCATCCTGCGGCGGTGAAACCCGACGTTACAATGCCCGAAATTGCCGATTTTGGATCGGATGGTGCGACAGGTGGATCCGCGCGGGCAGAGGCGGCAAAACAAGCAGCCGGGATTGCCAAACCCAAAATGGCGCCTCAGCCAACACCGGGTGGCACAATGATGACCATGCGTCCGGTCGCGGAAAAACAAGCAGATGTCGCGGCGTCCAAATCGCCGTCGCCGACATCCAGAACCGCATCGGAAAAACCAAAGTCACCTGTGGCGTCAAGGCCGGCCATGGCAAAACGCCCGGCGGCAAAAACCGCCGAGGCAGAGCCGCCAAAGCAGAAACCATTGAGTACCAAACGCACCGTGCGTGAGCAGGTGCAACTGACAGCCGCCGAGCGCAAAAAGGCAGACGCGCAAGCGGTCATGGCCGCGCGTGAAGCCGCCGCCAGTCGGATGCGTCAATTCCGCGAAGATGCCGAACGTGAAGCCGCCAAGCGCGATGCCAAGCGACCGCGACGTGCGATCGAACAACCCGTTGACACGCCACCGGCTCGTCCGCGCGGCGCACGGCCGCAATTGCGTGTGGTTGAAGGATCGGCACAACGTCGACGTGGTGGGGCTTGATGGCCGGAGTGGAACTGCCAACTGCGCGTGAACTTGATACCGATGTGAAACCGTTGGTGCGGATCGGGCTTTTGATCCTGATCCTTGGGTTTGGGTCGGTTTTGCTGTGGGCGGCAACCGCACAGGTTAATTCGGCGGCAACGGCAAGTGGGGTGGTCGCACCCTTTTCCGGGCGGCAAAGTGTTCAGCATCTTGAAGGCGGGATCATTCGTGACATTCTGGTGCGCAACGGCGCACGGGTGAAGGCCGGTGACGTGCTTATCAGTCTGGATGATACGCGCGCACGGGCAAGCTTTGACTTGCTTAATAACCGCTATCTCAATGCGCTGGCGACGCAGACCCGTTTGGTTGCCGAACGTGGCAATCAGGATCGTCTGGTGTTCCCGGCCCCACTTGAAGACCCGCGCTATTTTTCGATCACGGATGCGCAAAGAACCCTGTTTGACAGCCGGCGAAGCGCCTTTGCCGGTGAGCTTGCGCTTTATGACGAGCGGATCAAGGAGCTGCGCCGCGAAATTGTCGCCACGCGCGAGCAAAAGACCGCCGCCGAGCAACAGGTCGGGATCGTCAAGGAAGAGCTCGCCATGGTTAAGCCGATGGTGGATCTTGGCTATGCCCGGCGTACCCGGTTGTTACAGCTTGAAAGCCGGTTGGTTGAGACGCTTGGAAATATCGGGCGGTTCTCGGCAGATGTTGCGCGAATCGAGCAGCAAATTCAGCAGGTCAAGGCCAGCCAGTCGCAATTGATGCGCGATAATTTGCAAACCATCAATACCGAGCTTCGCGATATCCAGAGCGAGATTTCCGATCTGAATGAACGTCTTCGGTCGGCCGAGGATATCCTGATACGGTCCGACATCAAGGCGCCGCGCCACGGCACGGTGACCAATATGCAGTTCACTACGGTCGGCGGTGTTGTTCCGCCCGGTGCTAAGGTGCTTGAAATTGTCCCGCTTGACGATCGACTGGTGATTGAAGCGCGTGTTTCGCCCAATGATATCGATGTGGTTTCGACCGGACTTGGCGTGAATATCCGTGTCACCGCCTTTAGTCAGCGCTGGTTTGCGCCGGTCAAGGGAACGGTCACTGATGTGTCGCCCGATCGTCTTACCGATGCCGAAGGCCGGTCTTATTTTCAGGCAATGATTGAGATTGATGCCGACAGTCTTGCCGAGCATGAAGGCATGATCCTGTCGCCGGGTATGCCCGCCCAGTTGGAGATCGTGACCGGGGCACGGACGATTCTCGCGTACCTGTTTTCGCCGATCACCACCAGCTTTGATCGCGCATTCCGCGAACAATAAAGCATGCGGAACCCATGCGGCGTGGAATATCCGCACTATACAACCTGACAGATTCTGACAGGTCATGGATTCATCTTCCAAATTCCTCTGAAATATGAAAAAACCTAACTTAATTAGATTCTGCTGCGTATATGCGGTTGCTGGATAGTTTATTCTAATCTATACTACTGTATATAAATTTGCTGCCTGAGTTTCTGGGTGGTTTTGGTAATCATAATTCCCAAGTAGGGAGTACGTGTCTTGGCCTCGCCCGCCAATCAAGATGATGGTGTCGGTCTCACCGATACAGATATCGAACAGGTCCTGGATGACCGCGCGGAAGACAATTCCAGCGCGGGCAATTCTGATTCCGGGGCTTCCGCACAGGGCGAGGGCAACACCCCTTCTTCTGCAAATCAGGTTTTCACCAATGTTCAGAACGTCATCGGCACGGCCTATGACGATGTTCTGGTGGGTGATTCACAAGACAACACGCTGGTTGGCGGTGACGGTAACGACATTCTTGAGCCGGGCGAGGGCGAAGATGAAGTTACCGGTGGTGCCGGGCGTGATACCTTTGTGCTCGAAAGTGGTTTTGCGAAAACCACAATTACCGATTTCTCCATAGACGAAGACGAACTGGCGCTGACCGATCTTGGTGTGAATAACGCTAATGATTTGATGTCACTTGCTGTCGATGATGGTGCGGGTAATACCGTTATCACCTTTGCGACCGGTGATGTTTTGGTTCTGCAAGGTGTCAGCAAGGCCGATCTTGCCAATGTTTCGCTGGTGGCAGCCCCGCAGATTTCCGATGTTTCGGTTTCCAGCGGTTCGACCAATGAAGATGGCGGGGCCACAGGTGCGGCCGACGAAGACACCAATGTCATTGACGGCACAGCAGGTGACGACACGATTGCCGGAACGTCTGGCGACGATGTGATCTCGTCTGGCGGTGGTGCGGACACTGTTGTCGGCGGTGACGGCGAAGATACCCTGTCGCTTGACAGGGCCGCCGATGGCATGGATGCCGATATCGCGCAAGGCCGGGCGACAGATGTCTCAGGTGCGAATCGCGTCGAATTTAGCGATATTGAAAATCTGCGTGGCACATCGGGCAATGATGTCCTGCGCGGCGATGATGGTGACAACAGCCTGTCGGGTGGTGCCGGGGATGACACATTTGCCGCCAGTGATGGCAGCGATGTGATTAACGGTGGTTCGGGCGAAAATACGCTTGATTACAGCGATGCCGAGCAGGGCGTCCATGTTGATATGGACAGCGGTGCAGCCGAAACCATTGCCGACGCTGATGCCAGCGACGAGACGTCGGGCAATTCGTCTGACGATACGTCTGGTGATGATGCTGCTTCCGGCGATGGCGATGAAACCGGATCCGGCGACACGACAGTCGGCGAAACCAATGACAGCGCTTCTGGGGACTCCGGGGACAACACGGAAACCAACGAGACCGAGAGCGGTGCTGAAACAGGTGCTGCCGATGGTAGTGATGGCGCGTCAGGTGAGTCGCAAGAAGATGATTCGACCGACAGTTCAGATGGCGACGAAACGCAATCTGGCGGCGGCGAAACCAGCGACGATGACGCCAGTGGTAGTGATTCCAGTGACAGTGACACCGGTACGTCGGGCGATTCCGGTCCCGACACCGATTCCGACACAGGTACGGAAAACGGATCAGGTGACGAAACAGAGAATACCGGTGGTTCAACAGGTAGTGATACCACCGATGCTTCAGAGGGCGACGACGATGCCAATGAGACTGGTACTGTGTCCGAAGAAGAAGGTTCAACCGGTGAAGGTACGACAGGGGACAGTGGATCAGACGAAACATCCGGTTCGGGTGGCGATGATACGCTGAATTCTGGCGAAACGGATGGCAGTGACTCCGGCGATGGTGCCGATGGCGACACTGACTCTGACACTGACACTGGTTCCGAGGGTGAGAACGACACAGATACCGGGTCGGGCAGTGCGGGCGATTCCGGTGCGACCGACGGCGAAACGACGGATGGTGGTGAGTCTGAGGACGAGGCCGCAGGCGATGACGCGTCTGATACCATAGCCGAAGATGAAACCGGCGCGGACGACGAAGATGATACCGAAACCGGTGACGAAAGTGCCGGTGATGATACTTCTGGCGCCGGTGTTGATGACGGTTCGGACGAAGAACCAGAAGAGACAACCGACGAAAGCGGCGACGAAGCCGGTCAGACGGAACAGGACAACACGACCCCCGGTCTTGAAGCTGGTGCGCAAGGCGGTCAGGAATCCGATGAGTCCGAAACTGGTGAAGCTGAATCCGGTGAAGCTGAAACTGGCGAAACCGACGAAGCAGACGGCTCTGAGACAGATGGCGCTGACGGCGGCGACACTGAAACAGAAGAAACCGAAACTGGCGATGCTGGTGAAGGCGATGACGCGTCTGGTGAGGATGTATCGGGGGACGACGACACTAGTTCAGATGACACTGGGACCGAAAGTGAGTCTGAAACGGATGAAGCAGAAACCGGTGAAGGTGCCGAGGGTGAAGCTGATACCGATACCGAGACTGACGTAACCGATACTGCCGACGGCGAAGACAGTTCAAACATTTATGATAACACCCCGACATCTGGCAAAGACGTCGTTCAAGGGACGGAAAATGCCGACATTCTGGGCGGTGGTGCCGGGGATGATACGCTTCAGGGCGGCGGCGGTGATGACAGCCTTGATGGCAATAGCGGCGATGACGTCCTTCAGGGCGGTCTTGGCGATGATGTCCTGCGCGGTGAAGACGGCAAGGATTTGCTTCAGGGCGGTGACGGCAATGACAGCCTGTATGGCGGTGCCGATGATGACGTCATGCAGGGTGGTCAGGGTGATGACCTTCTGGTGGGTGGTGCTGGCGACGATGTCATGCAGGGCGGTTCGGGCAATGATTTCCTGCGCGGCGGTGCTGGCAATGACCACATCCAGGGCGGTGATGGTGTTGACACAGCCAGCTACAGCGACGCAGCCGGCGCGGTAACTGTTGATCTTTCGCAAAATACTGCGACCGGCGGTGCGGGCAACGACATCGTGCAGATGGTTGAAAATGTCGTTGGTTCTGATCATGACGATCACATTACCGGCGACGATAGCGATAACGTGCTCGACGGCGGTGCCGGTGTTGATACCCTGACTGGCGGGGCGGGTGATGACATCCTGACCGGTGGTTCGGGCAAAGATGATTTCGAACTGACCGAGAATTTCGGCAACGACACGATTACTGATTTTACTGGTTCCGAAGACATCATCGATCTGTCGCAGCTTGGCATTCAGGATTTTGCCATGCTCCAGTCAATGATGAGTGACGACGGCAATGGCAATACGGTTATTGATTTTGGTGATCAGGGTGTTCTGACCCTTGAAGGAGTCACCAGCGACAGCCTTGTTGCGGACCAATTCCGTGGTTTTGGCCGCATCTTTGAAACCGAAGGCGACGATGCCGGGGACGGCACGGACGGCAATGACGCGATTTATGGTTATGGCGGGAATGACACCCTTGGCGGTGGTGCCGGCGATGACGTCGTGTCGGGCGGCTATGGCGATGATACAGTTTCGGGTGGTGCAGGCAATGATACCCTGCGCGGTCAGGAAGGTGTTGATGCCGTTGATTATTCCGGTGCGGATGGCAGTGTCACGGTTGACCTTGAGGCCGGTACGGCAAGCGGTGCCGATGGCAATGACATCCTCGATCGCATCGAAAACGTCATCGGGTCGAACGATGACGACGAACTATATGGCGACAGTGGCACCAACGTGCTGCGCGGTGGCGATGGCAATGACACCATTGTCGGGCGTGGCGGCAATGATACGCTTGACGGCGGTGCGGGCGACGACCTGTTTGTCGGGGAAGATGGTAATGACGTCTATATCGGTGGCGAAGGTACCGATACGCTGGATCTGAGTGCGCGGGAAGGTGGGCTGAAAGTCAATCTTGGCACGGGCGTTGTTTCAGACAGCACCAAAGGTGAAACTGATAACGTCTCAGGCATTGAAAATATTATTACCGGCGCTGGTAACGATCAGTTGTTGGGGACCGGGGACGATAATAATTTCAATGCTGGTGCTGGCGATGACCTAGTTGATGGCGGTGGCGGAAGCGATACGCTTGATGGCGGAGAAGGCAACGATACCGTCAGTTTCAACTCCCAGACCGGCTTGAATGTAAACCTGGCAAACGGCACGGCTATCACCGATAGCGGCACGTCCAGCATTAGCAATTTTGAAAATGTCCGTGGCTCGACGAATGCCGATACAATTACGGGTGATGACGGCAATAACATCCTGATGGGGCTTGGCGGCGATGATACGCTGTCAGGTGGTGCTGGTGACGATACACTGGTCGGTGGTGATGGTGTTGATACTGCTGACTATCGCGATGTATCGGGTGACATGAATGTCGACCTTTCACAAGGTACGGCAACAGGCGATGGCAGTGATAGCCTGTCGGGCATGGAAAACGTCCTGACCGGTGACGGCAATGACGTTGTTCGCGGCGATTCACAAGACAACCTGATTGATACCGGTGCTGGTGACGACACGGTATTTGGCAGCACGGGCGACGATACACTGATCGGTGGCGACGGCTCGGACACATTGAGCTATTCGTCTGGCAGCGATACTCCGGGTGTCACAGTTGATCTTGAGGCAGGTACTGTAACGGGCAGCAACTTTGTTGACCAAATTTCCGGGTTTGAGCAGGTAGAAGGCTCAGCCTTTAACGATACCATGCTGGGTAGCTCAGGCAATGACATCCTTTTAGCCGGTGCCGGGGATGACACGATTGATGGACGTGGCGGTGATGATACTCTTTCGGGTGGTGCGGGCGATGACACCTTTGTTGTCAGTGCTGATAGCGGAAATGACCTGATTACCGATTTTGATCCAGCCAATGATGTGATCGATATCCAGGGAATTGAAGATCTTGAGCTGTTTGGCGATATCGTTGATTTCATCGGCGAAGACGAAGCCGGTAATGCCACGATCACCATCGGTGATGCGGTTATCACGCTTGAGGGTGTTGATCCTGATAGCCTGACCTATAAGAACTTTGTCGGCATCCGGTCACTGGATGGTACAGAGGCAAGAGACGACCTGACCGGAACCAACCGCAGTGACGTGATCGACGCCAAGGGTGGTGACGATACCGTCTTTGGTGGTGCTGGCAATGATACGATTTCCGGTGGTGATGGAAAAGATGCCATCAGCGGTGGGTCGGGTAACGACGTTATTGACGGCGGTGCTGATAATGACGTGATTAACGGCGGTACGGGGTCTGATACCCTTGATGGCGGCGATGGTCAGGATACCGTTTCCTATCAGGGCGAAACCAAAGGCGTTACTGTCGATCTTGAGGCTGGAACCGGAACTAACGGTACAGATACTGACACCCTCAGTAATTTTGAAAATGTTACTGGATCGGGCTACGACGACATTCTGTCAGGTGATGATCAGGTCAACACGCTTAAAGGCGGTGGCGGGAATGATACGCTGATCGGTGGTGAAGGCGACGATACCCTGTTGGGTGGCACTGGTTGGGATACAGTCGATTACAGCGATGCTGCGGGCAGTGTTTCGGTTGATCTTGGCAATGGTACCGCAACTGGTGCAGATGGGAACGACACCCTTGGCGAGATCGAGAATGCCATTGGTTCTGATCACGACGATGTTCTGCGCGGATCAGCTGCCAAAAACACCCTTTCTGGTGGTGCTGGCGACGACACGATTGACGGTGGTGCCGGTCAAGATGTTCTGACTGGTGGCGCTGGCGCGGATACCTTTGTGTTTAATCAAACTTCTGGCGAAGACAAAGTTACGGACTTTGATCCGTCAGAAGACAAAATTGATCTTTCCAGCTTTGGTATTCCAAATTGGGAAGCCCTTCAGAACAAGATCGGCATTGACGATGATGGTAATGCTGTCATTACGATCAACGATCAGATCCTTACCCTGGAAGGCGTTTCGCCGGAAGAACTGACAGTTGGCAATTTTGTCGACCTTGAAACGCTTGGTGCGACCGAAGGTGACGACGTCATCAATGGCACCGGCTTTGACGAAATTATTGACGGTCTTGGTGGCAATGACACCATTTCGGCAGGCGACGGTGATGATACTGTCTTTGGTGGTGCTGGCGATGACACCCTGTCGGGCGGCGACGGCAGCGATATCCTTGATGGTGGAGATGGTCAAGATGCGGTTGATTACAGCGCGACCACTGGCGTTACAGTTGACCTTGCTGCCGGTACCGGTTCGGTTAATGGTGGCGAAACCGATACCCTAAGTAATATCGAAGATGTCATCGGTTCGGAGCAGCGCGATATCATTTCGGGTGATGATCAGTCCAACACCATCTGGGGTGGTGCTGGTGGTGACGACCTTGCCGGTGGTGGGGGTAATGACCTGATTGACGGCGGTGCCGGTGATGACACCCTTTCTGGTGGTGCAGGCGATGACACTCTTGCGGGTGGCAGCGGAACGGACCTTGCTGATTACAGCGATGCAGAAGGTGGGGTAACCGTTGATCTTGTTGCGGGAAATGCATCTGGTGCAGCTGGCAATGATACGCTTTCCAATATTGAGGATATTGCCGGGTCGGATTACAACGATACCTTGATCGGTGATGATGGTCGCAATGTCATTTCTGGCGGTGCGGGTGATGACTCGATAGACGGCGGTGCTGGTGACGACACACTTCTTGGTGGTGCCGGGAATGACATCATCGAAGGCGGCGATGGCACAGATACTGTCGATTATAGCGCAAGCGAACCGGTTACGATCAATCTTGCCGAGGGTACAGCAACCAGCGAAAGCGGCACAGATACCCTGAGTGGTGTCGAGAATGTCATTGGTTCCGCTGGTGCTGACGACATTACGGGCGACGACGGGGTGAATGTTATCAATGCCGGAAGTGGTAGTGATACGATCCGCGGCGGTGCCGGTGATGATACCCTGAGCGGTGGTTCGGGTGCTGATGTTTACAAAATCGCGATCGGAGATGGCAATGATACGGTCACGGATTTCAGTGCGTCGTCCGACAAGATTGATGTAACCGAATTGCCGGTCGAAAGTTATGGCCAGCTCTATGAGATGATGTCGGAAAACGAAAATGGTGATCTTGTCATCGATTTCGGTGACGACACCAGCATGGTTCTTAAAGGTGTCGGTATTGACGACATCTCGGCAGACAACTTCATTGGCGTACGCGACATCGTTGGCACATCGGGTGACGACACGTTGTATGGGACCAATGGCGAGGACACCTTGTCTGGTCTGGACGGCAACGACACGCTTTACGGTCTTGAGGATAGTGATCTTCTTCAGGGTGGTGCCGGTGACGATACGCTGATCGGCGGGGACGGGAACGACGTTCTTGATGGCGGTGATGGCATAGATACCGCTGATTACAGTGATGAAACAGACGACGTAACGGTTGACCTGAAAACAGGGAACGTGTCGGCGACATCTGGCAACGATACGTTACGTAATGTTGAAAATGTGGTTGCGGGTGCCGGGAATGACAGCCTGAGCGGGAGTAATGGCGACAACGTTCTGGATGGTGGTGCTGGTGACGACGTTCTGTCTGGTCTGGATGGTGACGATACACTTATCGGTGGCGATGGCGAAGATACTGCCAGTTATTCGTCGTCCACCAGCGGTGTAAATGTTGATCTGTCTGAACAGACGGCAACCGGTGGTGCAGGCAACGATACCCTCAGCGATATCGAAAATGTTATCGGTTCAAACCATTCCGATACCCTTAAAGGCGATGCTGGCGACAACGAACTTCGCGCCGGTGCGGGTGACGATATCCTGATTGCCACCGAAGGCGATGATGTGATTTCGGGTGGATCGGGTCGCGATACAGTTGATTACAGCGACGCGAGTGGTGCAGTTGATGCTGATCTTGCGCTTGGCACTGTTTCGGGGATGGGCAACGATCAGATTTTGAACGTTGAAAATCTGACAGGTAGTGATTTTAATGACAGCATTTCCGGGAACCAATTGGCCAACGTTCTTGATGGCGGAGACGGTGATGACCTGATTTCGGGCGGTGCGGGTAATGATACGCTGTTAGGCGGTGCTGGGAATGACAGCCTTGTTGGCGGCGCCGGTGCAGATCTGATTGATGGTGGCGATGGCATTGATACTGTCGATTACGCCAATGCGAGCGATGCGGTTGAAATCAATCTTGCCACGGGTGAAACAGACGATACGACCGGCGACACGGTTCTCAATGTTGAAAATGTTATCGGCAGTACTCTTGGTGACAACATCACCGGTTCGGATGCCGATAATACCATGCTGGGTGGCGGTGGCGATGACACCTTTAACGTTAGTGCCGGTGACGATGTCATTGAAGGTGGCGAAGGTGCTGATACCGTCGATTACAGCAACAGCCAAGCCGGTGTTGATGTCGACCTTGATATTGGCAGTGTCGATAAGGCCGCAGGCACGGATGTTCTAAATAGCATTGAAAACGTTACCGGTTCGGATGCCGATGACGTGATTTCCGGTTCGTCTGGTACCAATACACTTCGCGGTGGCGCAGGCGATGACACCCTTGATGGGCGTGCTGGCGATGACGTGATTTCCGGCGGTGAGGGGGATGACACCCTTGCGGGCGGCGACGGCACCGATACGCTTGATTATTCCAACGCCAATGGTGCTCAGAATATTGATCTTGCGAACGGTACTGCGACTGGCGCTGATGGCACTGACACCGTTTCCGGATTTGAAAATGTCACCGGTTCGGAGCATGACGACACCATCACCGGGGATGATGCCGATAACCGTCTTGATGGCGGCGATGGCAACGACTTCATTACCGGTGGTGCAGGGAACGATGTTCTAAGCGGTGGTGCTGGCGATGATAGCTTCGTCGGTGAGTTGGGCGATGACACCTATGTCGGTGGTGAAGGTTCCGACACGCTGGATTACAGCGATGCGCAATCGGGTCTTGATATCGATCTTGCGAACAATACTGCGACCGGCGAGGGCATTGGTACCGATACCATAAGCGGCGTCGAGCAGATCATCGCGACCGATCATAACGACACCATCGTCGGCGGCAGCGGTGCCGAGACAATTCTTGCAGGCTCGGGTGATGATTACGTTGCCGGAGGTGCCGGAAATGATACGCTTGATGGCGGTGACGGCGAAGACACCCTTAGCTTTGCTGATGCCAACGGCGTGCGCGCAGATCTTGAAACCAGCACGGTCAGTGGCGATGGGAACGACACCATTGCGAATTTCGAAAATATTGATGGTTCTGCAGGCAATGATACGCTGAGCGGTGACAGTGGTGTAAACACCCTGGCCGGTAATGCGGGCAATGACGTAATTGATGGTCGCGGCGGTGATGACGTTCTGCTTGGTGGTGCAGGCGACGATACACTTAGCGGTGGCGAAGGAAGCGATACCATTGACGGTGGGGTCGGCAACGATACTCTAATGTCGGGTGCGGGCGATGACGTGCTGGTTGGTGGTGACGGTATTGACCGCGCCAGCTATGCCGACTCAGATGCCGCGGTTACGGTCGACACGACGAACAACACGGTTAGCGGTGACTCAACTGGTACAGACACCCTTGATGGTATCGAAGTCATCGAAGGATCGAGCTATGACGATACCTTTGTGGGTGGCGCTAATAACGATACCTTTATCGGTGGTGCTGGCGACGATACGTTCGATGCGGGTGCAGGTGATGATACCCTAACACTTGGCACGGGTGCCGATCAGGTCATCTTTAATCCGGGCGATGGCCACGACACGATCACTGATTTTGATGTCAACAATGACGTCATTGACCTGACGCCATTTAAGATTGCTGGCTACGGCAGCCTTGAGCATATGTTCGGCTCCGACGCTGACGGCAATTTGACCATTGCATTTGATAGTGGCGACAGCATTACGCTTGAGGGTGTTAGCGCTGACCAGCTTGGTGAAGATAATTTCACTGGTGTCATTCAGCTTGGCACAAGTGATGCCGATGACATTGCCGGTGGTGCGGGCAATGACGTCATTGATGCGCTTGATGGTGATGACACCGTTTCAGGTGGCGACGGCAACGACCATCTTATGGGTGGCGACGGGAATGATACCCTTTCTGGCGATGCCGGCGACGATACGCTAAGCGGCAATGCCGGATCAGATGTCCTTTCGGGTGGTGAAGGCAACGATACCGCAGACTATTCGACCGAAAGTGCCGGTATCACAGCCGACCTTGCAACCGGAACTGTGACGGGTGGTGATGGTGACGATACGCTTGATAGCATCGAAAACATCACCGGCACCCTTCATGACGATACCCTGATTGGGAATGACGAAAACAACACGCTGAGCGGGCTTGACGGTGATGACGCCATGGTCGGCGGTGGTGGCGATGACGTGCTGGATGGTGGCGATGGATCCGACACCGTTGATTACAGCAACGCGACCGATGCGGTTGACGTCAATCTTTCGACCGGAACGGCAACGGGTGAGGGCACGGACACCCTTACCAACATTGAAAATGTCGTTGGTTCTGACTTCAATGACAAAATTACCGGCAATGCCGGGAACAACACGATCTCGTCTGGTGCGGGCAATGATGCAATCAATGCAGGCCAGGGCGACGACATTGTTGATGCCGGAACGGGTGACGACGAAATCGCCGGTGGTGCAGGTAATGACATCCTTGATGGTGGTGCCGGAAATGATGTCCTTCTTGGTGAAGAAGGTAACGATACACTTTCTGGTGGCGAAGGTGATGACATCGTCGAGGCGGGCGCTGGCAGTGACTGGGTTTACGGCGATACCGGCGACGACATCCTTGATGGTGGCGATAGCGAGAATGACATCGACACCGTTGACTATTCCAACCTTGACGCAGGTGTCACGGTTGACCTTGTGAACCAGTATGCGTCGGGTGGCGGCGGGAATGACATCGTTCGGAACTTTGAACGTGTCATCGGCACCGATTATGCCGATACGCTGGTTGGCAGTGACGGGGTTAATACCCTTGATGGTGGGTCGGGCAACGATACGCTGTTTGGTGGTGCGGGCGATGATGTGATCATCACTGGCGACGGCGAAGATTTGATTGTCCTGAAGTCGGGCGGTGGTAATGACACCGCGACCGACTTTGATGTGACACAAGACACGATTGATCTGTCGTCCTATGGCATCGAAGATTATGCCACCTTGCGTGATCAGATGGCTGATGATGCAAATGGCAATGCGGTCATTACGCTGGCGGACGGCGAAAGCATCACACTTGAAGGTGTGTCGGTTGACGATCTTGGGCCTGGCAACTTCTTTGGCTATGAAGTGATCATTGGCACCGAGTTCGAAGACAATATCATCGGCAGCCAGATCAGTGACGAAATCCACGCCCTTGAAAGCGATGACATTATCGATGGTCAGGCGGGCGATGATGATATTTACGGCGATGAAGGCAATGACACGCTGATCGGTGGTGCGGGCGACGATACCCTGCGCGGCGGCGATGGAAATGACACGGCCGATTATTCCGACACGACCGAAGGGGTTATAGTTGATCTGGGCGCAGGTACTGCGACCGGTGAAGCGGGCAACGATACCCTTGAAAGCATTGAAAACGTTACCGGTGGCGATGGCGATGATGTCCTGATCGGTGATGAAAATGCCAACATCCTTGATGGTGGCGACGGCAATGACACGATCCTTGGTAACGGTGGTGATGACACCCTGATCGGTGGCGAAGGCGAAGACGTTCTGTCTTATGCCGATGCCGACGAAGGTGTGACTGTTGATCTGGCCAATGGTACCACGACCGGTGGTGCTGGCAATGACGTGATTGACGGTTTTGAAACCGTGATCGGGTCGGACCATGACGACACCATTGCCGGTGATGACATAGACAATGTCCTTGATGGCGGTGCCGGGAACGATACGCTTTCTGGTGGTGCCGGCAATGACACGCTGGTGGGCGGTGACGGCGATGATGTGGTTGATTATTCCGATCAGACCGACGGCGTTGTTGTTGATCTTGAAAACGGCACAGGCATCGCGACCGATGGCACCGATACCCTTGACGGGATCGAAGGTGCGACTGGTGGTTCCGGGGATGACACGCTGACCGGCTCGGTCGGCGATAACGTCCTTGCGGGCGGTGCCGGGGATGACAGCCTTTTGGGCGGTGCCGGCAATGATACCCTTGCCGGTGGCGACGGGGCCGACCTTATTGATGGCGGTGCCGGGGATGATGTTCTGTCGTTCGAAGGCGACCGTGTTGCGGCCGATGGCGACACCACCGACCATGTCGGCAGCCCGACAACGGATGGAACTAGCGACGTCGCCGATATTTCCGGCAAGAACCTGTCAGATGACAGCTTTGTCGGCGGTGACGGCAATGACACACTGGTCGCGGGCGACGGCGATGATGCCATCATTCTGGACCGGGATCATGCCGGTGGTGGTGCTTCCAATCCGTCGATTGTTGATATCGAAAATATCGATGCGGGTGCGGGCAATGACGTTGTCGACCTGACCAGCGAAACCCATTCTTATGGCGATGTCACCATTGATGGTGGTGCCGGGGATGATACGATCTGGTCGAATGACGGCGATGACGTCATTTCGGGCGGTGATGGTGCCGATAACATCCATGGCGGTGCCGGTGCCGATGTCATCGACGGTGGCGCGGATGACGACATCCTTGATGGCGGCGAAGGGTCAGACACTCTTGACGGCGGGGCTGGCAATGACACGATCATGGCCGGGGCTGGCGACGATATCCTGACTGGTGGTGATGGTTCCGATACGCTTGATCTTTCTGGCGCCGATGGCGCGACCATCAATCTGGCCGAAGGTACGGCAAGCAGCGACGCAACCGGGACCGACAGCATCGACGGGTTTGAAAATGTCATTGCGACGGACGGCGATGATGACATCACCGGATCGGCTGGCGATAATACGATTGATGCCGGTGCAGGCGATGACACGGTCACGCTGGACGCAGGCAATGACGACCTTGATGGTGGGGATGGCACCGATACCCTTGATCTGGGCAACACCACCGGTGGTGTGACGGTTGATCTGGCCGCAGGCACGGCAAGTGGTGCCAATACCGGTACAGACACGGTCGCCAATTTCGAAAACATTATCGGGTCTGATGATGACGATACCCTGACCGGGTCGGATGATGCCAACCGCATTAACGGCGGTGCAGGTGATGACACCATTGATGGCGGTGCCGGTGACGATATCCTGACCGGGGGTGAGGGTGATGACCGACTGATCGCAGGCGATGGCAATGATACGCTTTCAGGTGGCAGCGGCAGCGATACTTTCGTCTTCGAAGACGGTGATGACGCCGATCTGGTTAGTGATTTTGACCTTGGCAGCGATGTGATTTCTCTGCCCGATCTGGGCATTTCAGCCTGGACCGATTTGCAGCCTCTTCTGTCGGATGGACCGGATGGCGCGGTTATCACACTGCCTTCTGGTGGTACGGTGACCCTTGCCGGGGTGGCGGTTGATGATCTGACTCCAAGCCACTTTGAAGGCATCGAAAATATCGGCACACCGGGCGATGATACGCTGGGCGGTGGCGACGGCAACGATACGATTGATGGCGGCGACGGTGATGATTCTGTCGGTGGCGGTGCAGGCGACGATAGCGTTGGCGGTGGCAGCGGGAATGACACGGTCGATGGTGGCGATGGCAATGATACGGTTGACGGTGGTGGCGGCAACGACACCCTGAGCGGTGGCGACGGTACAGACACCCTGTCGGGTGGTGATGGCGACGATGTTCTTCAGTTCGAAGCAGACCGGACCGGTCAGTCGGGCGACAGCACCGATCACGCCGGTAGCCCGGGCGTTGATGGTACTGGCGATGTTGCCGACCTTGATGGCCTTGGCCTGAGTGACGATGAATTCGACGGCGGTGACGGCATCGATACCCTTGTCGGGACGGCAGGCGGTGACGCGATCATCCTGGATGGCGATCATGAAAATGGTTCGGAAAATCCGACCATCCGTGATGTCGAAGTTATTGATACTGGTGCGGGTGATGACCTTGTCGATCTGACCAGCCAGACCCATGAATATGGCGATGTGACGGTGAATGCCGGAACTGGCGATGACACGGTCTGGACCGGTGCAGGCGATGATGAAATCAACGCCGGTGATGGCAACGATGCGATCCATGACGGTGCGGGTGATGACGTTGTAAATGCCGGTGCGGGCGATGACGTGATCGAAGGCAGCCTTGGTAACGACATCCTTGATGGTGGCGATGGCACGGACCTTCTGGATCTGTCGGATGCCGATGGTGTGACGGTTGATCTTGATGCCGGTACTGCACAGTCAGATGCCTTTGGCTCCGATACGATCAGCAATATCGAAAACGTAACCGGTTCAGCAGGTGATGACACCATCACTGGTTCGGACGGTGTAAACGAAATCGATGGCGGTGCCGGAAACGACGTCCTTGATGGCGGTGCTGGCGACGATACAATCACTGCGGGTGATGGCGACGATACGGTTCTGGCCGGTGCCGGTGATGATACGCTGGCCGGTGGCGATGGGACTGATACCCTTGATATGGCGGGTGCGGATGGTGCCGATGTCGATCTGGCAGCGGGTACTGCAAGCAGCCTTGAAACCGGTGACGATACCATTTCCGGTTTTGAAAATGTTATCGGTTCGGATGGTGCTGATGTCATTACCGGTTCGGATGCGGCCAACGAAATTGCTGCGGGAACGGGCGACGATACGGTTGACGGCGGTGCTGGTGATGACGTCATCGACGGCGGTGCGGGCTCCGACATCCTGTTGGGTGGTGCCGGGAACGATCAGGTTGATGGCGGCGCTGGTGCCGATACGATCAATGCCGGTGTTGGCGATGACACCCTGACCGGTGGGACGGGCACGGACAGCTTTGTCTTTGACGATGGCGTTGATGATGATCTGGTCACGGACTTCACCATTGGCGAAGACAGCATTTCATTGCCAGACAGCGGTGTTACGACTTGGACCGACTTGCAGGCGATGTTGTCTGATGGCCCGGACGGCGCGGTGATTACTTTGCCGTCTGGTGGCACGGTGACACTTTCGGGTGTGTCGGTTGCTGACCTTGGCCCGGATGACTTCGAAGGTGTGGAGAATATCCCGACCGGCGGCAATGACAGCCTGCCGGGTGGTGATGGTGACGACACCATCGATGGCGGTGATGGCGACGATACCGTTACCGGTGGTGATGGTGGCGATACACTCGGCGGCGGTGAAGGTGATGACACGCTTGAAGGCGGCGACGGCGGCGATACGCTGAGCGGTGGTTCAGGCAGTGATACCCTTGACGGCGGTGCGGGTGACGATGTTCTGCAATTTGGTGCCGACAGCACCGGTCAGGCTGGTGACAGTACCGACCATGTCGGGAGCCCGGGCGTTAGTGGTACCGGCGATGTTGCCGACCTTGAGGGGCTTGGCCTCAGCGACGATGTTTATGATGGTGGTGCGGATACCGATACACTGGTTGGCACCAGCGGCGATGACGCCATCATTCTTGATCGTGATCATGAAAACGGCACAGCAGGCCCGTCGATCATTGATGTTGAAGTCATCAATGCAGGCGATGGCGATGACGTTGTCGATCTGACCAGCGAAAATCATTCCTATGGCGATGTGACAGTTGATGCCGGAACGGGCGATGACACGGTCTGGACCAATGCGGGCAATGACAGCATCGACGGCGGCGATGGCAATGATCACCTCAATGGTGGTGCCGGTGACGACGTTGTAAATGCCGGTGCAGGCAACGATACCGTTGTTGGCGATGCGGGTAATGACACCCTTTCGGGTGGCGATGGCACCGATACGCTTGATATGTCCGATGTCCAAAGCGACATTGCGATCAATCTTGCCGATGGTACGGCCAACAGTAGCGAAACCGGTTCGGACGTTATTTCCGGATTTGAAAATCTGGTAACCGGTTCGGGCGATGACACCATCACGGGCAGCAGTGCCGACGATACCATTTCGACCGGTGACGGTGCGGATACCATTGATGGTGGCGATGGCATCGATTTGATTGATGCTGGTGCAGGCAACGATGTGATTTCCGATGGCGCGGGCAGTGATCTGGTCAATGCCGGTGCGGGTGACGATACGGTCGTGGCTGGTGCGGAATGACAGCCTGATGGTGGGGACGGTTCCGACACCCTTGATATGTCCGGCGCGTCTAGCGATGCGCAAGTTGACCTTTCTGCCGGGACGGCACAGTCGTCTGAAACCGGCAGTGATCAGCTTTCCAGCATTGAAAATGTAACAACCGGTTCTGGTGATGACCAAATCACCGGGTCAAGTGCGAATAACAACATCGCGGCGGGTGCGGGCAATGACACCATTGATGGTGGTGCCGGTGATGATACCGTTGCCGGTGGTGAAGGTTCCGATACATTCATCTTTGCCGATGGCACGGATCACGACGTTGTCAGTGACTTCACACGTGGCGAAGACAAACTGTCGATTGATGATCTTGGCCTTGAAAGCTGGAGCGACGTGCTGCCGCTGCTCAGTGAAAATGGCAACGGCGATGCGGTTCTGAACTTGCCTGCGGGTGGCACGGTGACACTGGTTGGTGTTGGCCTTGGCGATCTGAGTGCTGATGATTTCAACAACATTACCGATGGCGCAACCCAGTTTGACGATTTCCTTGAGGGCACGGATGGTGATGACACCATTGATGCACTTGCAGGGGACGATATTGTCGACGGTGGTGCGGGCGACGATACGCTTTTGGGTAATGCCGGTGACGACACGATTTCCGGCGGTGCTGGCAATGACGACATTGATGGTGGCACGGGCAGCGACACCCTTTCGGGAGGTGATGGTGACGATGCGCTTAGCGGTGGTGATGGTAGCGACGTTCTTTCGGGCGGTTCTGGCGACGACACCCTTGATGGTGGCGACGGCAACGACGTTCTGAACTTCGAAGCTGATGGCACCGCAGAATCCAGTGATACCACCGAACATACCGGTAGCCCGGATGTCGATGGCACAGGCGATGTTGCCGATATTGGCGGGAAAAATATTTCTGACGATACGTTCATCGGCGGTGAAGGCACCGATACCCTGAACATGTCCGATGGCAACGATGCGCTGATCCTTGACGGTTCGAAACTCGGCGATGGTGAAACCAACACCAGCACCGTTGAAACCCGGACCCTTGGCCTGACAGATTCTGCAAGCAGTGCCGATGTACAGGCCGCATGGTCGGATGCAAACCTGTATGGCTTTGATTTTGGCACATCCTATATTGGCGAAGACGGCAAGCTGAACCTTGCGGCTGCTGACGACACCGTGACCTTTGATGGTAACGGTATTGGCAATAACGGCGGTAGCCCGGCGGGCGGCCAGATCAACCATGATGGCAACAGCGGCGAAAGCGAAGCCGTCGTTGTCGATCTTGGCGCAAATGCCACAACGGCGACGGTTCAGGTTTCCAACCTGATGGCCAATGAAGGCGGCGGCGAAGTTGGTTCGTGGCAGGCCTTTGATGCGGAAGGTAACCTTGTTGCATCGGGCGTGCTTGATGACAGCACAATTGATTACAGCAACAACAGCGTTGGCACCGCCAACATCAGTGTGACCGATGATTTCGGTAATCCGGTTGAATTCCGCTATATCGCGTTTGAAAGCGAACCTTATGCCAATGGCACGTCCGGTTCCGACAGCAGCGATTACTTCGTCCGGTCAATCAGCTTTGACACCGTCGTTCAAGATACGACCACTGATGGTGCCCGACTTGACGGGGTTGAAGTCATCAATGCGGGTACGGGCGATGACGTTGTTGATCTGACCAGTGATACGATTGCCTATGGCGATGTCACCATTAATGGTGGTTCGGGGTCCGACACCCTTTGGGGCAATGCGGGCGATGACACGATCCGTGGTGAACTTGGCCATGACAATATTCATGGCGGTGCCGGTGATGATTATCTTGATGGTGGTTATGGCGATGACCTGATCGACGGCGGTGTTGGTAATGACACGCTGGTTGGTGGAACAGGTAACGATCAGCTGCGCGGCGGCCAAGGCGACGACATTCTGGTGGGTCAGGGCGATAACGATACCGCCCTTTATGACGACGCCACGTCGGGTGTGACTGTTGATCTTGCAAATTACACGGCCACCGGTGGTGCGGGCAATGACAGCCTGTACACCATTGAAAACGTCGTTGGGTCCGATCATGACGACACGATCACCGGTGGGACGGGCAATAACATCCTAACCGGTGGTGCGGGCGACGATACGCTTGCCGGTGGTGCGGGCAATGATACGCTTGCCGGGGGTGGTGGCACGGATACAGCTGATTACAGCAATTCGAGTGCTGCGGTTGATGCCGATCTTTCGACCGGTATTGCAGAGCTTGCCAATGGCGACACCGACAAACTTTCAAGCATCGAAAACCTGATTGGTTCGACGGGCGACGACACCCTGACCGGGTCGGATGGTGATAACACCCTGACCGGTGGTGCAGGCAACGATACGCTGTCGGGCAATGCCGGGAACGACGTCCTTGACGGTGGTGACGGCAACGACACGCTTGATGGCGGCGAAGGTGCCGACATCGTTGATGGCGGTGCCGGGGACGATCATATTCTGGCCGGTGCAGGCGATGATACGCTGGCCGGTGGTGATGGTTCCGATACCATCAATGATGGTGCTGGCAATGACGTTGTTGATGCCGGTGCTGGCAATGACAGCCTGATCGCGGCGGCGGGTGACGATACGCTGGCCGGTGGCGATGGCGAAGATACTCTTGATATGACTGCCGCAGACGGCGCGACAGTTGATCTTGGTGCGGGTACGGCGACATCTGATGCGACCGGGTCCGATACGATCAGCGGTATTGAAAACGTTATTGGTTCGGACGGCAATGATATCCTGACGGGGTCTGACGGTGCCAATACTCTTCTGGGTGGTGCGGGTGACGATACCATCGAAGGTGGAGCGGGCGGTGATTACCTTGATGGTGGGGATGGTGTTGATACCATCAGCTACGAAGGATCAGATGCCGGTGTCGAGGTTTACCTTGGCGAAACCGATGCCAATGCCCGTACGCCCGGTGAAGCGGGGCGTGCCTATGATGGCGACGCAGCGGGCGACATTCTGGCCAACTTTGAAAAAGTTATCGCCTCGGCCCATGACGATTACGTCTATGGCAACAGCCAGAACAATGAAATCGATCTTGGCGATGGCAACGACACGTTTGACAACGTCGAAGCAGACGTCAGCACCGACACCGTCGATGGCGGTGACGGCAATGACACGATCTGGACCGGTGACGGCGAAGATACCCTGCTCGGCGGCAACGGCGACGATTACCTGAACGGTGAAAAAGGCGACGACGTCCTTGACGGTGGCGCTGGTACGGATCGCCTGATTGGCGGCGATGGCAATGATACGCTTGATGGTGGTTCGGGTGACGATACCCTGTCGGGCGGCTCAGGTGCGGACCTTATCCAAGTCAGCAGTCTGGATGGCGACAAGGTCGTTACCGACTTTAACACCAGCGTTGATCAGATTTCGCTCGATGCGTTTGATATCAGCACATGGTCCGATCTGGCGCCGCTTCTTTCGGAAGTGAATGGCAACACGGTCATTGATCTGGGCGAAAATGGCTCGGTCACGTTGCTGGGTGTGCGTCTGAATGATGTTTCTGCCGACATGTTTGTCGGGATTGAGAATGATGGTGGCGCAACACCGTTTGACGATATTCTGATCGGCACCAGCGAAGATGATTACATCGACGCGCTGGCCGGAAATGACGTGGTTGATGGTGGTGCGGGTGATGACACCATCAACGGCATGGAAGGTGATGACAACCTTTCGGGTGGCGATGGCGATGACACCATAACCGGTGGCAGCGGTAATGACGTTGTATCGGGCGGTGACGGCGACGATACCCTTGATGGTAACGAAGGCCATGACGTTATCGCGGGCGGTGCGGGCAATGACACCCTGATCGGTGGCAGCGGCAACGACGTCATGGATGGCGGCGGTGGCGATGATTACATCGACGGCATGGAAGGTGATGACACCATCACCGGTGGCGATGAAACCGACACGATTTATGGCTCGTCCGGCGAAGATAAGCTTGATGGCGAAGGTGGCGACGACGTCATTTATGGCGGCGACGACAATGACAGCATCGCGGGCGGTGCTGGTAACGATCTTCTGTCGGGCGATAGTGGCAACGACACCCTTGATGGTGGTGCGGGCAACGATACGTTGCTTGGCGGGGATGGCAATGACACGCTGACCGGTGGGGACGGCAATGACGTCCTGTCGGGGGGTAATGGCAATGACCTTCTTGATGGTGGTGCGGGTAACGATACCCTGACCGGGACCGATGGTGCCGACACCCTGATTGGCGGAACCGGCAATGATACGCTTGATGGCGGTGCCGGGGATGACACCTATACCGGCGGTGCCGGTGAAGATCAGATTCTTGTGTCGAACAATTCCGGCGATAAGGTTGTCACCGACTTTAACGTCAATGATGATCAGATCAATCTGGCGTCGCTTGATGTTGATGACTGGGCCGATCTTCAGGGCCTGATGAGCGAGGTCAACGGCAACACCGTCATTAACCTTAATGGTCAGGGCACCTTGACGCTGGTTGGTGTTTCGATGAGCCAGCTGAATTCCGACATGTTTGTCGGTGTGCAGCAATCAACGGGCCCGACCCCGTATGACGATCTGCTTTATGGCACCAGCAACAATGACACGATTGCCGCTCTTGCTGGCGATGACACGGTTTATGGCCTGAATGGCCAGGACACGTTGTCGGGTATGGAAGGCAACGACAGCCTGTATGGCGGTGATGGCGATGACACCCTGTCGGGTGACGCTGGCAATGACATTGTCGAAGGTGGCAGCGGTCAGGACAGCATCACTGGTGGTGACGGCGACGATACGCTGGACGGCGGGTCAGGTGATGACCGTGTCTGGGCCGGTAACGGCAATGACACCGTTCTGGGTGGTCAGGGCCAGGACAAGCTGTACGGCGAAGCGGGTAATGACACCATCGAAGGCGGCACAGGCGACGACACCCTTAAAGGTGGCGACGGCAATGACGTGCTTGATGGTGGCGAAAACAACGACAAGCTTTATGGCGGCGACGATGCCGATACGCTGCTTGGCGGCAATGGCGATGACAAGCTGTATGGAGACGCCGGTAATGACACCCTGATCGGGGGGCTTGGCCAGGATACGCTTAGCGGTGGTGATGGCCGGGATACAGCAAGTTATGCCAATGCAACGTCATCGGTTGCAGCCAGCCTTGAAAGCGGCACCGCGACCGGCGGCGATGGCAGTGACAAGCTGTCTTCGATCGAAGATCTGATTGGCTCGAACTTCAACGATTACCTGTTTGGTGATGATGGATCGAACCTGCTGTCGGGTCTTGATGGCAATGATGTTCTGGGTGGTGACGGTGGTGATGACACCATCTGGGGTGGCCTTGGCGATGATACGATCAATGGTGGTTCCGGTTCGGACCTGATTGATGCCGGTGGCGGCGACGACACCATCGAATATCAGAAAGATGCGACATGGACCGGCAGCCACGCAGCCAAAAATGTTGGCGATCCGGGGATGGCTGGCACCAACGAACAGATCAATCTTTCGGGCTATAACCGTTCCGAAGACATCTTTGACGGTGGTGCCGGGACCGACACCCTGTCGATGACCAGTGGCAATGATGCCCTGTTCCTTGATGATGATCTTACAGATCCGGGCACCAGCCCGCGCATTTCCAACATCGAAGTGATCGATGCGGGTAATGGCGATGACATCATTGACCTGACCAGTGACGATCTGTCTTACGGTGATGTCACCATTCTGGGCGGCACAGGCGATGATATCGTCTGGAGCAATGCTGGGGATGATGTGCTTGATGGCGGTGAAGGCGACGATACCCTTTGGGGTGGTTCGGGTGCCGATACGTTGCTGGGTGGCAACGGTGAAGACGTGCTCAATGGTGGTGCCGGGGATGACGTCCTGCAATACAACGCAGACGACACCTGGGGGAACAGCTGGTACGCGCTTAATGACGGCTCGCCGAGCGAAGATGGCCATAATCACGATAATGGCTGGGGTCATGACAACCACAATGGCAACGGTTGGGGTCATGACGACGGTGGCGATGACGGGACTGGCGAATACGTCAATCTTGGTGGCTACAAGCAGTCTAATGATGTGTTCGAAGGCGGTGCCGGAACCGATACCCTGCAGATGACCAGTGGTAACGATGCCCTGTTCCTGCATGACGATGTTAGCGACGGCGACAGCGATGTTCGCATCAGCGGTGTCGAAGTGATCGAAGCCGGTGATGGCAATGACATCATCGATCTGACCAGCGATACCTATAGCTACGGCGATGTGACGCTCGATGGTGGCGATGGCAATGATACGCTTTGGAGCAATGCCGGTGATGACGTCCTGCTGGGTGGGGCCGGAAATGATCATCTTTATGGCAGTGCCGGGGATGACACGCTGACCGGTGGCACGGGCTGGGATGAATTCCAGATCGGCAAAGCGGATGGCCATGACATCGTGACGGACTTCACGCCGGGCGAAGACATCATTGATTTGTCGGAATGGAACTATAACAATTTCAACCAGATCCAGAACGACATGCATCTTGATACCGATGGCAACGTCGTGATCGAACTTGGCAATGATGCATCGGTCACCCTGATGGGCGTTCATGATCCCGATGATCTTGATGCGGATGACTTTGGATTTGGGACCTAAGGCTTAAGGCCTTTGGATCGAACACAACAAGAAAACGGGGTGGTTCAATGAACCACCCCGTTCGCGTTTGTCGCATTGGTGTCAGAAATCGTGACCGGCTTACTCGGCGGCAATCGCAACGTCTTGTTGCTGATGTTCTGGCAGGGTCATATCGTGCTGTAGTTTGGCACGTAATTCATCGATGGCGCGGATACGTTTGATTTCATCAAAACATGCCGCGCCTTGGGCGTGGCTTTTGCGGATCAGGGCCATCCATTGTTTGATGCGTCCGGCCTGATGGTTTTCAGTTGATCCGTCTTCATCCATCAAATCGCAATAAGACAGCAGCATCGCCAAAACATCTGCCCAGCATTCCTTGGGGCGTTGCGTGCCGTTTTCAAACGCCTTGATGCGGTTGGCAAGGTCGGGAGCAGCAATAGCACCCCGGCCAATCATGAAGCTGTCACAGCCCGATACATCCCGGCATTTTTCGTAATCCGTGACGTCCCAAATTTCACCATTGCCGGTCATGCCGATTGAAATGGCCTCGCGGATACGTGCCAGATATTCCCAATGCGCGGGCGGCTTATATCCTTCAAGCTTGGTGCGTGCATGGACCGTTAGATGTTGTGCACCGGCGGCTTCAACCGCGCGCGCATTATCAAGGAACAGTTCCTTGTCCGCATAGCCCAGCCGAACTTTGGCACTGACCGGAATCTCGTCGGGAACAGCACGACGAACGGCCGAAACGATCCGATACAGATTATCAGGGCATTTCAAAAGCGATGCGCCAGCTTCGTGCTTGTTGACGGTTTTGGATGGGCAGCCGAAATTGATATCAATGCCCGGCGCGCCAAGGGTTGTGGCAAAGGCCGCATTCTCACCCATCAATTCCGGGTCATGTCCCATCAGTTGGACCAGAACCGGCACCCCTGAAAGGGTTTTGCCGCCATGGAGCAGTTCCGGGCAATAGCGATGAAACACGTGTGCGGGAAACAGGTTTTGCGAAACCCGGATAAACTCGGTGACACACAGGTCGAACCCGCCGGTCGCACTCAGCAATTGCCGAACGCGCCAGTCAACAAGTCCTTCCATTGGTGCAAGCACCAGCTGCGTCATTGTGATGTCATCCTGTCTCATAAAATCAGTTGGCGGCTTTTATCATAAACCATGGATTGATGCCGTTGAAAAATCACAGACCAGCATTGCCTAGATTGGACGCATATTAGTGAATTAAGGCGGAAAAAGCGTATTGCTGACACCTTTCCAGCGAATTCGGGGGATACATTCACAGCATCAAAAACAACAATGAAACGCCCGATGGTTTGTATCGGGCAGGAGTAACAAAGCATGCTGTATATTTTTGAAAGTGCCTTTGATGAAGTTGAAGCTGTTTCGCGCGAAGCCCGCGAGAAACTGTCTGGCCTTGAAATCGTGCTGAAATCAACCGCCGAGAGCCTTCAGGTTCTCAAAGATCGTCTCGAACAGACAGCTTCCTGACGAAATGCTTTGATACCGGTTTCGTGCCATGAGCGTGTGCCGGGGTGCCATATGACGTCTTTGTCCGAGCAATAAGCGAAGTTTATATGGAACCCTCCATCCCGCGCCCGCGTTCATGGGATGAAACTTTTTACGTCACAGCAGGAGATAGCCGAAATGCTGTATATTGTTGAAAAAGCCCTGAACGAGATCGAAGCTATGCCGCGTGACGAACGCGAAAGCTTTGCCCATCTTGATCATGAAATTGACGAGGCGGTCGAAAAACTTAAAGTTTTGAAAGAAAAGCTTAAGGTTGATGCGAAAAGCAAATAACTCCGCCATTTAAGACTTAAATGCCAAGGCCGTGCAACATCGTGCGCGGCCTTTTGTTTTGACTTACTTCCCGGATTTTTTGATCAGACCCAGCATTTCCTCGACTGCTGCGGTCGGGTTGGTGGCGCCCGAAAGCACGTCCGCCTCAAGCGTTTTAAGCCGGTCGGCAACGTCATCACGCTTGGTAAAGGTTTCTAGCAGCCGATCGCGCAGCATGCTCCACATCCAGTCACGTTGTTGACGGGCACGTTTGGCGGCAAATTCGCCTTCCTTGTCCATCACAACCCGATACTGGTTGATCAAATCCCAGATGGTATCAAGCCCGTCATTGATCAGGGAGGACACCATCACCGATTGCGGACGCCAATGCTTGCTGGTCGGTTGCAGGATGCGAAGGGCCGATGAATATTCACGTTTGGCCTCACGCGCCTTTGCCGGATCGGCATCGGCCTTGTTGACCGCGATCAGATCGGCGATTTCAAGCACACCTTTTTTGATCCCCTGAAGCTCGTCCCCCGCACCGGGCAACATCAGGACAAGGAAAAAGTCGGTCATTTGGGCGACCATGGTTTCGCTTTGTCCGGCCCCGACGGTTTCAACCAGCACCACGTCAAACCCGGCGGCCTCGCACAGTAAAATGGTTTCACGGGTCATTCGATTGACCCCGCCCAAATAGCCGCTGCTGGGCGATGGGCGGATATAGGCGTTTGGATCAATCGACAGTTCGTTCATCCGGGTCTTATCACCCAGAATGGACCCGCCGGTCCGCGCGCTGGTCGGATCGACGGCAAGCACGGCAACTTTTTTGCCCGTTTTGGTCAGGTTCTTACCAAAGGCCTCAATAAAGGTGGATTTGCCAACACCGGGAACGCCGGTAATGCCAATGCGCTGCGATCCGCCTGTGTGGGGCATCAGTTGGGCTAGAACGGCCTGTGCCTGATCAAAATGTTTGGCATTGCGGCTTTCGACCAGCGTGATGGCACGTGATAAAATCGTGCGATTGCCGCCAAGCACACCTTCGACAATCTGGTCGGTCGTCAGGACACGTCGGCGCACAGCCTTGCGCGGGCTGACAGTGCCGCCCGAACCCGCCGGTATGGTGCGCAGAGTTTCTTTCACCGGTTGTCCTTGTAACTGTGTTGCTATGCTGCTTCTTCGTCGCCTGCCTGATTTAGCTTTTCTAGCAGGTCAGACGCGGCTTCGGCAATCACCGTTCCCGGTGGGAAGATCGCCTCGGCCCCAGCTTCGAACAGTTTGTCGAAATCCTGCGGCGGTATGACGCCACCTGCAACGATCATGATGTCTTCGCGGCCCAGTTTATCAAGTTCGGCGCGAAGCTGCGGCACCAGTGTCAGGTGACCTGCGGCAAGTGAACTGGCACCGACGATATGAACATCGTTTTCGACGGCCTGTTTTGCGGCTTCTTCGGGGGTTTGGAACAGCGGGCCGATATCGACATCAAATCCAAGATCGGCAAACGCCGTGGCAATGACTTTTTGACCCCGGTCATGCCCGTCCTGGCCCATTTTGGCGATCAGGATACGCGGACGGCGGCCTTCGTTTTCCTCAAATACTTTGATCAGGCGATCTACCTTGGCAAGGGCCTCATTGTCCGCACCGACTTCGGTTTTATAGACACCCGCGATGGAACGAATAACCGCCTGATGACGGCCATAGACCTTTTCAAGCGCATCTGAAATCTCGCCCACCGTGCATTTGGCGCGTGCGGCCTGAACGGCAAGTTCAAGAAGGTTGCCTTCGCCACTGTCGGCGGCAGTTGTCAGCGCCGTCAGCGCACTTTTTACCGCGCCATCGTCACGTTCTGCCCGCAGGCGTTCGAGCTTGGCAATCTGCTGACGGCGGACTTCGGCGTTATCGACCTGAAGCACATCGACCGGGCGGTCATCAGTAACGCGGTATTTATTAACCCCGACAAGGGTCTGACGGCCACTATCGATGCGTGCCTGTGTGCGTGCAGCGGCTTCTTCGATGCGCATTTTGGGAATACCGGCCTCAATCGCCTTGGCCATGCCGCCCTGTTCTTCGACCTCGGCAATATGGGCCCATGCCTTTTCCGCCAGATCGCGCGTCAGGCGTTCGACATAATAGGACCCACCCCACGGGTCGATGGCATTGGTCGTGCCACTTTCCTGTTGCAAAAACAGCTGGGTATTACGTGCAATCCGGGCCGAGAAATCGGTCGGCAGTGCCAAGGCTTCGTCAAGGGCATTGGTGTGCAACGACTGGGTATGGCCCTGTGTCGATGCCATGGCCTCGACACAGGTGCGGATGACGTTGTTAAACACATCTTGGGCGGTAAGTGACCAGCCGGATGTCTGGCTATGGGTGCGCAGCGACAGTGATTTTGGGTTTTGTGGGTCAAACTGTTTGATCATTTTGGCCCAGATCATGCGCGCAGCCCGCATTTTGGCAATTTCCATAAAGAAATTCATGCCCGTCGCCCAGAAGAACGACAAACGCGGCGCGAATTTATCAATCGGAAGTCCTGCCGCCTGCCCCGCGCGGGCATATTCAATGCCATCGGCCAGGGTATAGGCCAGTTCAAGGTCGGCGGTCGCCCCGGCTTCTTGCATGTGGTAGCCCGAAATCGAGATCGAATTGAATTTCGGCATGTTTTGCGACGTAAACGAAAAGATGTCCGAAATGATCCGCATCGATGGTTTCGGCGGATAGATATAGGTGTTGCGCACCATGAATTCTTTGAGGATGTCGTTCTGAATGGTGCCCGAAAGCTTTTCGCGTGCAACGCCCTGTTCTTCGGCAGCCGCAATATAAAGCGCCATGATCGGCAAAACTGCACCGTTCATGGTCATCGATACCGACATCTCATCAAGCGGAATGCCATCAAAAAGGGTGCGCATGTCATAGATGCTGTCAATCGCCACACCGGCCATGCCGACATCACCGGCAACACGGGGGTGGTCGCTGTCATAGCCGCGGTGGGTGGCAAGGTCGAAGGCAATCGACAGGCCCTTTTGTCCGGCGGCAAGGTTACGGCGATAAAACGCGTTGGATTCTTCGGCGGTCGAGAACCCGGCATATTGGCGAATGGTCCAGGGGCGCTGAACATACATGGTGGGGTAGGGGCCGCGCAAAAACGGTGGCATACCCGGCATGGTATCAAGATGATCAAGACCGTCCAGATCAGACGGGCCATAGGTCGGTTTGACGTCGATGCCTTCGGGCGTGCTCCATAGCGTTGCCTCATACGGGTCTTTGGCCGCGGCCGTCGCGCCGTCAAACAGCGGAAGGTCTGAGAAATCAGGAATGCGGGTCATGATTATTTATCCCCCCGTGCGCCAGATAAATGATCCATTGCCGTTCGGCAGGTATCAGGAACGTCAGTGCCGACGTAAATAAAGTCATCAATGCCCGCGGCCTCATATCCGGCCCGCGCATCGCCCGGATGACCGGCAAGATAGACCAGTGATGCCCCGGCAGTCTTAAGGGTACTGGCAACATCGGTGGCCATATCGCCATATTGCGGGTCAGACCCACAAATCACCGCGATTTTGGCACCCGACGCGGTGAAGGCCTTTGCAACTGATTTGGCATCGGCAAAACCGCTATTGGTGATGGCTTCAATCCCGCCGGCTTCAAAGAAGTTCCGGGCAAACATCGCGCGCGCAGTGTGCTGGGCAACCTTGCCCAGATTGGCCAGAAAGATTTGCGGGAAGGTGCCTGTTTTGGCCTTGTAGCCATCCGCACGTTTGCGTAATGCCTCATACGGTTCGGACAAACGATGCGGGATCAGGACCGGAACCGTCGTCGCGGCACTGGTGCCATAAAGATCGGTATACATATGGCCGATGGTTGTCCCTTTACGCGCAGCCTCCATCAAACTGGAAAGTGTCGCGCCAACCGTTTCGGTGTATTTGGTTTGACGGGCCTTGCCATTGGCCTGAATGGCGTCAAGGTCGGGCGCATCGCAGGTGACTTTGGCTTCGGAAATATTGGGGAATTCCGAAACACCGGTCAGCGGATCGCGCCGGTTTGCGACGCGTTCTTCACGCGTGTGCCAAACGGCTTCAATGTCTTTTTTCAAGCTGCCGTTGGCAAGGGCGGCGACAATGCCACGGGATGCTTCAAGCGACTGGAATTTGGCCCATGCGGTCTTGGCAAGATCGCGGGTCATGTTTTCGATAAACCATGCGCCCCCCGCCGGATCAATCACGCGGTGAACGTTGCTTTCTTCTTGCAGGATTAATTGCGTGTTGCGTGCAATACGTCGGGTAAACCCATCGGGTAGGCCGATTAAATGATCGTATGGCAGGCAGACGACACTATCGGCCCCGCCCAGACCCGCGGCAAAGCTTGTCACCGTGGTGCGCAGCATATTGACCCACGGATCGACCTTACTCATCGCCATTTCGGCCGAGACGGCATTGATCGAAATTGATGCATCTTCGGCACCAGACGCGGCCAGAATGCGGGTCCACATCAGGCGCAAGGCGCGCAGCTTGGCAATCCCGGCAAAGAAATCCGTGCCAATGGCGACGTTAAACGCCATCGCACCGGCGGCCTGATCAACCGCCATGCCGGTATCGGTCAGCGCGCGCAAATAGGCGACACCAGATGCCAGCAAACAGGCAAGCTCCTGCCCATCGGTCGCACCAGCATTGTAATAGGGCGCACCATTGACCGAAATTGCCGTGCCCATCGGGAAAAGGTCAATCAGTTCGGCAGTGATGTTTGCGGTTTGGCGTAATGCGTCATCGGTGGAACAGGGCAATGACCCGGTGCTGGCAAGCGTTCCGATGGGGTCAATGTTAAAGGCCGGGGCGGCTTCATTCGCGCCATCTTCATCGGACATGCGGGCGGCCAACATGGCCGCAGCTGGAATGGCGGCGGCCCCGCCATCAAGTGCGATGGTCGCAAGGTTGGTATAGACGTCGCTTAATGCGCATTCAAGATCGGCCAGACAATGAATGGCAAGACCATCAACGCCGACCTCGCCCGAACTGATTTCGCGTCCCTTGCGTGCGGCCGCATCAAGCTTAAGCAAGATGGATGTCGCACCATTTTCAAGGTCGTCGAGGATCGCGGCATTTGTGACGATGGGGTCGGGGTGGGCATGAAGTTGACGAATGTCCCAGCCAGTCACCGTTTCGCGTGGTTCAACCGACGCGCTGAGCACGTCGTGTATCAGACGGGTGTCGGCATCCTGATCGCCCTTGGTATAAAGCGGCTGAAGGGCAAAGCCGTCGAGTGTTTTGGTGACGAGCTTTTTCTCAAACGATGCCCCTTTAAGGGCTTCCTCGGCGAGGGTGCGCCAAGCTGCATAATCAGCAGACGGAAATTCGGATGCCAGCTTAAGCGGGTCTGTCATGCTTTCTCCCGGTCGGAACGTTTCCGAATTAATGATACTAGGGTCAAACCGCATTCACATAATCGTACCGGTTGCCCGGATTCCCGACCATATTGCCATATCGTCGTTGCGACATGGCGGTTTATAGCATCTGGCTTTAATTCCGTAAATAGGCATGGAAATACCTATTTAGAAGCAAGGTAAAGCCGAATGATCATCTTTCCGTAGCGTCAAATGGCAGAATCCCGGTTGTTTTTTGTGCCAAAAGGTCAACAGCAACCAGATCACGTGCCATCGGTCTGCATTATACTTTGGCCCGAACATGGAAAAGATAGGGCACGCAGACGCAAATATTTGGGCGGTTTAACCAATTTGACATTTTCATCTGTCAATTTGTGCTTGTCCCAATTCTCGGAGTATCGCCATCCATGAACGCGCTCAGCGCCATGCCGTCGCAAGCCAGTCCTGACGGGCTTGTTGCCTTTGCCGACGACAGTCCCAGTGCCAAAGCAGCCCTTGAAACGGTGCTGCGCCGTGCCGGATATGACGTGGCAAGTTTTGACTGTGCCGATGATCTGATTGATCAGCTTGACGGGCTTTATCCGCGCGCCATCATTCTGGATATCGAAATGCCCGGCATGAGCGGATTTGAAGCTTTTTGTGAAATCCGCCGCCGGTATCCCAATGCGACCAATGTACCGGTCTTCTTCTTTTCCGCGCATTATGATTCCGATACCCGCGCACAGGCAGATGCGCTGGGTGCGGCCGACTTCATCAGCAAGGATGCCAGCCCGACCGTGGTGCTTGAACAGCTTAACCGCGTGCTCGGCAAAGCCATCAGCACCTGTTAGCACCCTTGCCAATTCAGATATCATGACGCGAACGCGCCCTGCCTGTTACGCAGGGCGTTGTTGCATCTGGTGGGCTCTGCCAAGTTCGATGGTGCGATTTGAATCGCCATGAACGTGATACAGCCGATCCGTTGATAAGGTGGTTTCTGGATTGATCGACGGTGTGCTGACCAATCGCTCATAGATCGGGGCGAGGGGCGTTTTCATCGCATCAAACAACTGATCATAACTGTCCAGAACGAAATAGGTTTTCTGGAAATCATCAATTGCGTAATCGGTCGCCATTACCCGTTCAAGATCAAAGCCCACCCGGTTTGGCGTCGGGTCTGTGACCGAGTAAATAGTTTCGGTTTGCGATGACAACATGCCTGCCCCATAGGCCCGCAAGCCATGATCGGTCATGATCAGGCCAAACTCGACCATGTACCAGTACATCCGCGCAAGGTTTTTAAGCCCACCTGTGGCAATGGCTTCCGGCCCCTTGGCACCGTAAGCTGCAAGATAATCGGCAAAGACCGGGTCATAGAGCATTGGCACATGACCAAAGAAATCATGGAAAATGTCGGGTTCGACCAGATAATCCATTTCTTCTGGTGTGCGCAGCCAGACAGTCACCGGAAAGCGGCGATTGGCAAGGTGATCGAAAAACACCTCATCCGGCACAAGCCCCGGAACCGCAACCAGTTGCCAGCCGGTTGCGGCAAAAAGCTGTTCACTGACCCGGCCAAAATGCGGGATGCCGTCGGCGGCATCCAGCTTTGACAAGTTGACAATGTAATCATCGGCGGCATAGCCGGGCAGAATGGCCGATTGACGGGCATAAAGCTTACGCCACAGGTCATGTTCAGCCTCGCTATACGCCTGCCAATCTTGCGCAATGGTGTAGTCATCTTCGATGTGGCTGTAATCGCCTCGCAGATCGTTTCCCTGAGTCATGGCGGGTCCTCTTTCGGGTTCTGATGCCAATTTACAGCGGATATTTTACATCAAATCCCATGTCATTTTCTGGCGAATCAAATACCATTTTGCGCTATGATTGAATGAAAGTGACGGAAAGTTGATAATGTAAGGTGTATAATGACCGACCTGAGCTTAAGCGTGACTGATATCCGTATTTTGCAGATTCTGCAAAATGAGGCCGGGATCAGCAATGTCGCACTTGCCGAAAAGGTCGGCATGTCGCCATCCCCGTGTTTGCGACGGGTCAAACAGCTTGAAGCATCCGGGGTAATCCGCCGACAGGTGGCGCTGTTGGATCGCAAAAAGGTTGGGCTTGGCGTTCTGGCGACCATTCAGGTGCGCCTGCAACGCCATACCGAAGCCGGGGCAGAGGATTTTGCCCATGCGATGAATGACCTGCCCGAAATCCTGTCCTGCTGGGCAATGACCGGGCGGCAGGATTTCCTGCTGGTTGCGGTGGCCAGCAACATCGAAAGTTTTGGTGATTTTGTCACTCATCAGTTGCTTTCAATGCCCAATGTGCGCGATGTGCAATCCAGTTTGGTGCTCAAGGAATATAAGAATCACACGGCAATCCCATTGCCAAAGGCCATTTGACCGCATTGACCAAGTTTGGCGTGCATGATGTGCTGTGCTTGCTTTTGGGGGCGGGTTTGGGCATAGGAAGATGACGTTCTGATCCCGTCCCACCAATGCCGGAGCACAATGATGTCGCACGCAGCTAACCCGATCCTTGTCGAAGCCACCCGTGGATCGATGGTCGAAAGTTTCCATCGCGGGCGATATGTCGTGATGAAGGCCGATGGCACAGTGGTGGCCGAGGGCGGCGATATTGATGCGCTGATGTATCCGCGTTCCGCAATCAAACCATTGCTGGCAATCCCCTTGGTCGAAAGTGGGGCGGCGGACGCCTTCAAGCTTGAGGACAAGCATATTGCGCTGGCCTGTTCATCGCATAATGGCGAGGAAGAACACGCCAATACGGTTAAGGAATGGCTCGAACATATCGGGTTGTCGGTCGAAACACTCGAATGTGCGCCGCATTATTCTATCCATCCACCCGCCGGGATCAAACAGGCTGGTGATCAGGTCACCTTGACCAAGGCGCATAACAACTGTTCGGGGAAACATTCCGGGTTTCTGACGACGGCCCAGCATCTGGGCGATACCCCGGCAGGCTATATCAACGAGTCTCATCCGGTTCAGCAACGCCTGATCAAGGTGCTTGAGGAGATGGGGGATTGTGATTTGTCATCGACCCCGCGCGGTATTGATGGCTGTGGCATTCCGGTGATTGGCATGCGGTTGCGCGATCTTGGTTTGGCCATGGCACGCATGGCCGATCCATCGGGGTTGGACGCCAAACGCATTGAGGCGATCAAACGCATCCGCAAGGGCTGTGCCGCAGCCCCCTTCATGGTGGCTGGGACCGGTCGTTTCTGTACCGGGATCATGGAAGAATGCGGTGAAGACGCGCTGGTCAAGGTCGGAGCCGAGGGCGTTTATTGTGCCGCCTTCCCAAAACAGGGACTTGGTGTGGCACTTAAAATCGACGATGGCACGCAACGCGGGGCCGAGGTCGCAATGGGCGCGATCCTGCGTCAGCATGGCGTGATTGATGATGCCAAGGCAGAAACGCTCAAGAAATACCTGACACCGGTTCTGACCAACTGGGCGGGAAAATATGCCGGTGACTTACGCCCGGCGTTTTAGGATCAAAGCCAAAGGGGACGTGATGCAGACCGTTGCGGCCTATATCGCAGCAGCACTTGCCGAAATTGCCGGATGCTTTGCCTTTTGGGCGTGGCTGAAATCGGGAAAGTCTGTTCTTTGGGTGATTCCGGGGATTGCATCGCTGATTGTCTTTGCTTGGTTGCTCACCCGTGTTGATGCGGCCTTTGCCGGGCGGGCTTATGCCGCCTATGGCGGGGTCTATATTGCCGCATCTATTTTCTGGCTGTGGATTGTCGAGCGCGCTGTGCCTGATCGTTGGGATTTAACCGGTATGGCGATTTGTCTTGTCGGGGCCTGCGTCATTTTGTTCGCGCCGCGTTAATGCAAACGGCTGCGTTGCAGGCTGGCCTTGGTTGACCACGGCTTAGTCGTTGGTCAGTTGTTTGTACTTTCCCGAAACGATCCGCGCGATGCTGGTCCATTCCTCGATACGTGACGCTTTTCCGATCTGCTCGAGATAGGCCAAATCAATGTCGCTTTCGACCGCACCCCCGGCATCAATAATGGCGATCTCGCGGGTCAAATGTTGCGCGACATAGATTGCGGTAACTGCATTCATTTCCTTATGAGGCAAGTCCATCGGGCGGTGGTGATAGGCAACTGCCTGAATGACCGGGGCAGGAAACCCCCACAAACCCAAAAGATAGGCCCCGATTTCAGGATGCCCTGCACCAAACTGTTCTTCTTCTGCCTTTTCAATCGGGATGTTTTCCTGTTCAACCCGGTCGGTCACCAGCTTCATTTCATCGGGGCGATTGGCATAGAGGATCAGGGTGCCGATATGGCTCAGCATGCCGATTGATGGGACGGCATGGCACACTTCGCGCGGCAGTTTTTCATATTCGGCAATCAATGCCGCTGTGACACCAATTTGCTGGCTTCGGTGACATAGGCGTTTCAGGTTTGCCGCCTGATTTCTGGGGCCGTCAAAGCCGCGGTAAATGCCAATAAACAGTGCAAGCGCCTTAAGCGTCTCCATGCCGAGCATCCGCACAGCATGGGAAACCGAGGAGACTTTCTGCGTAATGGCAAAATAGGATGAATTGGTAAGTTTCAGGACCTCGGTGGTCAGTGCAATATCGGCTTCAACAATCTTGCACACGCTTTCAGGCGAATAGTGCGGGGTGTTGAACAAGGACTGAAGCTGCAGATAGGTATCGGGTGGAGACGCCAGACTTTTGGCATTTGCCACCAATGTCCGCATCTCCGGGCTTTGCAGCCGCTGACGCAGGCTAAGCGCATTTTCGATGCTATCAAGCAGGGTTTGATTGTCGCAGGGTTTGCTAAGGAACTGATGCGCGGGGCCGATGGTTCGCAGATAGGAATCGTTGCTGGCGTGCCCGGTTAAAATGATCCGAACCGCATCAGGCTGGATTTTCTGCATTTCTTCCAGCAGCGCCACCCCGTCCATTCCCGGCATTTGAATGTCGGTGACAATGACATCAAAGGACTGATCTTTTGCCATGCCGAGGGCCGCAGAACCGCTATTGGCGAAATGAAGGTTCCAGTCTGGCCGTAAAGTTTTCAGGCGCCGTCGCAGCCCCTGCAAAACGTTGGCGTCGTCGTCGACAAACAGAATGTGATGCATTGACCCTGCGCAGCAATTTTGGAGAAAGCTATCTTTTGCAGATGGTCCTTGATCAGACGTATGACAAGACGGCTTGGGGAACCCGCGACTTTGGGATTATTGCGAATCGCGCCAATACGGGCCACTTTAAAATTGGGAGGTGGCAACGATATCGTGTTTATGAGACTGCTGTGCTTGTAGTCGCGCTGCAAAGGTGCTGCCGCCCTACGCGTTTGTATATGATATGGCGGCTAAATATTTATAAACACGCGATATTTTATGTGAATGTCAGATTTTGTAAGACTGTTGATGCGCGAGTAGGAGTAGACTTAAAGAATATTCTAATTAACGTAGAACAAGACTGTTAAATGACCGGGGATTCGGCCCAGTAAATGACATCACGCGCAGAATTAATTGATGGCATTAAGAAGCACCAACTCTATGTGACGAAGCAGCCGGGGGGCCGTCGCATGCAGTTGCGCAATGGCAACCTGTCACGCATCAAGATGAGCAAAATCAGTCTTGAGGACGCCGTTCTACCGGGCGCGAATTTTATTCAGGCAACCATCCGCGACGTCTGTTTTGATTTTTGTGATTTGTTTGGCACCAATTTTGTTGAAGCCGACCTTGAAGGATCAAGCTTTGTTCGGGCTGATTTGCGCGGTGCGAACATGGCACGCGCCAAATTGCGCAATGCCAACCTTAAGGGGGCTGACCTTCGATCCGGTGTGATGGTGGTCGTTGATGGCGGGCGCGAAAGAAAAGTCAAACGTGCCACCGATCTTGCCAACGCGGATATGGAAGGGTCGATGCTTTCGGGGGCGAATTTTGCCGAAAGCAACATGTCGGGATCACGCTTGGTCGATGCAGACCTGAGCGACGCCAACATGTTTGCGGTCAATCTGGCGGGTGCGGATTTGACCGGATGTAACCTGTCCGGGGCGAAGCTTAAAAACGCCAACCTCAAAGGGGCACGGCTTAAGGACAGCCTTCTGGTCGGCACCGATTTGACAGGGGCGAACCTGCGCAATGTCGATTTGGCCGGTGTTGATCTTTCACAGGCAAATATCGCCAATTCCATCGGCAGCAAAGCCGTTACCCCCTTGCCCGATGATATTCGAGAATTGGTCAATGGCCATAGCGAGTGGCTGGCCAGCAACGGACAGACCGGAACGCCTTTGAATGCAACCGGACGTGATCTGACCGAAATGGATTTTTCCGGACTGGATTTATCGGCGGCCTGCTTTGATGACTGTATTTTGCGCAACGCGTTGTTCGTTGATACGATTCTTGCGATGTCATCAATGCGCAATGCAGATTTATCACGTGCACGGCTGAACGGATCGATTTTGAACGGCATTCGACTGTCAAACGCAGTTTGCGCCAAATCTGTTTTTCAGGGCGCCAAGTTTGGCGGTGTCGCGCAGCTTGATGGTCAGGGTAAAAAAACCGGTTCGGTTTGGCGTGCGGACCTAAGCGGTACCGATTTCTCAAAAGCCGATATGCGTAATGCTGTTTTCGACGCACCGAAGATGAAAGGTGCCAGCTTGAAGAACGCCAATATTTCGGGTGTTTCTTTTGGTGATACCGATCTTGTCGATGTTGATTTAAGCGGTGCAAATATCGGTGCAATCCTGACGGGAACCATCCCTGAATAGGTCTCTGGCAGTGCCTTGCTATTGCTGGCTTTGGGGGTGTCATGCGATGCCCGATTAAAAACGAATCCCCGACATCTAAAGAATATTACGGTTTTGCAAGGCGTTAAAAGCATTGCGTTACGGCGAAACTGTTGCATTCTGTCTGCTTAATTCAAAAATGGTAATTTAGCGGTCGGGGAATATTTGCAAGATGGATTCGCGTTCGGATCTGATTGATGCCATCAAAATGCATCAACTGTATCTCAATCAAAAGCCAGGTGGGCGGCGCATGCAAATGCGCAGTGCCAACCTGTCGCGTATAAAAATGAGCAAAATCAGCCTTCAGGACGCCATTCTACCCGGTGCGAATTTCATTCAAGCGACCGCCCATAAAGTCTGTTTTGATTTTTGTGATCTGTTTGGCGCCAACTTTGTTGAGGCCGATCTTGAAGGGTCGAGTTTCCAGCGGGCTGATCTGCGCGGCGCGAACATGGCACGCGCCAAGCTGCGCTACGCCAATCTGAGCGGCATTGATCTACGTGCAGGCATTATGGTGATTGTCGAAGGTTCGCAGGAACGTCCGGTCAGTAAGGCCGCCGACATGACCAGTACCGATCTTGAAGGGGCGATGATGTGGGGGGCTAACCTGACAAGTGCCAGAATGTCCGGGGCGAGCCTTTCAAAGACCGATCTTAGTGATGCAAACATGTTTGCAGTCAACCTTGAAGGTGCCGATTTGACCGGCTGTAACCTCAATGGGGCAAAGTTACGCAATGCGAACCTTAAGGGGGCAAAACTTGCGGAATGTAATCTGGTCGGTGCGGATTTAAGTGGGGCCAACCTTCGCAACGTTGATATGACGAATGTCGATCTGTCCCAATCCAATACATCAAATTCAATCGGTGGTGGAACGTCGTCAGCGCCGCTGGTGGACGATATTCGCGATCTGGTGAATGGCCATAGCGAGTGGCTGCTATCAGACGGAAAAAACGGTGCGCCCATGATTGCGGTTGGGCGGGATTTGACCGGGCTTGATTTTTCCGGTCTGGACCTGTCGGGGGCCTGCTTTGATAAATGTATCCTGCGCGGGGCATTGTTCGTCGATACCATCCTTGCCATGTGCTCCATGCGCGACGCGGACATGAAGAAAGTCCGTATGAACGGGGCTGTGATGGATGGCGTTCGAATGGCCAATTCCGATTGCAGCGAAGCCATTTTTCAAGGGGTGAAATTCGGCGGGATTGATCAGCGCGACAAAAAAGGTGCCAAGACAGGCACGATGTGGCGCGCGGACTTAACAAACACGAATTTTGAACAGGCCGATTTGCGGAACTCGGTTTTCGATGAAGCACAAATGAAGGGCGCAAACCTGACAAAGGCAAACGTTGCCGGGGTTGCCTTTGGTGACACAGACTTAAGCGATGTGGAACTTGAAGGGGCAAATGTTGGTTTGGTTCTGAACGGTAATATTCCCGGACGCAGATGATCAAATCTCTGATCGATCCAGCGCAAAACGAAAAATGCCGCCTGTCAAAGGCGGCATTTTGTTTGTGCGGTTGGTTGTGGCCGTTAATCAGCTACGGTAATCCGCATTGATCGAGATATAGCCATGCGTCAGGTCACAGGTCCAGACGGTGGCCGCCCCATCACCAAACCCAAGATCGGCAACGATATCGATGTATTGACCCTTGATATGTGCCTCAACCGGGGTTTCATCGTAATCTTCGACGCGCTCGCCATTTTTGGCCAGCGCAATACCACCAATTGAAATGGTCAGTTTGTTGGGATCAGCGGTGACACCGCATTTTCCAACCGCCATAACAATACGGCCCCAGTTGGCGTCTTCACCGGCAATCGCGGTTTTGACCAGCGGCGAATTTGCAATCGCCTTGGCGGCAATCTTGGCTTCTTTTTCGCTGACCGCACCTGTGACATTTACCGTGATGAATTTGGTCGCACCTTCGCCGTCGCGCACGATCTGATGGGCAAGATCACGCAGCACGCCTTCAAGGGCGTCTTTAAACTCGGTCAATGCCGGGTCATCCATACCCGAAACGGCATCGTTGCCCGCCTTGCCGGTTGCTGCCAGAAGGACCGTATCGGACGTTGATGTATCGCTATCAACCGTGATGGCATTGAAGCTGCGGTTGTTGCAGTCTGCCAAAATCGCCTGAAGAACCGCATGCGGGATGGCCGCATCGGTGAAAATGAAACCAAGCATGGTCGCCATGTTTGGTTCAATCATCCCCGATCCCTTGGCAAAGCCGGAAATCGAAACCGTGGTGCCGTTGATTTTCGCGGTTGCCGAGGCGCCCTTGGGGAAGGTGTCAGTCGTCATGATGGCCTTGGCAGCATCAAGCCAACTGGCATCATTGGCAAGCAAGTCGCCCATGGCATCGGTGATGCGGTTGGCCGTGGTTGGTTCGCCAATTACACCGGTTGACGCGGTAAAGATTTCCGCTTTGTCACACCCCAGTGCCTTTGACGCGGTTTCGACCTTGTCTGCGACAAATTTCTCGCCAGCCTTGCCGGTAAAGGCAACCGAATTGCCCGCGTTGACAAAAAATGCCCGTGCGGTGCCACCCTTAAGGGCTTCGCGGCCCCAACGTACTGCTGCTGATGCGGTGGTCGATGTGGTGAACACTGCGGCAACCTGCGTACCCGGATCAAGTTCTGCCAGAAACACATCTGGTCGGCCTTTGTAACGAATTCCAAGCGTTGCGGTGTGCAGTTTGACACCGGCAATGGCCGGCAGTTCGGGAAAGGCCGCGGGGGCAAGCGGAGAAACTGAAGTCGCACCCATTTGTATCATTTCCTTCAAATGGCGTTGGTCAAAGAGACATCTGTCTATCCTGCCGTAATGGTGGCGAAAAGCAAGCAACAGCACAGGACATTATCTTGAAAAAAAAACGGGGCGAAGCAATGTGCCTCGCCCCGTTTGGAACCTGTTTGCATCAGAAACCTGATAGGCAAAGCCCGTATCAGTTATTCTTTGGTTTCTTCTGCCGGTGCATCGCCTTCGGCTGGCATCGGAGCATTGTTGACGATGTCTGCATCCGCACGCAGGCTTTCAACAAGATCGTCAATTGCCTTGCGGGTCAGTTCACCAACCATCTGCTGACGAACTTCTTCAAGTGACGGCTGGGTGCCTTCTTTTTTCTCTTCAACCATGATCACATGCCAGCCAAACTGGGTCTGAACCGGTTCTTTGCTATAGGTACCTGGCTCCATGGCAAAGGCTGCTTCGGCAAATGGTGCGACCATGTCGGCACTGCCAAAGAAGCCAAGATCACCGCCATTCGGTCCGGATGGGCCGGTCGATTTTTCCTTGGCGAGTTCGGCGAAGTCCGCACCGTCATCAAGTTCGGTGATGATGGCTTTGGCGTCTTCTTCGTTCTCAAGCAGGATGTGACGGGCGTGAACCTGCGGTTCTGGCTCGTTGGTTTTTAGGAATTCTTCGTATTGTTCTTTGATAGCGTCTTCGCTTGCCGACTTTGCGATTTCACGATCAAGGAACGTTTCGGCGATGACACGGCGTTCAAGTGCATCAACGCGTGCTTTGACTTCTTCGTCATCGGCAAGACCGGCATCACGGCCTGCGATCATCAGCAAACGCTGATTGATTTCGCGATCAACGAGTGTCGGTTTGAGCATTTCAAACGGAAGCTGTTGATACTGTTGCGGCAGACCCGCCTGGGTCGCGCGAACTTCAGATTCCAGGATTTCCTCACCATTGACAGTCGCAAGGACCGGATCTTCGGCCGGTGCAGCGTCCTGTGCCATGACAGGGGAAGCAAAAATAACGGATGCCAGTGACGCGGCAAAAAGGGTTCTGCGCAGCATAGTTTCTCCAGACTTTGATTTCAAAGGGGGGATAACCCCATCGCCTCTCCCCACGGGTAAATCACATAAGGCTTTATTGCACAAGGCTTCCCCGTGGCGACTGCGGTTTTTCGCAAAGCATTCTGTCCAAAATATGAAACGCTTATCTTTGCGTTTCATTATGTGGGGTAGAGGGTAGCTATAGAAAGGCCAAGCTTAGCCAGTCGCCGCCAAATCAGATAGCCATTTTGGGCGATGAACGCAGTATCGTGCGGCAGTTGTATGAAATTTCAAGCAGGCTAAGCCGACCCGCCTGATGTCACGGTTGGGCGAGGTGGCCAAGGGGGGGGTATCAGGCTTTTACGTCAAACAGAACTTCGCCAACGGTGGCAATGCTTCCGTCATCGCGGGTGAAGTGCGACGTTGCGACCAGATCGCCCCCAATAAGGCGCTGATCAATTGGCGTGATCATGGAAAGTGAAATTGATGTGATGCCTTCGTCCATCAGGGTTGCCTGTTCACCATTGGCGCGCAGCAAAATTAATGCGCTGAACACAGCGTCATTGGCATCAATCTTTCCATCCTGATTGTCATCAAATTTGGCCAGTTCGGCAAAGCCGTCTGCGGCCCCGTTTTGATCACCAAACAATTCGGTGCCGTTATTGATTTTGCCGTCTTTATTGCGATCAAGGGCAAGAAGCGCGTCATTGCCGCGGATCCATGCGGTTTGATCGATGTTGCCATCGCCATCAATGTCAAACTGTTGACCGCCCTGCAGGCTGGTGATGTCGATGCCATTACCGTCAAGATCAAGGATAAGCGGGTCCTGCTGAAAGGCCTGTGCGATGTCGATACGGATGAGATCAATCTGTGCACGGAATTCGGAAATAGAAATATTGGCTGTGCTGCCAATGCTTGAAAACCGGCTTTCAATTTGTGTGAGATCAATCTCGATTCTTTGTGACATGACACGAAACGCACTGACATCAATCTGGGTAGTACTGCCCGAAACATTTAGGGCAAGTTCCTTGGCCGTGATGGTTGCCCCCGCCCCATTCGCGCCCGAAAGAGCAACATCTTCGAGCGACCCACCAGTCATGGCATTGGCAATTTCGCGGGCCTTTTCGGGTGGGATGCCCATCATGGCAAGAACGATAAATGCATCACGGTTCAGGCGTGTTTGTGCCTCGCTCAAGGCCGGTTTTAAGGCGTTAAACGCATCAAGTGGGTTTGTCTCGACCTGAAACACGGGCTGTCGGAACGCGGAAATGGCTTCTTCGAGGCGCTTGCTGGCCTCGATGCTCAAATCAATTTGATCGGCAATTGCGCGTTCACGCGCCCGATCATTCCTGCTGCCGCCATTTGCCGAGTTCGACATATCTGGATTTGACATATCTGGTACATTTGCACCAACAGCACTTTGTGCCGCAGCATTCAGTGTCGCCGTTTGCGATGTCGACGGAGTGTTCAAAGACGGTGTGTTAAAAGTGGTGTGGTCGAACATTCAGCACCTCCTTCCTGAAGGGCTGGGGATGCCGACATGCGGCATCCCGAACGATTGATTAAATCAGAACTTCCTGTTCTTTAGGCCTGAACGTCTTGTTGTTGGGTTGGATCAAGGACGGGAACGGTTTCACCGGTCGGGAACGAGAAGGTCGCACCATTATCGTCCTGACCAAAACGTCCCATCGGCATTAACATATCAACCGTCAGGTTAAGCTGCGGTTTGCCCGTGCCGTCGTCTGGTGCGGACTGGTTAATGCCACGGACAATTAGGGTTGCCTGTTCCATGAACTGTTCGGTGATCTGCGCGTTGAGTGCGGCCATGCGTTCGGCTGCCAGTGTCTGACCAGACGCCGCTTCGCCGGAAGTCCCATTAGCGTTTTCACCGTCTTGACCGTTGCCATCCGTGCCAACCGTTGCGTTCATCAGCTCGCGGATAAAATCAGCAACGCCGTTATCTGACATGTCAAACAGAAGTCCGCCATTTTCGGCATTGGCTGGATTGCCAAGGACATCGACCAGCGAACCACCGCCAAGACCATCCATCACCGCACCAAGGGCGCCAAGGGCTGCCCCCATGCTGTTGCCAATGGCAATGGCTTCGGTGCGGACGACTTCAATCTTGGAGGCCTGATAGTTAAACGAAAACTCGCCGGTTTCGTTATTGATGCTGATATCAAGCGACTGCACTGCCATCATCGCAGACTCGGACGTACCAACGGCCGAACCATTGGCGCCGGCGTATGAAATTGCCGTTCGGCTATGACTTGCGATGGCCTGATCAAAGGAAAATTCAAATTGGTCTTCGCCTTTTGCCGCGTCGCGAATGCCGTTAAACATGGCATCGGTGGCGGCAATGGCGTCGTCTTCGGTCATACCCGAAAGCTGAAACATTTCTTCGACGCTGCCGCGGACAAGCTCAAGCGATACGTCGAGTGCGCGTTCAAACAGCTCGTCGGTGGTCAGCGGCTTGGTTGAAAGCCCCTTGCCACTGGCCGGGGACAGCTGTGCCGAATTGTTATGCGCGGCCAGTGCATCATCAGAAAGAGCAACCGGATCGACCCGCTGTCGCGCGTTGGTATTGGTCTGCGCTGCATCCTGCTGGGTTTCGGTGCCGGGTTTTGTAAACTGCTGACGCGCATCCTGCAGGGCAGATTGCCCTTGTCGAAATGGATTAAGCGCGGAAAAATCGACCATTTCCTCCTCCTGAGGATTTCTTGACGGTCAGGTGCAGGTGACAAGTCCAAAAAGACAGGGCGTACTGAACCGGCGCGTCGAAAATGAGCTACTTGCTCATGCAGATTAAAATTGAACTGAAATTATACGTTGTTTTTTTTAGATTCTCAAGCCGCAAGCCGTCAGACGTTGTTTTGCAACAGATTGCAGGGGCTCCAAAGGCAAAAATCAGGCCTGATTTTGGGGTAAAAGGGCGAAATTTTCGCCCAGAACTGGCTAAAACCAGCCATAACATTAGCGATATTGGTTCGTTCCGTTGACAGATGGCGGGCAGGGTTCTATCTGTGATCGAGCCCCGGCCTGTGGTCGCTGCTCTATATCTGTTTATTCATTTGTTCAGGAACGTATTAATGCTCGGCTCCATCGCCCGGAAAATTTTCGGTTCTGCTAACGATCGTGAAGTCAAAGTCCTGCATGCCACGGTCGAGCAAATCAATGCCCTGGAACCCGAAGTCGAGAAACTCTCAGACGATGAACTGCGCGCCCGCACCGACTGGCTGCGCGAACGTCTGAAGAATGGCGAGACTCTCAAGGACATTTTGCCCGATAGCTTTGCGACGGTTCGCGAAGCTGCCAAACGTGTGCGCGGTGAACGTCACTATGATGTTCAGCTGCTTGGCGGCATGGTTTTGACATCCGGTAAAATCGCCGAGATGAAAACTGGTGAGGGTAAAACGCTCGTTTCGACTTTGCCGGTTTATCTGAATGCCATCGAAGGCAAGGGCGTTCATGTTGTGACAGTCAACGACTATCTGGCCCGTCGCGATGCGGAATGGATGGGCGAAGTTTATGGCTTCCTTGGTTTGACGGTCGGCGTGGTCATGCATGGCATGACCGATGATATGCGCCGTTCGGCATATGCCTGTGACATTACCTATGCGACCAACAACGAGCTTGGTTTCGATTATCTGCGCGATAATATGAAATTCCGCCTCGAAGATATGGTGCAGCGTCCGTTCAATTTTGCGATCGTCGATGAAGTCGACAGCATCCTGATTGACGAAGCCCGCACCCCGTTGATTATTTCCGGTCCCGCCGAGGACAGTTCGGAGCTTTATCGCGCCATTGACGCGCTGATCCCGAAACTGACCGAAGAAGATTATGAGAAAGACGAAAAAGCCCGCGCGGTTACCCTGACAGAAGACGGCACGGAAAATGCCGAACGTCTTCTGGGTGAAATGGAAATCCTGACCGAGGGCACGCTGTATGACGTTGCCAACGTTCACCTTGTCCATCACGTCAATCAGGCCCTGCGTGCGCATAAGCTGTTCCAGAAAGACACCGATTACATCGTCAAGGACGACAAGGTTGTCATCATTGACGAATTTACCGGTCGTATGATGGAAGGCCGCCGGTATTCCGATGGCTTGCATCAGGCACTTGAGGCCAAGGAACAGGTCAAGATCCAGAACGAAAACCAGACCTTGGCGTCGATCACGTTCCAGAACTATTTCCGTCTGTATCCGACCCTTGCGGGCATGACCGGTACGGCCATTACCGAGGCCGAGGAGTTCGAGGAAATCTACGAACTTAAGGTCGTGGAAATCCCGACCCATCGCCCGATTGCCCGTAAAGACGCCGATGACGAGATTTATCGCACCGCAAATGAAAAGTGGATCGCGATTTCCGAACTTCTGGCCGACTGCCATCAACGTGGCCAACCGGCCCTTGTTGGTACAGTATCGATTGAGAAGTCCGAAATTCTGGGCGCGCTTCTTAAGGAAAAGAAAATTCCGCACGAAGTTCTCAATGCCAAGCAGCATGAACGCGAAGCCCTTATTGTTGCCCAGGCAGGTGCGCCGGGTGCCATTACGATTGCAACCAACATGGCCGGTCGTGGGACCGACATTAAGCTTGGTGGTAACGTTGAGATGCGCGTCGAGCATGAATTGGCCGATGTCACTGACGAAGCCAAACGGGCTGCTGCGATTGAGAAAATCAAAGCCGAAGTCAAAACCGATCAGCAAAAAGTTCTTGATGCTGGTGGCTTGTTCGTCATTGGGACTGAACGCCATGAATCGCGCCGTGTGGATAACCAGTTGCGTGGTCGTTCAGGCCGTCAGGGTGATCCGGGCGGGTCGAAATTCTTCCTGTCGCTTGAAGATGACCTGATGCGCATTTTCGGGTCCGAACGTATGGACGGCATGCTTCAGAAACTTGGGTTGCAGGAAGGTGAGGCGATCTATCACCCGTGGATCAACAAGGCGCTCGAAAAGGCACAGCAGAAAGTCGAAGGCCGTAACTTTGACATTCGTAAAAACGTGCTGAAATTCGATGATGTCATGAATGACCAGCGTAAGGTCGTTTACGAACAGCGCCGTGATTTGATGCAGGCCAAACATGTCGCCGAAGACGTTGCCGATATGCGTGCAGAAGTCATCGAAGACATGGTCGAAAAATTCTGTCCGGTAAAAGTCTATCCCGAGCAATGGGAAGTTGCCAGCCTGCACGAAGAAGTCACGCGTCTTCTGGGCCTCAATCTGCCGATTTCTGATTGGGTTAAGGAAGAAGGCATCGATCCTGAAGTCATGCGCGAACGGATTAGTAAGGCTGCGGACGATAAAATGGCGGCAAAGGTTGCCAATTATGGTGCTGATATCATGCGTCAGGTCGAAAAAAGTCTGATACTTCAGCTTCTGGATCAGACTTGGAAAGATCATCTTCTGGCACTTGACCATCTGCGTCAGGGCATTGGTCTGCGCGCCTATGGTCAGCGTGATCCGCTTAATGAGTTCAAGCGCGAAGCGTTTAACATGTTCGAAGGCATGCTGGTAACCTTGCGTGAACGTGTGACACAGATGCTGTCGCATGTTGAATTGCAAAGCACGCCGCGTGAAGAAGACCTTGAACCGCGCAGCACACAGCAAGAAATGCACGAAAATCTTACCGACCATGCCGAAGGCGGTGATGACGGTGCCACGGTGCAGTCACGTCAGGCTGCCGGAAATGTTGACCCCAACAATCCAGCGACATGGGGCCGTGTTGCCCGTAATCAGCTCTGCCCATGTGGTTCGGGCAAAAAATACAAACATTGCCACGGTCAGCTCGGCTGATTGGATTGGCTGTGAAAAAGGAAACGCGCTTCTGAAAGGAAGCGCGTTTTTTGTTGCCGGACAGCATGATGGTTTCAATCAGGATGCTTTGTCTTGTGCGACCAACGGTTTGTCCGAAGCTGTTGGTAAATGGACGCGCAGGAACGATGTGACCGGTTCAAGCACATCATTATTGGTTGTCAGATAGAACCCCAGTGCGATCAATGTTCCCGCATGACCGGCCTCGGGGATTTCAACCAGTTTGGTGTCCGGGGCCAATTTGGCCAAGTTACGCGAATTGTGCGGGTAAACCGTATGATCGCGTGTTCCTGTGATCAGTAGCAGTGGCGGCATATGTGTCAGGTCCATCTCGACCGGCTGACTTTTAACCGCAGCCGTATCGCCAAAGGCATTTTGGGTTGCTTTGACGTCATAGGGATAAAAATCATACGGACCAGACAGGCCGATGATCCCGGCAATGTCACTGGCATTCATCTCAACCGCGCGCAGATAATCAGGATCGGCGACGAGCTGAACGGCGTTGTATGCACCGGCCGAGTGACCCGCAAGGATCATCGGGCCAGCAGCGATCTTGTTGGGGTTCTGTTCGCCAAAATCTTTCATGAAGGCCACAGCCCGCGCGCAATCTTCGATGAATTGTGGAAAATGCACATCGGGTACGAGTCGGTAGTCGGGAACGGCGACCGCATAGCCCATCTCGGTGAAACGTTTGGCGACAAAGGCGTATTGCGCCTTGTTTCCAGCATCCCACGACCCACCATAAAACCAGACAATCAGTGGTGCGGGCGCGCTGACATCATCTGGCAAATATAGATCAAGCTTATGGCGCGGTGCATCACCATAGGCCAGATCGGTGAAGGTCGGTTGATAATTACCTGCCTGAAGCTGATTAAAGGCGGAAAGTTTGTCGCAACCTGCTAGGAATAGCGCGGCAATCAGGGCATTCGCGGTTAGTTTGAGTATGCGCATTGTCACCATAAAGCAGATGCTGTTGACTGAAATGTAATACCCTATACGTAGATACTGCTCATAGGGATTGCTTTCATTTTCAAGGGAATAGGCTGTGCAGGACGCGCAAGGCTTGAGTAAGACATCACGGGTGATATCGGCAGCGTTTTCGATGCTGTTTGCAGTTACGTCGTCATCGGTCGCATTCGCCAATGAAAGTGCCGATGAAAGTACAAATGATGCAGCCTATGAGGCAGCCATTGCCAATATGGGCGAACACCCCGATGTCGCCGAACGTATGGTCAACAAGCGCGATGATGCCGTCGGGCTGCTGGACCGGATGTTGTTTCTATTTGCCTTTAAGGACGATAGCCCGGCGCGAACCAGCGATATTCAGGCATTGCAAATCAAAATTGATCAGGCTGTCGCGCCCCTAACCGATGGATACATGCGCGCGGTGGTCGGGCCAACCGTGGTCTTCGATGGCACGGCACTGAGTTTGGAGCCAACCATCGTCTTGGCGTCGAGTACGGGTTTTGCCAATACGCATTCTGCCTTTTACGCCATACCTTGCGCGGTTCTACAGAAAAAACCGGAATTGCTGGATGTGACGGCCCCGATGTTTGGCGGCAATCGTGACAATTTCATGCCGCGATCAGGCTGCGTTTGGGGGCGAGGTGAAGTTGCCGATTATCCGATCGACGCCTTAAGCAGCTATATGTATGTCGCCGACGGTGCGACGGGCGATATGTTTGGCCCCAACCAGGGAAGCATTCGCTTCGCGCAGGCCGCTGCTCAGCAATGGGGTATGCAAATCGCCATGCTTGATCCGGATGCTCTATTACCGGCCCCTCCCGGATCCCGTAAACCATTTGAAGTCTGGTCTTATCTTTCGTGGGCGAACCGCGATGTTTTCAACGCCATTACCCGCGAGCTTTCCACGACCCGTAAAGCACTGATTTCCTATTGGCAGTCAAACGGGAAAGATCGTGAAACGGCAACGGAAATTGCGCGAAACACATTGTTTAGCGTTGTCTATGGTGCTGATTGCGATACGGCGGTTCCACTAAATTCCTTGCGGGTGATGTTGGTCGATGATCGCCCGCTTACCGACATTGAAAATATTGCCCAACAGAACACAGGGCAGGACGGTGATCTGTTTGAAAACTGTGCGGCCTATGCCGGGATTGATCCGTTGCTTCATATCGCGGTCGCCCGCCCGGAAAGCCTCGATGTGTTACGTGCAAACGGGTATTTCGACGATGTTGAAGCCCGTAACGGATTTGGCAAAACCGCATTGATGGCAGCCGCACAGCGCGGCAGTTTGACCGCGGTTAAATGGTTGCTGGATCATGGTGCCGATGTTGCCGCGCGTACTGATCCCGGCGATGAATGGCTTTATCCCCGGCATGGTCAACGTACCGCCCTTCATTACGCCGCCGCATCCGGGGCGATTGAGATTGTGAAAGTTCTGATCAAGGCCGGGGCCGAATGTAGTGCGACCGATGATTTAGGGTTTTCGGGGCGTGATTACCTTCTGGGGCGCGACGATTTACCGGGAAATGCAACAATTTCAGCCGCAGATCAGGCCGCCCTTTTGCAAATTCTTGATCCTGACGGTAAATAAGATCATGCGCCCCTTGGCGAAGTCGGACTTGCGCGATAAAACAGGATCATGATCATACAACAACAAGATAAGGGCTGCATGTCGGTTGACCTGCGCCAGGGGAAAGCCCCCGAAAAAACAGTGTTTGTTAGTGCGGTGGCATTGGTGGACGCGGACCACCGCGTTTTGATCGCCCAGCGCCCCGAAGGCAAATCCATGGCCGGCCTTTGGGAATTTCCCGGTGGTAAGGTCGAAGCGGGCGAAACGCCGGAAATGGCACTTGTGCGTGAGCTTAAAGAAGAGCTTGGCATCGACATCACCGAAAGCTGCCTTGCCCCCTTTACATTCGCGTCCTTCACCTATGATGATTTTCATCTGATGATGCCGCTTTATCTGTGTCGGGTGTGGAAAGGCGACATCACACCGATGGAAAATCAGCAGGTCAAATGGGTGCGCCCGGTGCGTTTGGGGGATTACCCGATGCCGCCGGCTGATGTACCGCTTGTGGCAATGTTACGCGATTTTCTCTGAGCCGTTTGCGGCTTGAATACGTATCGCTTGATACGAACAAATATGAATGAAGTTGTGGGGATATCATGTCTGATCCGGTGCGCGCCTGTTTGATCATTATCGGCAATGAAATCCTGTCGGGTCGAACCCATGACAAGAACCTGCCGTATCTGGCCGAAGAACTTAATACCCTTGGCGTGCGACTGGCCGAAACGCGGGTTATCCCCGATATCGAACAAACCATCATCAATGCCGTCAATGAATGTCGCGCCGCGTTTGATTACGTCTTTACCACCGGTGGCATTGGCCCGACCCATGACGACATCACATCCGAATGCGTCGCCAAGGCATTTGGGGTTCCGATTGAACTCAATGCCGATGCGCACGCACTGTTGAAAAGTCATTATGAGAACCCCGAAGATTTGAACGCGGCCCGTTTGCGCATGGCGTATGTGCCCGTCGGGGCGGAACTGATTGATAATCCGATTTCCAAGGCGCCCGGTTTTCGCATGGAAAACGTCTATGTCATGGCGGGCGTGCCCATGATCATGCAGGCAATGTTCCAGGGCATTAAGCACCAACTGGTCGGCGGACGCCCGATGGTGTCGCGCTCGGTTGGTGGCTATATCCCCGAAGGCACGATTGCCAAGGTTCTGGGTGAAATTCAGGGTGATTTTCCCAACACCGATATCGGTTCCTATCCGTTCCTGCGCGAAGGCAAGCTTGGGACAACCTTGGTTGTGCGCGGTGAAAATGCCGACGAGGTCAATCAGGCTTCTGAACGGATCCGAACCACGATCACCGATCAGGGACGTGATGTCATCGAAGATACCGGCGAAGTGTCTGCCTGATTGTTTTTCATCAAGGCTCCAAGGGTTCAGAACGGGTAAGCTTGGTTTGATTTCCGCTTAGGGGTTCGTGCCAATGACGCCGTCAGACGACAGCAACACGCCGCAAGACGACCCACGCAACAGCAAAGCTGCGCGTGAAGGCCGGTTGATTATTAAATTTCTGATCGAACATACCGCCTATGGCGGATTTGGGGCGGTGGTGTTTGGCTGTCTGGTGCTGTTTTTCGATGTCGGCGGGATTTACAGTCTTGCGATGGCATCACGCGACGCACCGATCTTCATCTTTCTGCTGTTCTTTGGCCTGTTCATCACCTTTGGCGGGATCAGCATGGGTATGGGGATTATGGGGCTGGGGAGTTTTTCCGATGATGATCGATACCGCGATGAACGTACCCGCCAACGTGACGATGACTAAGGCCTGCGGCGCGATATTTTCCGGACATGAAAAAGGCGCCAGATGATGGCGCCTTTGTTCTTGGGGCATAGGGATTGATCAGGGACGATCCGCACCGGTTTTTGACCGAATAACACGCGCGACGATCATGCCGATGATCCAACCGGCCAATGGCACGACAAAGATATAATCAAACATTGGATGTGTTGTGTCGCCGCCGGTTATCGCAAGGATGAAACCAACCCAGCCTGCCGTAAGCAAATAGCCCATAATCTTGAAATAGATCGCATTGGACAGCGTTTTCTTTTCAGGCTGCTCGGGGTTTTGTGGTTGGCCTTTGTCGGCAGACATCCTGATATTCCTTGTGCGTGGTTATTGTGTTGTGTGCGGCTGTGTGTGGGCACGCACGTTGGCTTTAACGTTCGAGGGTGAGGGCGCTGGGATCAATGCGGTCCTGCCAACCTTCGCGGACCAGTTCAGGGACAACATGGTCTTCTTCCGGATAGCCGATGCAAAGATAGGCAATCAGGCGCCAGTGTTCGGGCACTTCAAGCGTTTCCTGAACGGTTTTGGGTTCGAGGATTGACACCCAGCCAACGCCGATCCCCTTGACCCGTGCTGCCAGCCACAAGAGCTGTACGGCGGCCACGGCAGAATAATCAAGCATCTCGGGCATGGTTTTGCGACCCAACCCCATGCCAGCTTCGGTCTGTTCATCGGCAAATACCGCAAGCTGCACCGGTGCCTGATCCATGCCCTGTAATTTAAGCGATGCATAAAGCTTGGCGCGCTCACCGTGATACTCGTTAAGCGCTTCCTGATTGGCGCGCTCAAAACTGTCGCGGATGGCTTTACGGCGTGCGGTGTCATTGACCTTTACAAAGCGCCACGGCTGACAATTGCCAACCGACGGGGCAAGGCAGGCTTCTTTGATCAATCCGTCAATATCGTCTTTTGGGATCGGGTCGGTACGAAACCGCCGTACGTCCCGCCGCCACAGCAAAAGATCGATAAACTGCCTTTGAAATTCTGGATCAAAGACCGGCGGCGTCAGGGCATCTGTACCCGTGTCGTCAGGGGTTTTGATATCGGGCGTGGTCATGCGCAAACCTGCTGGAATTGGCGTTTGTGTACTTAGGTGTGCACCCTACCTGTCAGATTGATCCGCGCCAATAGCTAGATGCCTGTCACAACCGCAATCAGCGATTCTCTCACTGTTTCGTCAGATCAAAAGGAGCAGGATGGGAGGGTTTATCAGACCCTAGAATTTGAAATCGACGGTGACGAGGCCCGAGTAATCGCTGTGCTGGATTTCATATGTGAATTTCCGACGCATTTCAAAGCTGACCTGACCGGGGAATTTGCCCCACTCGTGGGTCAATCCGCCCCCTGTTTCAAGATAGATGTTGGTACTTTCCGTGTTGATATAGGGGCTTAATGTGCCATAGCCACGGGGCAATTCTTCGGTCATGGAGAATTCAGAACGAATTCCTTCCAGCATTTCGCTATCTGTTGCCATTTCGCGGAAACCTTGAATGCTCATGCCAAAGTTCATCGGGTCATAGGCATATTCGCTGCCGGCAAAATATCGGGTTGATCCACTGCGACCATAGTCCTGATTCATCATCGCAATGGTTTCTTCCTGCCCGGCAAAGGGAATAATCCGATGGTTTCCCATCGATATGCGATAGCGGGCTTCGGCGACTGCATCAAATAGCTGGGTGTAGGCGGTGTTTTCCGGGATCATGCTGCCGTCGGTCGCGCGCGCAGATTTGACATTTTCGCGTGCGGTGATCATGTCGCCGTCAAGCTGAACTGTAAGTGGCAGGCTGCCAAATTCATATTCCGAGCCAAACCCGATGGAGTTTGAAATTGTGTTGCTTTCAAGTGCTTCGGCATAACGAAGAGTGTCGGGCCCTGTGCCAATAGCAGACTGGCTGATGGTGCTTTCGCCGAAGCTGACACTGCCGCGCAGATTAAGCCAATCGGTCATGCGCGCCACGAAATAGGGTGAAACTGCCAGATTGCTTTCGCGATATTCCAACTGCCGTGCACCAGACTCGCCTGCCGTACTGCCCCAGCCAACGCCAAGACCCAGCACCAAACCATCGGCCACCAGATAGTCGACCCCGCTATCAATCGAAACGGTGTCGCCGCTCAATCCGGGGTCATATCCTGTGCCTGCGATCCGGTTTTCAATGTCGGCTTGATTGCCGACAACCCATATGCTCAGCGGCACACTTGCGGAGCGTGATTGTGTTGGGAAGGTACCGGCAGCACTGTCAAAATCAAGTTTCTGGGCCAGCGACCGTAAAGCGGCCCGGCCTCCGAATGCTTCTAGAGTAGTCTCATCTCCTGTACCAAGTTCAAGTGCCGTTGCCGGTTGGGCCTCGGCTGGGATCGAATCGTCGAGCATCAAGGGCCCAAGCGTGCTGTCATAAAGGTCCTCGTCCATTTTATCGTAAAGCCGGTTCATATGACGTCGCCGGTTATTGGCCCGGTTCAAGGTTTCACTGCGTAAAATGGGGGTGTCGGGGCGCGCGCCACTGTTTCCGGCCAAAGCCAGAGGAACAAATTCAGCTATGCCACTACGGTGCAAATACAAGGCCGTTGAAGCCAGGCACACCGAAGCAATCAGGACAGTTGGCAAGGGCCTGTGCATATGTGTCAGCGCGTTGTAATTACCGGTACGCTGTATGCTGGCGATGAAATGTGCACCTAATATGGAGAAAGGCAGGCAATCATGCCGCATTGACAGCAGGCGCAGTAATGCAAAAGGATCAAATTCAACAACCACCGCCAAATGCAGCAATAGGATGTTGCACCAACGTCAAAGCCGCGCTAGAACCCTGATCTGCCGGTTCCAAAGCCGGATGTCGCGCGTTGCGGGCGTGGCGAAATTGGTAAACGCAGCGGACTTAAAATCCGCCGGTCCTAAAGACTTTGCCGGTTCAAGTCCGGCCGCCCGCACCATCATCCCAAATTACGAATGAACAAATTTCTGGGTTCCTCGGCCATGGGCGATGTGGCCGATTGGGCGATGTGGCCGATGCGGCACTGCCATGAAATAACCCGTTTTAACCCATAGATTGAATTGTGAGTCCGATACCGACTGTCGGTATTGGGGCTTCAACCTTGGTTGAAACAGGAGACTAAGATGATTCATCTAGTTGCTTTTGGCATTATTGCCGCGACGGCATTGTTCGCATCCTGATCTGATTGTTGGCATCTTGTATGCTCAACACATCAAAGCATTTACTGCACAGTTAAAGCGCGTTCGAATTGACCTGTTGAATGATCGGTTTTGGACGGCTTTTTGTGATGTGCTGGCGAAGGTGGCGCATGTCTATTTGCGTTGCCGGTGACGTCGCAAAATAGAAGGTTTGCGTCGTAACCGGCTCGGAACTGACGTGTATCATCTCGGCAAGTTCCGGGTAGGTGTGAAGCAGGCTGTCTAAGACAGCCTTCTCCATCAACCCGCCGTCCGCACGGTTGCTTGCGACCATGCGCAGGATCGTCAAATCATCGACAACCTCAATGGTGTCGACGTCTTGGCGGCGGCTTTCAAACGCATCCCCATACCAGTATCCCGCGCCAAGTGCGATGCGATGGTGCCAAACCTGCGATGCTTCCAATGGAGCGTCGCGGTGTGACAGCAGAACTGTGTCGCTGATCAGGATGGGAAACTCGTATTCCAGGCCGTATGTCTTTGCCTGCCCCTCTTCGGCGCAAAATATGACGTCGACATTGCCACTGCGTGCGGCTTCTATGGCGCGTTTCCAGGGAAAGACGTCGATGCGAACCGAATAGCCAAAGCCCTGCAATAGGTCCTCGACATAATCAACAAGAATACCACCGGGCTTTTCCCCATCAACGACATAGGGCGGCCACGGGCTGCAGGCCGCAATGATGTTTTCGCCATCCGCAAATGCGCTAACAGGGGCCATCGGCAAGGCAAATAGCAGAAACCGTAATCGGTGAAGAAGGCGGATCATCTGCTGGTCCATGAAAATGTGAGAAGAACTGTATGTATGCCCGATCAGCAGAAGTTTTTAGGCGCAAGGTATCTAAAAAAGTGGGCTGATCTGCGCCTTTGTTGCCAAGTAATTGTTTTTGTGCCCGGAATGCAAATAGCATGAGTTCGAAAAATTTTACCAGATGCCGCATGGGCTCTTTGATTGGAAAATGCGCGGTAAGCTGTGACGAGATGCACAGTTTGATTTGGTTTACCGGATTTAAATCGGTTGGGCATATGAACAAGGGAAAGCTGCAGGTGGCGCAATGATGGAAGTGACCCATTGAACATGATCGATAAAGAAGACGAAGGACCACGCAAGAAAGAGCGGATCGGCAAATATGTCGTTCCCGAGGAGCGTGCGGCCAATATCGTCAAACAGCTCGATGAGTTCTTGCGTAAAGGACCCAGTAAGGGACTTAAATATTCCCGTTGGCAGCAACTGGCTTGGTATGAAGTTGTCGATGAAATCAAGCGCGCCGAAGCGGCCCAGAAAAATCAGGACACTCTGACCAAATCGGCATTCCTTAGTCTGGCGATTGGTTTTGGCACCGTTGGTTTCTGGGGACTTGTTTTATTGGCGGGAAACGGTCTGGGTGGTATTGCCGCAGGCGTGATTGTTATCGCCGGGCTTGTGATCTGGCGGGCAATGGCCAAGGCAAACTGGTTTAAATGACCCTGTTGGGTGGGAAACACGATGAATAAGGACGCAGCTGAAACACTTGCCATTCAGGCCGTGGCGCATATCGCCGGTGATGAAGAACTGTTGCAGGGGCTTTTGGCGCAAACCGGCATGGGGCTTGATGACCTGCGTAAGGGCATTGCGACAAACGAAGTGCAGCTCGGCGTGCTTGACTTTTTACTATCGCACGAGCCATTTCTGATGCGCTTTGTTGATTTGTCTGATTATGCGCCCGAAGATCCGGCGCGTGCGCAACTGGTCCTGTCTGGTGGGCCGATCTGGCAGGACTGATCAGCCTTGAGGCCGGTGTCAGGCAATGATGGATGGATGTGGCGTGATATCGGGGCGCGGATCGGTTCGCAGTAACCCGTAAATAACCGAGTCACGTATGCCAATATGGGTTTCCCATTCGCCGCGAAGTTGCCCTTCGCGCTTAAATCCCAGCTTCTCAAACGTTTTTAGGGACGCGTGATTGTCCGGGTCAATATCGGCATACACACGCCGTGCAGTTGTCGTCGCAAACAAGAACCCAATCGCATAAGACAATCCGCGTGCGGCAAAGTTTTGTCCGCGTGCCGCCGGTGCAACCATGCAGGCCGCTTCCCATACATTTGGATCACGGCCGATATTATAAAGCGATATCCGCCCAACAGCCGGACCATCTTCGGTCGGTGCGATGGTCCATGATGTTGCCTCAAAACCGTCGGTCCAGGATTTCAGTTTGGCAATAGTCGTTTTGACATCTGGAAAGGCCGGGTCAGGCAGCCACGTGCAGCAATCTGGGTTTCCAAAAATCGCATGTAGTGCCGGACCATCGGCAATCGGATTAAGCGGACGCATATACATTGGTAAGGGCTTTGTCGTGGTTAGCTCAGAAAGCCAAGGCTGATCGGAGCTTGGTCATACACGTAAACCCAGACAAGCAAACCGCCGCCCAGAAGAATTCGATAAATGGCAAACGGCGTGAAAGTCGACCGTTTCAACCAGTTCATCAGAACAGCAATGGCAATCAGGGCAGTGATGAACGATAGGCCCGCCGCCAAAAACACGTCTCGGGTCAGGGCCATGTCGCCTGATTGCTGCACATCGATACCTGCCAGAAGGCCCGCGCCCAGAATTACCGGGATCGACAACAGCATGGAAAACTGCGCTGCGTCAGATCGCTCATACCCCATGAAACGCGCCGCTGTCATGGTGATGCCCGACCGGCTTGTCCCCGGAACAAGGGCAAGAACCTGCGCCATGCCGATAAACAAGGCACCGCCCCAGCGCATGTGCTCAAGACGGTTGATGGTCATGCCGATCTTATCGGCAATCCACAGCACAATCCCAAAGCCAAGCGTCGTCCAGGCAATGACTGCCACAGAACGCATCTGTTCCTCGATGCCCGAAACCTTGAAATAGAAGCCAATCGCGACAACCGGGATGGTGGCAAGGATGATGTGCAGTGCGAGTCGCGCGCCAGGATTGATCCGACCGGACAAAAGAACGAAGAATCCGCCGATCATGGCGAAAACATCACGCCAGAAATAGATCAACACAGCGGCAAGTGTGCCGACATGAACCGATACATCTACCAATAAACCCTGATCTGCCGCACCTGTCAGGGCAGGGGCAAGGATCAGGTGTCCCGAAGAACTGATGGGCAGGAATTCCGTGATCCCCTGGACGACTGCCAGAAGAATTATATGTTGTAACGTCACTCCGGCCTCTATGGCTGTTCTCGGCAAAAACTGATCGCTTATAGCAGTTTAGCCCGATTTGACGAAATGCATTAATAGTACCATTTTGGTACTAATGAAACTTTATTACAGGGGGATTCTCAGGGGCTCTCTGGGTATTTGGAATCGTCGCAGTATGATATATGTCAGTATTAATGACCTAATGTGCATTTAATGCTGGATTCTTGGGTATTTGCCACGTATATAAAGCGAAACCCGCAACATAAAACCCTTCCAGAGGGCCGCCATGACAGAGAAGATGCTGACATTTGTTCATTTAGAACAAAAATATCCGCACAAAAGAGATGCCTCCGCGCGTCGGACGGACTTTGATGAGATTTATGAGCCTTTCGAGGACAGCTCGGCCGCCGATCAAGCGTCGCGTTGTTCGCAGTGCGGTGTGCCGTTCTGTCAGGCGCATTGTCCGTTGTACAATAACATCCCCGACTGGCTGAGCCTGACGACCGCTGGGCGCCTTGAAGAAGCCTATGCCATTTCGGCGGCGACCAACAATATGCCGGAAGTCACGGGTCGTATTTGCCCGCAGGATCGCCTGTGCGAAGGTAATTGCGTGATCGAACAGTCAACGCATGGGGCAGTGACCATCGGGTCTGTTGAAAAATACATCACCGATACCGCCTTTGCCAACGGTTGGGTCAAACCGCCCAAACCGGCCACTGAAAACGGCATGTCTGTCGGGATCATTGGCGGGGGTCCCGGTGGGATGGCTGCGGCTGAACAGCTGCGCCTTAAAGGATATGAAGTCCATATCTATGACCGTTATGACCGCATTGGTGGTCTTCTGGTTTATGGTATTCCGGGCTTCAAGCTTGAAAAAGATGTTGTTGAGCGCCGTGTGAAACTGCTCGAAGAAGGTGGTGTTGTCATGCACACCGAATTCGAAGTAGGTCGTGACGCATCGCTTGAAGACCTCCGCCGCAAACATGACAGCGTTTTGATCGCAACCGGTGTTTACAAGGCGCGTGACCTCAAATTACCGGGCGTTGGTTTGTCCAACATCTATCCGGCACTGGAATATCTGACCACATCGAACCGTCATGGACTGGGGGACAGTGTCCCGGCCTATGAAGACGGAACACTCAACGCCAAGGACAAGAATGTTGTCGTGATTGGTGGCGGGGATACCGCCATGGACTGTGTCCGTACCGCGATCCGTCAGGGGGCGAAATCGGTCAAATGTCTGTATCGCCGTGACCGTGCCAATATGCCGGGTTCCCAGCGCGAAGTTGCCAATGCCGAAGAAGAAGGCGTTGAATTCGTCTGGTTGACCAACCCCGAAGCATTCGTTGGTGACGACAAGGTAACCGGTGTTCGTGCGATTAAAATGCGCCTTGGTGCCCCGGATGCCGGTGGCCGGCAGAGCCCGGAAATCATCGAAGGGTCAAGCTACACCATGGATGCCGACATGGTGATCACAGCTCTTGGGTTTGAGCCCGAGGATTTGCCGACCCTGTTTGATGCGCCGGAACTTGGTGTGTCGCGTTGGGGAACGGTCAAAATCGATTTCCGCTCGATGATGACCAATCTTGATGGGGTGTTTGCCGCGGGCGATATCGCCCGTGGGGCATCGCTTGTGGTTTGGGCAATCCGTGATGGCCGCGATGCGGCAGACCGGATCGATGAATATTTGCTGGCGCGCAAAGAAGCTGCTGCTTAAAGCCTGCTGCCGCATGAGGAGAGAGACGTTATGAACAAAATCGTTCAGGACAAAGTAGTACAGGACCGGGGTGCGGCTGATATCGCCCGCTTCGAAAAGAACGCGGCCCATTTGCAGGCCAGCGGCATGTATGACCCGGCCGAGGAACACGCCAACTGTGGCGTTGGTCTTGTCGGGGCGATTGATGGTAAACCGCGCCGCGAAGTTGTCGAAGCCGGGATTGAGGCGCTCAAAGCCATCTGGCACCGTGGTGCTGTTGATGCCGATGGTAAAACCGGCGACGGGGCTGGTATCCACCTTCAGATTCCGCAGGATTTCTTTAAGGCATATCTTAAAGTTATTAATCAGGAAGCGCCCGAAAGCCTGATCGCGGTTGGTCAGGTCTTCTTGCCGCGTATCGACATGGCCGCACAGGAACGGTGCCGTGCGATTGTCGAAACCGAAATTCTCAAACAGGGGTATGGCATTCTTGGCTGGCGTCAGGTGCCGGTTGATGTCTCGGTCATCGGTGAAAAAGCCAATCAGACCCGCCCGGAAATCGAACAGGTCCTGATCGGTGTTCGTGACGATGTGGACGAAGAACAGTTCGAGATTGATCTGTATGCCATCCGTCGCCGCATTGAAAAAGCGGTCCTGTCCGAAGCGATCAAGGATTTCTACATCTGTTCGATGTCGTGCCGTTCAGTGATCTACAAGGGCATGTTCCTGGCCGAAGACGTCGATACCTTCTATCCGGATTTGCGCGATGAGCGGTTCGTGTCAAACTTCTGTGTCTATCATCAGCGTTATTCGACCAACACCTTCCCGAGCTGGCCATTGGCACAGCCGTTCCGTGTTCTGGCCCATAATGGCGAGATCAACACGCTGCGCGGTAACGTCAACTGGATGAAAAGCCACGAAGCACGCATGGCGCATGATGCGTTTGCCGAAAGCATTGATGACCTCAAACCGGTTATCCAGCCGGGGTCATCTGACTCGGCGGCTTTGGATGCCGTGTTCGAGCTGATGGTCCGTGCCGGTCGTGATCTGCCGATGGTGAAAACCATGATGGTGCCCGAAGCATGGTCGAAAAAGGCCTCCACACCAGACAGCTATAAAAACCTCTATGCCTATTGCAATGCTGTGATGGAACCGTGGGATGGCCCGGCTGCTCTTGCGGCTTATGGCGGCAAATGGTTGCTGGGCGGGACCGACCGTAACGGGTTGCGCCCGCTGCGCTATGCGGTAACAGGCAATGGTCTTTTGATTGCCGGGTCCGAAGCGGGCATGGTGCATATCGACGAAGAAAGCTGCATTGAAAAAGGCCGCCTCGGCCCGGGACAGATGATTGCGGTCAACCTTGAAGAAGGCAAACTGTTCCACGATGGTGAGCTCAAAGACCGTCTGGCAAATCGTCGCGACTGGTCGAAATGGGTCGGTCGGACCAAGGTCCTTGATGACCTGATTTCGCCTGATCGCATCGAACCAGCACACATTAAAAAAGAACATCTTCTGCGGTTGCAGAAATCAATGGGCCTGACCCACGAAGACCTCGAACTGATCCTTCATCCGATGGGCGAAGACGGCAAGGAAGCTATCGGTTCGATGGGTGATGATACCCCGCTTGCGATCCTGTCGGATCGGTATCGTGGTTTGCATCATTTTTTCCGTCAGAACTTCTCGCAGGTGACCAATCCGCCGATCGATTCCCTTCGTGAAGCCCGCGTCATGAGCTTGAAAACCCGTTTGGGCAACCTTGGCAACATCCTTGATGAGGATGAAAGCCAGTGTGATCTGCTGCAGCTCGAAAGTCCGGTTCTGACCAATGCCGAATATGACGCGATGCGCGGTTATATGGGCGACACGGCGGTCGAAATTGACACCACCTTTGACATCGAAGGTGGCAAGCTTGCCTTGCGCGAAGCAATTTCACGCATTCAGCGCGAAGCCGAAGAGGCTGTGCGCGGCGGGGCATTGCACGTTATTCTGACCGACGAAGGTATTTCTGAAACCCGTGCGGCCATCCCGATGGTTTTGGCGACCGGTGGCGTTCACAGCCATCTGGTGAAAACGTCGCTTCGGACGTATATCTCGCTCAACATTCGCTCGGCGGAATGCATGGATGTGCATTACTTTGCCGTTCTGATCGGTGTCGGTGCGACCACGGTCAATGCGTATCTTGCACAGGAAGGTTTGCTGGATCGCTATGCACGCGGTCTGTTCCCGAATGTCGCGGGCAGCGTCGAAGTCATGCAGCGTTTCAAGGCCGCGATTGATGCCGGTTTGCTCAAGATCATGTCGAAAATGGGCATTTCGATCATCAGTTCCTATCGCGGGGGCTATAACTTCGAAAGCATTGGTCTGTCACGGTCCTTGGTGGCAGAATTCTTCCCGGGCATGCCGTCGCGCATTTCTGGTATTGGCCTGCAAGGTATTCAGCGTCGCTGCATTGCGCAGCACAAAGAAGCCTTTAACGGTAATGTTGTGACCTTGCCGGTTGGTGGTTTGTACAAATACCGCCGTTCGGGCGAGCGCCATGTCTGGACCGGTCCGCTGATCCATACGTTGCAGTCGGCCGTTACCACCGGCAGCTACAACACGTTCCGCAAATTCTCCGAAGGTCTGCGGTCGCGTGAGCCGCTGCATCTTCGTGATTTGCTTGATTTCCGCAGTGACCGCAAGGCCGTCCATCAGGACAAGGTCGAAAGCATCACCGAAATCCGCAAGCGGTTCGTCACCCCGGGCATGTCCCATGGCGCACTATCGACCGAGGCCCACGAGGCCCTTGCGATTGCCATGAACCGGATCGGTGCAAAATCGAACTCCGGCGAAGGTGGTGAATCGCGTGAACGTTTCCGCCCCCGTGCGAACGGCGATAATGCGCGCTCCTCGATCAAACAGGTTGCCTCGGGCCGCTTTGGCGTGACGGCGGAGTACCTTAATAACTGCGAAGAAATTCAGATCAAGGTCGCCCAGGGTGCAAAACCGGGCGAAGGCGGTCAGCTTCCGGGCTTTAAAGTCACGGTCGAAATCGCCCAGTTGCGGAATGCAACGCCGGGTGTGACCCTGATTTCACCGCCGCCGCACCATGATATCTACTCAATCGAAGATCTCGCACAGCTAATCTATGACCTCAAACAGATCAATCCGCGCTGTAAGGTCTGCGTCAAGCTGGTGTCGCGTTCTGGTGTCGGGACGATTGCCGCAGGTGTGGCCAAGGCAAAGGCCGATGTCATCCTGATTTCGGGTTATGATGGCGGAACGGGTGCAAGCCCGCAAACCTCGATTAAATATGCCGGTATTCCATGGGAAATGGGCCTGTCGGAAGTCAATCAGGTCCTGACACTCAACAACCTGCGTGACAAGGTCAAACTGCGCGTCGATGGCGGCTTTAAAACCGGCCGTGACGTGGTGATTGGTGCGATGCTCGGTGCCGAGGAATTTGGTATTGGCACCGCATCCCTGATCGCACTTGGTTGCATCATGGTGCGTCAGTGCCATTCCAACACCTGCCCGGTCGGGGTCTGTACACAGGACCCGGCATTGCGCGCCAAGTTTGTCGGCACAGCAGACAAGCTGGTTAACCTGTTCACCTTCATGGCCGAGGAAGTCAAAGACGTTCTGGCCGAGCTTGGCTATGACAATCTGCAAGACATCATTGGTCGTTCGGACCTGCTTCAGCAGGTTCACCGTGGTGCGAAGGACCTTGTTGACCTTGATTTGAACCCGCTTCTGGCACAGGCCGATGCCGGGGGACATGCACGCTATTGCACGACGGTTGGTCGCAACGAAGTGCCTGACACCCTTGATGCGCAAATGATCAAGGATGCCCGTCCGCTTCTTGAAGACGGCGAAAAAATGCAGTTGCAGTACAACATCCAGAATACCCAGCGTGCGATTGGCACGCGGATGTCGTCCCTGATCACGCAGAAATACGGCATGACCGGTTTGAAACCGGGCCACTTGCATGTCCGTCTGCGCGGATCGGCGGGCCAGTCACTGGGGGCCTTTGCGGTTCAGGGCTTGAAGCTCGAAGTGCAGGGCGATGCCAATGACTATGTCGGCAAGGGCCTTTCGGGGGGGACGATTGTTTTGCGTCCGCGTCCAAGCAGCCCGCTTAAGACCAACGAAAACACGATTATCGGCAACACCATCCTGTACGGTGCGTCGGCTGGTAAGCTGTTTGCGGCGGGTCAGGCCGGTGAACGTTTCTGTGTGCGTAACTCTGGCGCGACGGTGGTCGTCGAAGGATGTGGCTCGAACGGTTGTGAATATATGACCGGTGGTACGGCTGTTATCCTTGGGTCGGTTGGTGAAAACTTTGGCGCCGGGATGACCGGTGGCATGGCATTCATCTATGACGTCGAAGGCACGTTCGAGGAAGTCGTCAATGACGGTTCCATTCTTTTCCAGCGTATTGAAACCCAGCATTGGGACGAGCATTGCCGTTCCCTGATCGAGGAGCATGTCGCAGAAACCGAAAGCGGTTATGCTCGCACCATCCTTGATAACTGGGATCGCGAACGCGGTCACTTCTGGCAAATCGTGCCAAAGGAAATCGTTGATAAGCTGGAACATCCTATTCGCTCAATGAGCGAAGACCAGGCAACTGCGTGATCTGATCACGCTTTTGCGCAAGCTCCCTTGTCCAACACACCTGGACAAATAAACTGGCCCCGTACTTCGGTACGGGGCTCTTTTCTTTGCCGGGATTGATGGATCGGGATGCAAAAAGGCGGGTCAGAAATGGCCCGCCTTTTTATGTTTTGATGCAATGCTTTAAAGCAGAATGTTCAGATACGTCCCGCGCCGGGCATTGTGATCAATCTGGTCGCTGGCAATCAGGTTACGCAGGCGCGCAAGCTGGGCGGCGATGAAGCTGTCAGATGATGGTTGATCGGGGGTGGATACCGTCTGCCCACGCGCACGCACGCCGCCCTGTTGGGTGGTGCGGGCATCTTGCAATCCTGTTTGGGATGAACCAGTACCAATTCTGTTGGTGGGCATCTTACCGCTGACAATATCATTCAGATTTAACGCACCGCAATTCTAGCATGCGCTTGCCGGTTTGTCATGAACAGGACGCCGGGCCGGGCCGCTAAGCTGCCGTTGCCACGCAGACAGAAAAAAAGGGGTGGCACCTGCCACCCTGGAGGAAGCTAACGAGAGGGAAAATCACGTTAGGATATTAACGTTCGTACCGCGGGGGCCGCTGGTTTCAAGCGGCTGATGTTCCGTCACGATCGACCCGATGGTTTTGGCAAGGCTGGTTGCCTTGTTCATCGCGCCTTCGGCGGCGGCAAATGGCAATGACGGGTTGGCGCCACCTTGTGGTGTAATCGCCTCGTTAACGGCCTGCGCGGCGGCACTTAATCCTGAACCCTGAACTGAACCGATCATCCTGACCTCATGACATTACCGGAAGGGAATATTCCCCCTCGCAGGAGGTGATTTAATCTCTGAGTATGAGAGTAGGGGTTAAATATGCCAAAAAATGTGACGGCTGTCACACCGGCAGGATCCAGATCAAAAGGTGCTTCTGTAACCACGTGCAATGAAACGATTTAGCACCGCCAAAATGGAAAGAATTTTTTAACCTTTGCGGGCGGATTGGCAAAAACAGACGCAACAAAGCCCCGAGACTCGACCCTGAAAACCCGCGATATATCTGTTTTGGCCGTTTTGTCTTAGGTGCTTTGCCGTTCGGCGCGAAGGGTCAGCGCATCGTGAATGGCTTTTTGAAGCTGAGCCGGGCGGAACGGTTTTTTGAGAAACACATAATTACCCAGAAGCTTGTCGAGTTCCTTGCGCGAACGGGCCGGATAGCCCGACATAAAGACAACGCCATATTGCGGGTTCTGGCGCAGCGCTTCGATGATCAATTGCGGGCCACTGCGTCCGGTCATGACAACATCGGTCAGGATCACATCGATCTTGTTGGTTTCTTCAGTTGCCTTAAGGATCTCAAGCGCTTCTTCGGTGCTTTTGGCCGTCACAGCCTCAAATCCGGCATCTTCAAGGATGATACCGGCAGTTGTCCGCAATGACTGTTCATCATCGACCACCAGAATACGTTCGCCATTGCCCGGAATGCTGTCGATGTCGTCTTTGGACCGCGCAGCTTGCGGTATCGGCTCTGACCGGGGCAAATAGACAGAGAAGGTCGTACCTTCGCCTTCAACCGTTTCAATATTGATGAAACCGTGGGCTTCTTCGACCCAGCTATGAACAATCGAAAGCCCCAATCCCGTACCCTTGCCCGGTTCCTTGGTCGAAAAGAACGGTTCAAAGATATTTTCCAGAACATCATCGGGGATGCCCGTGCCGGTATCCTGTACCGTGATAACGACAAACCTTCCTGCGACATTGTCGGGATAGGTTTCAGCATCCTCATCGGCGGCGCGTTGGGCCAATGGTGGGATTTCAACACTGTGCGAGGAAATCTGCAATGTGCCGCCCTCGGGCATGGCATCGCGGGCATTGATCGCAAGGTTCAAAAGACACGCCGAAAGCTGCGTCGGGTCCACATGGGTGTGCAATTCCGGCTCATAAGACCAGATTTGAAGTTCGATCCGGTGTTCAAGCAGCGTCACCAGAAGCTTTTCCATTTCCGAAAAGACGCTTTGCACCCGCACCGTGGTCGGCTGATCAATGCGTCGCCGCGAAAACATCAAAAGTTGATCGGCAACACTGGTGGCCCGTTCGCCAAGTGAAATCACATGATCAAGATATTCCTTCACCCGGTCCGGGTGATCGACCTTGGCGCGCGCAACCTCGGCAAAGCTGAGGATACCGGCCAGACAATTGTTGAATTCGTGGGCAACCCCACCCGCCATTTGCCCGACCGCCTCAAGCTTCTGCGAGGTTGCCAGTTGGCGTTGCAATGCCTGCTGTTCTTCGGTGGCCCGGCGCTGGGACGTAATGTCGCTGCCGGTGCCGCGGTATCCCTTGAATGTCCCGTCAAGTTCAAACACCGGGACGCCGTTGATCCGCCCAAAATGTTTTTCACCCTGGCGTGATATCCACGAAAATTCGATGTTTTGAAATGCCATATGGGCTGACAGACGCCCATTAAGATACTGCCACCCGTCCTGACGTTCAGACCGGAGTCCCAGCTTGTCGAACGACTGGCCTTGCGGTGATCCGTTGATTTCTTCGATTAGCTGATAGAACTTGTAGGACGCAAAGGCGATCTTAAGGTCCGGGCCCATTTCCCAGTACCAGTCTGCCGACGACAGGGTGAAGTCGCGAAAGCGTTCTTCGCTATCGCGCAGCGCATCCTGTGCGATCTGATGCTGGTGTGTACGGCGTTCAAGGCTTTCGGCCATGGCATTCAGGCCGCGTTCCAGCGTCCCGATTTCATCACGGCCCATCGGGGTCAACCGCGAACTGAGCTTGCCAACCTGAATGTTATTCACAAACTGTGCTGCCGTTATCAGACGCTTGAGCACGGTTTGCTGGGTAAACAAAAAGATCAGTGCCGATGTCAGCAAGATACACATCGCCGAGCCAATCAGCAGAACCGATTGCATCTGTCGTTGGCTTGCTTCAAGGCCTTCGGTCGATACCTTGAAATAGGCATACATAAACGGCTGATTGGCATTGAGCGTAAACAGCGGGGTGATACTGACCATGTTGCGGCCACTGCTGTCATCGCTGGTAAACAGGACCTCCTCGGTCATGTCGGCGCGCAATTCACCCTTGGGGAAATCGGGCAGCTCCTTGACCGAACGGCCGATCATCATAGGATCCATCGTGTGATAGATGGTCCCATCAAAACCGATCGCCATTGCCTCCTGCACATGGGGGCCCAGCAGAAGTTCCATCTGATCTGGATCGCTGATGACCGAGATTTTAAGCTGTTCGTCCTGAATTAATCGACCGGGTGCGCTGATTTGTTCGGCAATGCGTCGATCAATTTCCGCGCCAAAATACTGAACATAATACCCGCCAAAAAGCCCGAGCAGAATGGTCTCAACGATCACAATCGAAAGTGCGATCTTGAAAACCAGACTGCCGATCATCCGGTCCAACAGCTTCTTCACGCGGTTATTTTCCCCCTGTCCTCACTCCGAAGAGTGACACATATTATCTTCCTAATCTATGTAGTACTGACTAGGATTTGTAGGTGCCGGCGTTGCGTAGCTCCAGGCAGCAGGCATGATCTTGGGAACGTTATGAAAGTTCTTGGCAACCACGCCTTTGCGATTAAGCGGAAGCGCAATTCCCATAACGTAAAACTGATCGACGCTGATGTCGAGAATATCGCGCATGAGTTGCGCTTGTTTTTCTGCATTTGCCGTGGCCTTTAGCTGATCATAAAGGGCAAGTTGCTTCTGAACGGCTTCTGGCGGGGTGATTGCATTGGGGCTTTCCGGGTTGGCATGCCAATTGGACCAGCCGGTTGCGAACCATGAAGATTCCGCAGACACCGGAAGGTAGTTGATCGGGATCACCATGGCATCAAGGCCGCCATCACCGCCCCATGCACTGGCGTGATGATTGTTGTTTTGACGGTTTGCGACAAAAACATCTCGGGCAAGATTGCGTGCAGTGACATCAATGCCAATATCGCGCCAGTATTGGATAACGGCATTGAGCATGTCAAAGCGGTCGGACCCTTCTGTATCAATCGTAAACGACAGACGCTTGCCATCGGGGCGCAGAAGGAAACCTTCGTCGTCCTTTTGCGTCAGGTTTGCCTTTGCCAGATAGTCTGTCGCAAGCTCGGGATCATGATTGATGAATTGCCGGGCAAGAACCGTATGATACAGCGGGCTTTCGGGACGTGGTGCCGCTTGATGCGGCAGGGCTCCGGGGGTGAAGCGTCCAATGATGGCTTCGCGGTCGATGGCGTGGGACAGGGCTATGCGGAAGTTCTTGTTCTGGAAAATCTTGCGCAGAACAGTGTCCTTGTCATTAAGGTTCAAGGACAAGGTCAGCGCATTCATGTCGCTTTCAATTAATGTAAACGGCTGCAGGTCATCATTGGCTGCCAGAACTTCGTCGGCACGTGTGCTGACGTGACGTTCCTGCATATTGACCTGTCCGGCAATGGCCGCATCACCTGCCGCACTTTTGGACGACACCAACGTGAATGATACCTGATCAATATAGGGCAGTTGACGTCCGGTAGGATCGATTTTCCAGTAATATGGGTTACGTTTGGCGATCAGTGGATCATCTTCGCCGTAGATGCCGGTCAAAACCCACGCATTCAGCGTTGGAACGTCCGGATTTTGCCAGCGGCTCGGGTCGTCAATCGTTCCGGGAACGCCAAAAACGGCGACAAACCGTTCTTTCCAACCTGCAAATCCTTGCGCGCGTGCTTCTTCATCCGCGTTGGCATTATATTTCGGCAACAGCGGTTTTAGAAAGTGGGCGGGATAACTCACCGGCTCAACCCCTTCGGGGCGGGCAAGGGCGGTTGGGAAAAGGCCATAAGGGGTACTAAACCGGAATGCGACAGTCGATTCATCGATTTTATCGACTGTTACTGGATTGCCATCGGAATTAAGCCATTCAGGCACATTTTCGGCAAAGGCCGGGTTGTTCAGGATGTCTTCGTACCAGAAAATAATGTCATCAACGCCAAACGGCGCGCCGTCAGACCACCGCATGCCCGGACGCAGACGAAAGAAAAACTCCGTCGCATCGCTGCTGGGTTGAAAGGACAACGCGACATTGGGCACTGTTGTCGTCCATTGCGGTGTCCAGCGCAGAAGCGGTTCATAGCCAATGTTGCGGATCAGAAGTGCATGGTCGCGCTGGTCGCGCTGGGCCATCTTCCATGTGCCGCCATAAACGCCCGCTTTGTCGTTCGGGGTCACGATCATCGGTGTCGTCGGAAGACGCTGATCAACCGGCGGCAACGTGCCGTCCTTGACTTGGGTTTCAAGCATCGGGGCTTCGCCAAAATCAGCAGCATCTGACTTTGGCAGGTCAATCAGCATGACCGCCAAAACGCCAAACAAGATGCCAAACAAGATGTATGTGTAGTGTCTGACCAATTCCCGTTACCCCTATCGTCGTACTTTCTGTCCGAACGTATCTATTACGCTATCCAAAGGTGGTGGATACTGCGTGGGAGCTAAAAGGTAAATAGAGCAGTCGGTGAATTAAACCCTAAAATGACTCTGGTAGGATTCTTTCGCACAAAAATCGTTCGGAAAATCTGCAGTATAACTGCGCTGCACATAGTTTTCTTCGGCGGTGGCTTCACGCAACAGGCTGTTAAAGCCACAGAAACTGGTGGTGACGGGGCACCTTAAAAGATGCGCTAAAGCTGGAGGAGTTTATTTGCAACTTTTCGCTGCGCTCATGTGGCGCTGCGCCATAAATAGGATGTTAAACTAAAGTTCAATGACGCCTAAATTAGTAAATTTGCGGGCAAGCGGCAAGTAACATGTATTGGATCCGTCAAGCAGGAAACGAGTCGCATAGTGTGCTATTGTGCAAACTCAACGGAGAATATCAGGTTCATGGCACCGTCGAAAGAGCAGGAAAATAATACTTCAACAGGTTCATTTATGGATGGACCAAAACCTGCTGCGCCAATCCCAAAATATGAACCCGGTACAGACCCGGTCTTAAAGGACCGGTTACGTAATACGTCATCAGTGACTCCGGTACAGTCGGTGCCATCGACCGTCGAAGACGATGGTTTTACCGTCGCCGGGGTTGAAGGACGTATTGATCGCAGGAAAGCCAATGTTGCTGGAAAACTGGTGGATACAGATCCTGATCAGGCGCTTCGTGTGATCCGAAACTGGCTGATGCAGGAATAGCAGGAATAAAAGCCTGCCGGTGTTTGGCCTTAACGGTCCGATACAGCGTGTTTGTTTCGATAATTCTTGGGATTTATCAACGGCTTTGACATTCTGATCCCTTGCCTACCGTGATGCCCCGTCCGTTTATGTGATGGATGTGCATCGTGCGACGCTGCCAAGGGGGAATGAATGACCAACTTCGAGCAACTTATTTCAGACCAGTTTTGTGCGTTTGATGCCAACTATCTGTCGCAACAGGCGACATTTGAAGCACAGCTTGCACCGTTGCAGGAAAAGCTGATTGCGATCCAGAAAACCGGAAGCAGCATGGCTGCATCCGATCAGCAAATGATCGAATGCAAATGGTTTCTGTCTTATACGGCCGACTGGAAAACGCTGGCGGGGAAACTGGCGGCATTTGAAAAATCCCTTGATAACCCAGATCAGGATTGGGCCAGTCAGCAGGTCGCAATCGATGGTTCCTGGGGGCCTTGCTATGATCAATGGTTCCTCAAGGTCGATGCGATGATTGATGCGGTCAATACGTTGGCCGATGAGGGGCAAGCACCGAAATATCCGTTTCTGTTCCTCGCCCCGATTGCGACACCGCAAAAGATGGTCGCGTGGCTGGAAAGCCAGAAAACGTCACACATCTTTGCCGATGGGCTGGATCGTCGCGATGCCTTGGGGGCTGTCACTGCAACCTTGTCGCAGATGTGTTTCAAAAGTGAAATTCGCGATTATTTCCAAACCCATGTGAAGGGCTTTAACCTGAGTGATGACTATATCGCAGCCTATAAGAAATGGCTCGATGACTGGCAGGATGGGCAAAGTGGTTATTGGGGCGGATGGTTTGCAACCGCGTCGGATGGTGTGTTGAAAAGTCCTGACCTCAGCCTGACGTTCCATAATATTTCCTACCAGCACGGCAAGGTCGATTTATGGGGGGAGATTTTTGCAACCACGCTTGCGATCCGGGATCAGGCTTATCCTTTTGGCTGGAAACACAACGATGATTTCAACAATCACAACAATTACGATGTGACAAAGATATTTGACCTTGGTTGGTCACATGTCGATGACGCATCGCAAAAGGCTGCATCAGATGACATCGGTCTGGTTCTTGACTGGTGTTTGACCAAATCCATGACGCCAGATGGCGGTTTCATTGATGATCCGACCTTCTATAATTCCGTCGGGGCGGCCTATTATTACGGTGTCTCATTCCTTGATCAGGCGGGATATTTCGCAACAGCCAAACCGTTCTGGACGGACAAACCGTTTGCCGATGGACCCGCACTTTGTTGCAAAATCCAGAAGAAAATCAAATCCGAAGGCCTGGATGATGCCGAAGCCAAGGCTGCATTGGAAAAGCTTGTTGATGCCTGCGGAAATTGCACCTGAATATGAGTGATCCCCGGTAATGGCTTTAAATCTGCACAAAGGGGTTGGCGAAAGACCGATGACCCACCCCATATAAGAAAAGAAGAACAACAACACATTACGAGGTTCGCGATGACAGATCGTAAAGACATTGATCTTGCTGAGCTGCGCACACGGCTTGAAACCCGACGCGCAGAGCTGTTGGCACATTCCAGCCATTCAGAAGATTACCGTAAGCCCGTCGAGCTTGATCAACAGGCGGTCGGGCGTCTGTCACGCATGGACGCATTACAAAATCAGCAAATGCATCTTGAACAGGAACGCCGTCGCGCCGCCGAACTGACCCGGATTGAAAAAACACTGACCCGAATGGATCAGGATCAATATGGCCATTGTCATAACTGCGGTGACGATATTGAACTCAAACGTCTGGAATTTGACCCGACCACGCCGTTGTGTGTTGAGTGTGCGGATAGGGTCAGCCATGTCTGATCGGACGACATGATTGGCATAATGGGGCCTTCCCCTAAAATAAGTGAAGTGGGAGAAGCCATTTGCCGGCTTTTGGGCAACATAACCGACTGAACGTGCTTGCCGTAATGGTCGTGGCAAGTGTGGTGTTTGCACTTTTGGCACTTTCCAAAAGCACGGCTGCCCAAACCAATGGCTGTGGGCCGGTGCAGACGCCGTCAACGACTCTTGAGTTTATTCAGATGGACCCGATGCTGGACCGGCATCGTTCGGTCCGTTGGCTTAACAGTCGGGCAGGCGGCAGTCCGCGGTATCTTGTGACCGGACTGACCGAATATGAAATGCGCGCGTCGTTTAACATGCGTCTTGAACCCCGCGAAGCCCGCTTTGGGCGCTATTGCTTAACCCCGGTAACGGTTAATCCGCGGGTCGAGGTCGTCAAACATCTTGTCTATGTCGCGTCCGAACTTGAACGCGGAAGCTGCGAATATAATGTCGTTTACGCCCACGAAGGCGAACACGTTAAAATCAATCAGGGGATGGAAGCCGATATTCAGGCGTCTCTTGACGATATGGTGGGTGATATCACCCGTACGGTTGCCGCAATGCCGCCGATGTCGGGGGAAAATGTTGCACGGTCGATCAAAAGGTTGCTGTCGGAATATGGCCGTGAATTCAAACGGCGCCTTAACGACATTGATCGCAGTCGCCGCGAAGATCACAAACGCATCGATACCCCCGAACAATATGACAAGCTGGCAATGGCATGCGGGCCAAACTCGGCATTCCAGACGGTTCTGCCCCGCGCTGCGCGCTAGGCAATACTTGGCAGTTGCAAGGGTAAGTCAAAGTTTAGCCTTCGAGCGTGACCAGACCTTTTTCAATCGCATAGCGGACCAACCCGGCGGAACTGTCGATATCAAGTTTGCGTTTGATGTTCCGGCGGTGGGTTTCAACTGTGCGCACGCTGATATCAAGTTCGCGCGCGACATGCTTGTTGCTCGCACCCTTCGCCAGAAGCCGCAACACCGTACGTTCGCGGGTTGTTAACGGCAGACCATCGCTGTTGCTGCCCTCGCCCGACGTGATCCGTTCAAAGGTTGAACTATAGGCTTCCCCGCCATTGGCGATGGTTTCAATCGCACGCACCATGTCGTTTGACGACACGTCTTTAAGGATAAAGCCCCGTGCTCCGGCTTCCTGTGCTGTGCGCAGATATTCCGGATTTTCATGCATCGATAGAATGACGACCTTCGTATCAGGCATGGTTTCGCGGAACTTTTCCGCGGCCTCCAGACCGTTCATCACAGGCATCGAAATATCCATCAAAACGATGTCGGGTTGCAGCTCACGTGCCAGTGCTAGCGCCTCGACACCGTTGCTTGCTTCGCCAACGATGTTGATATGCTCAAAGCATTCCAGTCGCGACCGGATGCCATCCATCACAAGCGCGTGGTCATCGCACAAAAGAACGCGCATGGGGCGCTCGGCTGAATAGGTAAGGTTGGCATTGTTCATAGGTCGAAACTTACTTCCTGTCGCTGAGGTGTTCTGGCGAAGTAATTGTTAGATTAACTGCTGATTGTCTTGTCGGGTAGCTCATTATGTGCACTTGCCGGAATAAATGCCGTGATCCTTGTGCCGTCATCGACTTCAGAACGCACGCTGAGCCCGCCGCCATGAAATTCCATGCGTTCGCGCATGTTGCGCAAACCAATGCCAGCCCGCGGGTCGCGGTTGCGGATATAGCGGTTGGTTTCAAACCCGACCCCGTTATCGCCAATCCGCATCACAACGCTTTGGCCTTCACGCTTGATCGAAATTGTCACAACCGTTGCATCGGCGTGGCGAACAATGTTGGTCAGCGTTTCCTGCAAAACACGGTACAGCGTGGTTTTCTTGGCGATGTCGAGTTGGTTGTCGATGGTGTCGCATTTGACTTCAATCCGCATGCCCGACCGGTCTTGAAGTTCGGCACACATGCTTTCAATAGCGGGTTTAAGGCCAAGGTCATCCAAAACAGCCGGGCGCAAATCACGTGAGATGCGCCGCACTTCGTGAATGGCATCCTGAAGGCGTTTGGCCGCCTTTTCCATCGGTTCGACCGCCGGGCTTGATTGGGACCCAATGCGCGCAATTGCGGTTTCGACCGAATATTTCACCGACACCAGAATTTGGCTGATCCCGTCATGCAACTCACGCGAAACGCGCAAACGCTCCTGTTCCTGCACATCCACCACCCGGTGGGTCAGTTCCTTAAGCTTGGAATCGGCCAGTTTGCGTTCCGAAAGGGTGACAACCGTGCCCGAGATGCCGACCAGCAACACCGCAAGAATAGTAACGCCAATGATGGAAATGGTGGTTTCGCGAATGTGGGTGGAAACCTCGGATTCAATTTCGGCGACCTGTTCGGAAATATCGTCGATATAAATCCCCGTGCCGATCATCCAGCCCCATTTTTCAAGCATCAGCGAATAGGATATCTTTTCCGTCGGTTCGCCTGTCGATGGTTTTTCCCAAACGTGGCGCATGAAGTCGCCACCTTTTTCGGCATTGAAAATCAATCCCTGAATAACCGAATTGCCGTTGATATCGCGCAAATTCCAGTACGTCCGGCCCAGCCGCCAGGGTTGCGGCGGATCAACAAGGGCGGTACCATCGCGGTCATAAATAAAGAAATAGCCGTCCTCGCCATAAGACAGATCTTCAATGATCGCCTTGACCCGTTCCTTGGACACCGCATCAAGCGGGCTTGCCACCGAATAGATATGGTCAATCGATGCCATGGCCAGTTCCAGATAGCTTTTGAGCTCATCCTTGCGGGCTTTGAGGATGTTGCGCTCAAACGTTCTGATTTCGGCTTCGGCCAGCCGTTCGGCCTGGGCAAACACCAGCCATGAAATCGCACTGGCGGCCAGGACAAGCGGCAGAATGGACAGCAAAAGAAACTTTAGTCGAAGATTAAGCTTCGGCATGGGCGTGACCGTTTTGGCAGCGAGGAAGGTTTCGAAGGCCGGACAATAGCATATTTGTCACAAAAGTCCCTGCAAGATCACGGGTTCTCAACTATGAGGATATGCGCGGACTACAGCGCATTTTCCACATGGTGAAAACCTGCTGGCCTGTATTTATCAAAATTGGTATTACCAATTTCACGGATCAAGCTTTGACAGGGGGTGGGCAATGCGCATATATCATAAACGTCGCCTGCCCACCGGGCGCCAAAAACTTTGGATGCACTGCACGCGTTTTATCGGTGCACGCATCCTGATCCGCCACATTAGGTATGGCGTTGCAGGCATCCCGCACCGCAACGCATTCCGGGACCATATCGTGGCGTTCACTTGGTTTTGGCAGGCGCGCACAGGCCGTTCCTGCCATAAAAATCTGGTAGGAGCCCGGTGTACATGAACCGTTCAGCACCAAAACGTATCCGTAAACTTCTCGTCGCCAATCGCGGCGAAATCGCCATTCGTGTTTTGCGCGCTGCAAATGAACTTGGTATTCGTACGGTTGCGATTTTTTCCGACGAAGACCGTTTTGCCCTTCACCGTTTCAAGGCGGATGAAAGCTATACCGTTGGCAAGGGCAACAAGCCCATTCGCGCCTATCTCGATATCGAGGATATCCTGCGCGTTGCGCGCGATGCCGATGTTGATGCCATCCATCCGGGCTATGGTTTCCTATCGGAAAACCCCGAATTCGCCGATGCCTGTGCCGAGGCCGGAATTCAGTTTATCGGCCCTGATTCTGATGTGATGCGCCTTCTGGGCAACAAGGTATCGGCGCGTAATCTGGCCGAATCCGCCGATGTGCCGGTCATGCCTGCATCCGCGGCCTTGCCCGAAGACATGGCCGAAGTCACCAAAATTGCCGAGAAGCTCGGCTACCCGCTGATGCTCAAGGCAAGCTGGGGTGGCGGTGGACGCGGTATGCGCGTCATTGAAAATGGCAAGGATCTGTCCAATCAGGTGCTCGGTGCACGCCGCGAAGCCGAGGCCGCCTTTGGCAATGGCGAAGTGTATTTTGAAAAACTGATCCGCCGCGCCCGCCATGTTGAGGTACAGCTTCTGGGCGATAACCACGGCACACTTGTTCATCTGTATGAACGTGATTGTTCGGTTCAGCGCCGCAATCAAAAAGTGGTCGAACGCGCGCCGGCCCCCTATCTCGATGACGCGCAGCGCAAGGAAATCTGCGATGCCGCCATCCGCTTGGGCAAGGCCGCCAACTATGTGAATGCCGGGACGGTCGAATTCCTGATGGATGTAGATACATCCAAATTCTATTTTATCGAGGTCAATCCCCGCATTCAGGTCGAACACACCGTGACCGAATGTGTCACCGGCTTTGATCTGGTTAAGGCGCAAATCCTGATTGCGCAAGGCGGTCGGATCGGCTTCCCATCAGAAACCGGCATTCCGTGGCAGGACAAAATCAAGCTACGCGATCATGCGCTTCAGTGCCGTATCACCACCGAAAACCCCGAAAACAACTTTGTCCCCGATTACGGGATCATCAAGGTGTATCGCGGTGCTAACGGCTTTGGCATTCGTCTGGATGGCGGCACGGCCTATTCCGGTGCGGTGATTACGCCGTTTTATGACAGCATGCTTGAAAAGGTCACCGCATGGGGCAGTACCCCGCGCGAAGCTGTGGACCGTATGGACCGCGCATTGCGTGAATTCCGTATTCGCGGTGTTGCCACAAACCTGGCGTTCCTTGAAAACCTGATCAATCACCCGAAATTCCGGGCTGGTGAATATACCACGCGCTTCATTGATGAAACGCCCGACCTGTTTAAATTCGTGCGTCGTCGCGACCGTGCAACGCGTCTTCTGCGCTTCATCGGCGAAGTCGCGGTCAATGGCAATCCAGAGGTCGAAGGCCGGGTTGTCCCGACCAATCTGCATGATCCGGTGATGCCAAAATCAATTGATCTGGATGAAATTCGTCCCGGTACGAAGCAAAAACTTGATCAATTGGGACCAGAAGGTTTCTCCCGCTGGATGAAGGATCAGGACCGCGTTCTGATCACCGATACCACCATGCGCGATGCCCATCAGTCACTGTTGGCGACCCGCATGCGCACATACGACATGCTGGCAATCGCACCCTATTATGCGCATGGCCTGCCTGAACTATTTTCGCTCGAATGCTGGGGTGGGGCGACGTTTGATGTCGCCATGCGGTTCCTCAACGAAGACCCATGGGACCGTCTGGTCAAGCTGCGTGAACGGGTTCCCAATATCCTCACACAAATGCTTTTGCGCGCCTCAAACGCGGTGGGCTATACGAACTATCCCGATAATGCGGTGGATTACTTCGTTAAGCAGGCCGCTGAACACGGCATGGATGTCTTCCGGGTGTTTGATAGCCTGAACTGGGTTGAAAACATGAAGGTCGCGATGGAATCGGTGCTTAAAACCGATAAACTCTGCGAAGCGACCATTTGTTATACGGGTGACATCTACGACAAAAGCCGCCCGAAATATAACCTTGATTACTATGTCAGTATGGCGCGCGAGCTGGAAAAATCCGGTGCCCATATTCTGGGGCTTAAGGACATGGCCGGTGTGCTGCGTCCGGCCGCGGCGACCGAACTGGTCAAGGCGCTTAAAGACACGGTCAATATCCCGATCCATTTCCACACCCATGACACCAGCGGCATTTCAGCCGCCACGGTGATTGCCGCCATTGATGCCGGGGTCGATGCGGTTGATGCCGCCATGGATTCGATGTCTGGTCTGACATCCCAGCCAAACCTTGGCTCCATCGCCAACAACTATATCGGTCAGCCCCGCGATCCGGGCCTCAATACCGAGGCCCTTAAGGAAGTTTCGACCTATTGGGAACAAATCCGTCGCTACTACGCCGGATTTGAAAGTGACATTCGAAGCGGCACGTCGGACGTTTACGTCCATGAAATGCCGGGTGGCCAATACACCAATTTGCGCCAACAGGCACGTGCCCTGGGCCTTGATGATCGCTGGCCCGAAGTTTCCAAGGCCTATGCGGCGGTCAACAAGATGTTTGGCGATGTCGTCAAGGTCACGCCAAGCTCCAAGGTTGTGGGTGATATGGCGCTGATGATGGTGACATCGGGCTTAAGCGAGGAAGACGTTCTTGATCCGAAAAAGGACATTACCTTCCCCGATAGCGTGATTTCCTTCTTCCGTGGTGAAATCGGTCAGCCGGTCGGCGGCTTCCCGCCAGCCTTGCAGCGTAAGGTTCTCAAAGGCGGCGAAGCCCTTTCGGATCGTCCGGGCAAGTCATTGCCACCGATTGATTTCGAAGCAACCCGCAAGGAGATCGAAAAGAAAACCCATCGCAACATCAGCGATGCGGAGGTTGCATCCTATGTGATGTATCCCAAGGTGTTCCTTGATTACGCCGAACACCGCAGCCACAACGCCGATGTGTCGGTGCTGCCAACCCCGGTCTTTTTCTACGGGATGAACCAGAACGATGAAATCTCGGTTGATCTGGAAAAGGGCAAGACGCTTGTCATTCGCTATCTGACAACGTCCGAGGGCGGTGACGACGAAGGTCAGCGCACGGTGTTCTTCGAACTCAACGGTCAACCCCGAACGGTCAAGGTCGCCGACAAAACCCTTGCCGCCACGGGCAAGGTTCGACCCAAGGCCGAAGACGGCAACAAACTTCACATAGCAGCCCCAATGCCGGGGCTGGTGGTCGAGGTGCATGTCGCCGAAGGCCAGAAGGTCAAGGCTGGTGATGTGATGTGCTCGCTCGAAGCCATGAAAATGGAAACCGCAGTTCATGCGGAAAAGGACGGCACGGTGGCAACCATCCACGCGCCTGCCGGTACACAGGTCGACAGCAAGGACTTGCTGATCGAACTAACGGAGTAAACCACCGATGCTTAGGATGCCTGAGCCTGATCAACACACGCTTGCACGTCGCAAGGATATTATTGCCGCCATGAGGGATATTATTCCCTCGCCCGGTGGTGTGATTGTCGATGAGGATCAGCTCAGGCCCTATGAATGCGATGGTTTGATGGCCTATCGGCAATTGCCGATGATTGTGGTCCTGCCCGAAAACACCGGGCAGGTCGCAGCCATTCTGAAATATTGTCATACCCATAAAATCCGCGTTGTGCCGCGCGGTGCGGGCACCGGCCTTTCGGGCGGGGCCTTGCCGATGGCCGATGCGATTACGATTAGTATGATGAAATTCAACCGCGTGCTCAACATTGATTGGGACAACCGGGCGGCTGTTGTGCAGCCCGGTGTCACCAACCTTGGCATCACGCGCGCGGTCGAACACAAGGGGTTCTATTACGCGCCTGATCCGTCCAGCCAGATCGCCTGTTCGATTGGCGGCAACATTGCCGAAAATTCCGGCGGGGTGCATTCGCTTAAATACGGGCTTACGACCAATAACGTACTTGGCGTTGAAATGGTCACGATCGAAGGTGAAATCCTGCGTGTCGGCGGTAAGGGGCTTGACCAGACCGGCTACGACCTTTTGGGCATTATCACCGGATCCGAAGGGTTGCTTGGCATTGTGACCGAGGTGACGGTCCGTATTTTGCGCAAACCTGAAACGGCGCGCGCCTTGCTTCTGGGCTTTAATTCGTCTGAAGAAGGCGGAAAATGCGTTGCTGCGATTATTGCGGCCGGGATCATTCCCGGTGGACTTGAAATGATGGATGCCCCGGCGATCAAGGCGACCGAGGATTTTGTCCATGCCGGATATCCCCTCGATGTCGAAGCCCTGCTTCTGGTCGAACTTGATGGCCCACAGGTTGAGGTCGATTATCTGATCGAACGGGTTGGCAAGATTGCCAAGGATTTCAGTGCGGTGTATTCGCGCATTTCCGAAAGCGAAGAAGAACGTCTTCTGTTCTGGTCGGGGCGCAAAAATGCCTTTCCGGCGATTGGTCGCATTTCTCCGGACTATATGTGCATGGATGGCACCATCCCGCGTGTCCGTCTGGCCGAGGTTTTGGCCGGCATGCAGGTTCTCTCGCAGCGTCACGGGCTTGGCGTGGCAAACGTGTTTCATGCAGGCGACGGCAATTTGCACCCCCTGATCATGTTTGATGCCAACAAACCGGGCGATCTTGAACGCGCAGAGGCCTTTGGCGGTGACATCCTGAAACTCTGTGTCGAGGTCGGCGGCGTTTTATCCGGTGAACATGGCATCGGCGTCGAAAAGCGCGACCTGATGGGCGAAATGTTCACCAGCGACGACATGAAGCATCAGGAACGCATCAAAATGGCGTTCGATGAGGACCAGTTGCTCAACCCCGGCAAGGTCTTCCCGACCTTGCATGGCTGCGGAGAACTTAAAACCCTGCATGCCAAGGCGGTTGCCGACAAATTCCCGACCATCCCGCGCTTTTAGACACGACAAAACAAGACCAACGACAAAACAAAGGCTGGCCAACCGGTTCCCGCAAATCCGATTGGCACAGCTCAGGAGAGGAAGAGAGATAATTATGGTGGATGTACTTTCCCCCACCACGCCTGATCAACTGCGTGACGCGGTTGGCTGGGCGCTTGGGTCCAAGACCCCGCTTGAAATCATCGGATCAGGCAGCAAACGCGCCTTTGGCCATGCTGTTTTGGCCGACACGGTTCTCGATTGCTCCAAACTGTCAGGCATTCTGTTTTATGAGCCGGAAGAACTGGTGATTTCTGCCCGTGTAGGCACGCCGTTGGCCGAAATAAAGGCCGCCTTGGCCGAGAAAAATCAGCAATTTCACTTTGAGCCCGGAAATTTCCCAGCCCTATTGGGCGATGATGTTGTGCCCGACGCCGGAACCATTGGTGGCCTTGTGGCAACCAATATGGCTGGACCACGCCGGATTAAGGTCGGGGCCGCCCGTGACCATTTGTTGGGGTTCGAAGCCGTTTCGGGCCGGGCCGAGGATTTTAAATCCGGGGGCCGGGTGATGAAAAATGTCACCGGCTTTGATTTATCAAAACTGATGTCGGGATCGTTTGGCACATTGGGCGTCATGCATACGGTGAACTTGAAAGTCATGCCGTGCGATGAACAATCGGCCAGCATCCTTGTTGCCTGTGATGATCCCAAAATTGCAGGCAAGGTCATGACGGCCGCACTGGGTAGCGAAAACGAAGTATCGGCTGCCGCATGGATTTCATCAGATGATGTGAAATCACTCGATGTGGCGCAGGAAATGGGAAGTGGTCTGGTTGTCGTACGCATAGAAGGGCCCGCACCCTCGGTCTCATGGCGGTCAGAAGCGCTGTGTAAACTGCTGGCGCAATACGGCGAAACTCGCCCGTTGGCCGAAAGTTACAGCCAGCATCTTTGGCACTGTGTGGCAGATGTGAAGCCCTTTGTCCCCGTTGGCGACGTCAGCCTGTTATGGCGGGTTTCGGTGCCACCTGCATCGGGCGGTGCGGTCGCCGAACGTTTGATGGATGTCACCGGGGGCCGGGTCATGATGGATTGGGCCGGTGGCCTGATCTGGCTGCAGATCACAGGATCAGATGCGATGGCACAGCAGGTGCGCGATATTGCCGGGGCTTCTGACGGGCAGGCGGTTCTTGTGCGTGCCCCGGCCGAAATTCGCGAAGGTATCGCCGTTTTCCATCCGGAAAATGCGGCCTTGGCCCGGATCAATGCAAAGCTCAGACAGAACTTTGACCCGGAAGGTATCCTTAATCCGGGGCGACTTTCCCCGCCGAGCGCAAACGGGGAGGGTGCATAATGCAAACCAATTTCACCGCCGCCCAGCTTGAAAACCCGATGATCGCCGAAAGTGAGCAGATCCTGCGCAAATGTGTGCATTGCGGGTTCTGTACGGCGACCTGTCCGACCTTTGTGACCCTTGGCGATGAACTCGATAGTCCGCGTGGGCGGATCTATCTGATCAAGGATATGCTCGAAAACGATCAACCGGCGACCGACCGGGTAGTAAAGCACCTTGATCGCTGTTTGTCGTGCCTGTCGTGCACGACGACCTGTCCGTCGGGTGTCGATTATATGCACTTGATCGATAATGCCCGTGCCCACATCGAAGAAACCTATGACCGGCCCTTGGGTGATAAGCTTCTGCGTAAAATGTTGGCGATTGTCGTGCCCAGCCCGACCCTGTTTCGCCTGTCGATGATCGGCGCAAAATTTGCCGCCCCGTTTGCCAAACTGATGCCCGGCCGTCTTAAGGGCATGGTCAAGATGGGCGCACGTTCCCTTCCGACCCCCAGCTGGGTCGATAAGCCGCAAATCATCCCGGCAATTGGCAAACGCAAAGGCCGGGTGGCAATCCTGACGGGCTGTGCGCAACAGGTTCTTGAAACCGAAATCAACGAGGCGACGGTGCGTCTCCTCACCCGCCTTGGGATTGAGGTCGTGGTTGCCAAGGGTGCGGGCTGTTGCGGCTCACTTGTCCATCACATGGGTAAGGAAGAAAAATCCCATCATCAGGCCAAGGGCAATATTGATGCCTGGACTGCCGAGCTGGCCGGTGACGGACTTGATGCGGTGGTCATCACGGCATCTGGCTGTGGCACGACAGTCAAGGATTATGGCCATATGCTTGCGAATGACCCGGCATATGCCCAAAAGGCCAAAACAATCTCATCCCTTGCGCGCGATATCACCGAATATCTTGCCGAGCTTGATGTTGATGCAGATGTCTTTGCCAAGGCTGATCATGGCAATCCGCGCGTGGCCTATCATTCCGCCTGTTCGATGCAACATGGCCAGAAAATCACCCGCCCGCCGCGCGACCTTTTGAAAATGGCCGGATTTGACGTGGCTGAGATTGCCGAAGGGCATCTGTGCTGTGGATCGGCCGGGGTTTATAACCTGCTACAGCCTGAAATTGCCGGTCAGTTGCAGGAACGCAAACGCGGGAACATTCGCAATACCAACCCGGACCTTGTCGCGACGGGCAATATTGGCTGCATGATCCAGATCGAAACAGATGATCTGAAAGTCGTTCATACCGTCCAGTTGCTTGACTGGGCCGCTGGTGGCCCAAGGCCGTCGAAGTTAAAAGCACCTTCGCTTCAAGGTGCCAACTAGCTTCGGTCTTTCCTGCTGTACACATAAAGAAGTCGGCTCACCCTTAACAGGGAGCCGACTTTCTTTTTAGGGGGCGTCGCCGTAATGCATTGGCCTGATCGACTTAAAAGCGCAGTTTTGTCAGGATTCTTTACCCAGCAGGCTTTGCGCGATGCCTTCGGCAGCCGACCCTTCGGAGCTATCCTCGGCGAATGCGGCGGTCTTGTCACGAATCCACTGCAACGCGGCAGCATCATCAATATCGACCTTTTGCACGACAAGGGCGAGAATCGCTTCAATTGCCAGAACGTGCGATGCGACGTTATTTACCGCCATATGCAATTCATCGATATGGCGCGACGCGGCTTCGGACATGTCGCCGAGTTCCCCCGACAGCTTCTGGATCAGTTCCTGAATTTCGTCGAGTGAAGCACTGCTCATGTTTCTTCTCCTGTGTTTGTCACGCGCACATTCGATGCACTACGATCTTGTTACCTTCTAACTAAGACTTGCGTGGAATGCGCAATATGTAAAGTCATAGCTCGGAATTAACGCCCGCGTTGCCGCGACAGGGGATGGAAAACCATCGGGCTGCGATTGCTCTGTTACAGTTTTTGTAACGAAAATTCGTGTTTGGCTCGTTTGGGGCGTGAAAACGTGGAATCAACGCGGCAAAAACCCAAATCGAGATCAATCTAATCAATTGATTTAATTGTATAAAATTCAGTATTTTTGCATCCAAAATGCGTTGTCACATAAGCTTAATAAAAGCGACACAATACCGTAAGCACCCAGCGGTAGAGTCCGGCTCGCAGATCGTTGCACCGTTCCGAAGTGGAACAACCATTGGGGAATATACCATGAAGAAGACTCTTGCTGTTGCGGCGCTGATGAGCGTTGCCTTTGCTGGCGCTGCCCAGGCACGTGACCAGATTCGTATCGTTGGTTCGTCCACCGTGTTTCCTTTCGCAACCGCAGTTGCTGAAGAATTCGGTAAAACCACCTCTTTCAAGACTCCGGTTATTGAATCAACCGGTTCTGGCGGTGGTTTGAAGCTGTTCTGTGCCGGTGTTGGCGAACAGCATCCCGACATCACCAATGCTTCGCGTCGCATCAAGAAGTCCGAAGTTGAAAAATGTGCTGCTAACGGCATTTCGGAAATCACCGAAGTTAAAGTTGGCTATGACGGTATTGTTCTGTCGAACTCCAACGAAGCACCTGAACTTGACCTGACCAAAGAGCAGATCTTCCTTGCTCTTGCTAAAATCGTTCCGTCCAAAGACGGCAAGTCGCTTGTAGATAACTTCTACACCACTTGGTCGGAAATCGATCCGAGCCTGCCGGACGTTAAAATCGAAGTTCTCGGCCCGCCGCCGACCTCCGGTACCCGTGATGCTTTCACCGAGCTGGTACTTGAAGAAGCTTGCGACGAATTCCCAGCCATTGCTGCTCTTAAAGAGAGCAACTCTGATCAGCACAAAGCTGTTTGCGCTGGCGTTCGTGAAGACGGTGCCTACGTTGAAGCTGGCGAAAACGACAACCTGATCGTTCAGAAGCTTGAAGCCAACAAAGACGCACTTGGCATCTTTGGTTTCTCCTTCCTCGACCAGAATGGCGACAAACTTCAGGGTTCGATGATCAATGGCGTATCACCGACCTTCGAAGCAATCTCTGCTGGTGATTACCCGGTTTCGCGTTCGCTTTACTTCTACGTAAAGAACGCACACGTCGGCACCATCCCGGGTATTGAAGAATACCTGGCTGAGTTCACCGCGGACAAAGCTTGGGGTGACGAAGGTTACCTTGCTGATCGTGGTCTGATCCCGATGGATGCAAAAGAGCGTGAAACAGTTCGTAACGCTGCGATGAATCTTTCGCCGCTGAGCATGTAACGTGATACTTCAACCGGTGGCGGCATGGGTCGCCATCGGTTTCTTTGTTTCCAGGCTTGATTAATTTATTGTTTTTGTCCTATTGGCCTTTCGATGTGATTTCTGCAGGCCCACCTGGCAAACGGATTTAAAGTAATGTCCCTGTCTTTCCTGTTGCTCGCGGTTGCCGCACTTTGTGCGCTGTCCTTTTATTTCGGGCGTCAGCGGGCGATTGCCCTTTCGGGCGGTCGGTACAGTAACCTTCATTCCTTGCCCGCCCATTACGGCATGTATGTCGCTTTGTGGTGTGGTCTTCCTGCATTGTTGCTGGTGGTTGTCTGGTATGTTTTTCAGGGATCGATCATCGAAGCGATGATTGTCTCGGATCTACCAGCCGAAATCACGAGCAACACCGGGCAGCTCTCGCTTGCCCTTAACAGCATTTCACTGATTGCAGAGGGCAACGGACAACATTTGTCCGTCTCGCCCGAAATCATTGACGCCGGGCGGCGTCTGGCAAATTTGCAAACCATTGCCAATGCGGCACTGGTTGTTGTGATGCTTGCGGTTGCCACGACCGGGATTGCGTTGTCCTATCGCAAGATTGATCCCGACATGCGTGCACGCAACAACGTTGAGCGTATTTCACGCTGGATCATGATCACCTGTTCGGCGATTGCGATCCTCTCAACGGTGGGAATTGTCTTTTCGCTTATGTTCGAAGCGATACATTTCTTTAGCAAAGTCAGCCCGCTTGAGTTTCTGTTCGGCCTTGAATGGAGCCCGCAAACCGCGATCCGTGCGGATCAGGTTGCATCGGACGGGGCCTTTGGCGCCATCCCGCTGTTTGTCGGGACGTTGCTGATTACCCTGATTGCGATGGCGGTGGCAGTACCGGTTGGTCTGTTTTCGGCCATTTACATGGGTGAATATGCTTCCTCGAAATTCCGTGCGGTGGCCAAACCAGCCCTTGAAATTCTCGCAGGCGTTCCGACGGTTGTCTATGGCTTCTTTGCTGCCCTGACCGTTGCCCCGTTCCTGCGCGACAATGGCGCGATCCTTGGTCTGGATGTCAGTTCGGAAAGTGCGCTTGCTGCCGGTCTTGTGATGGGCGTCATGATCATTCCGTTCGTCTCCTCGCTGTCTGATGACGTGATGTCGCAGGTGCCACAATCGCTTCGCGATGGGTCATATGGGCTTGGTGCGACAAAATCGGAAACCATCCGTCACGTGATTTTCCCCGCAGCCTTGCCCGGTATTGTTGGTGCGGTTCTTCTGGCGGTGTCGCGTGCGATTGGTGAAACCATGATTGTGGTGATGGCCGCAGGGCTTGCCGCGAACATGACGGTCAACCCGCTACAGGCGGTAACCACGGTAACGGTTCAGATCGTCACACTGTTGGTCGGCGATCAGGAGTTTGACAGTGCAAAAACCCTGTCGGCCTTTGCGTTGGGGCTGGTTCTTTTCCTTGTCACCTTGGGCTTGAACGTATTTGCCCTTAAGGTTGTTCAGAAGTATCGCGAGAAATATGACTGATATGGCATCTCTTATGGAAGATAGAGCCGCGGCCAAGGTAATCTCGGACAATCTGCACAAGCCGGTTGACTGGGACAGCCCGAAAATTGCCCGTAACATCAAAAAACGTTACGCCGCAGAACGCCGCTTTAAAATTTATGGCCTGAGCGCAATCGCGCTTGCGCTTCTGGCATTGTTTGTTCTGGCCGGGTCGATTGGGTCCAAAGGCTACACCGCCTTTTTCCAGACCTATGTCCAGCTTGAAGTGACCTTTGACGCCGCCGAGATTGATCCTGACGGCACCGGTGATCCTGCGGTGATCGGCAAGGCCAACTTTGACGGCCTGATCAAACAGGCCCTGCGTGACCGGTTCCCCGACGTCACATCGCGTCAGGCAAAACGTGATCTATACGCAATTGTTTCGGGCGGGGCATCTTATGACCTGCGCGAACGTGTGATGGAAAACCCCGGTCTGATCGGTCAAACCCGTAAGGTCTGGCTGATTTCCGGCGATGATTTTGACATGCTCAACAAAGGCTACATCAGTGCCGATGTTGACGAAGGCAGCCGTCGTCTCAATGACGAGGAAATCGCCTGGTACGACAGCTTGAAATCGGACGGTGCGGTGGAAAAACAGTTCCACAGCCGTTTCTTTACCAATGGCGATTCCCGTGAACCGGAACTGGCAGGCATCTGGGGGGCGGCTGTTGGCTCGCTCTATACCCTGATGGTGACCTTGGCCCTTTCCTTCCCGATCGGGGTGTTTGCGGCGGTTTATTTGGAAGAATTCGCACCGAAAAATCGCTTCACCACGATTGTCGAGGTCAATATCAACAACCTCGCTGCCGTGCCGTCGATTGTGTTTGGTTTGCTCGGTCTTGAGGTTTACCTCAATGTCATGCATCTGCCGCGTTCCGCCCCGGTTGTCGGTGGCTTGACGCTGGCGCTGATGACATTGCCGACGATTATTATTGCCTCGCGTGCCGCGATCAAGGCGGTGCCGCCGTCTATCCGTCAGGCCGCCCTTGGCCTTGGTGCTTCCCCGGTTCAGACTGTCACCCATCATGTGTTGCCATTGGCAATGCCGGGCATCCTGACCGGGACGATCATTGGCATGGCGCAGGCTCTTGGTGAAACCGCACCGCTTTTGATGATCGGCATGGTTGCTTTTATTGTCGATATCCCGGGCGGGGCGCTGGACCCGGCCACGGTTCTGCCGGTGCAAATCTATCTCTGGGCCGATAGCCCGGAACGTGCCTTTGTCGAGAAAACCTCGGCGGCGATTATGGTGTTGCTGGCTTTCCTGGTTCTGATGAACGGATTTGCCGTGTATCTGCGCAAGAAATTTGAACGGAAGTGGTAAAATGGCTGTTGTATCTCAAAGCGCAATGACGGCACAGCCGTCCGTCGCAAGCCCAAAAATGACGGCACGTGACCTTAATCTTTCCTATGGCGACAATCAGGCGCTGTTTGATGTCAATCTTGATATCGTCGAACGTCAGGTCACCGCTCTGATCGGCCCGTCGGGCTGTGGTAAATCAACGTTCCTGCGCTGCATGAACCGCATGAACGATACGATTGACGGTGTTACCATCAAAGGCGAAGTCACCCTTGATGGCCGCGACATCTATGACAAACGCATCGACGTTGTTCAGCTGCGCGCGCGCATCGGGATGGTGTTTCAGAAACCAAACCCGTTCCCGAAAACCATCTATGACAATGTGGCCTATGGCCCGCGGATCCATGGGTTGGTCAATTCGCGCGATGAGCTTGATCAAATCGTCATGACCTCGCTCGAACGTGCGGGCTTGCTTAAGGAAGTCAAAGATCGTCTTCAGTCGCCGGCAACCGGACTTTCCGGTGGTCAGCAACAGCGCCTGTGCATTGCACGCGCGGTTGCCGTCAGCCCGGAAGTCATCCTGATGGATGAGCCGTGCTCGGCACTTGATCCGATTGCGACTGCCAAGGTCGAAGAATTGATTGATGAATTGCGTTCGAACTACACGATCGTGATTGTGACCCACTCCATGCAGCAGGCTGCACGTGTGTCGCAACGCACGGCTTTCTTCCATCTTGGAAAGTTGGTTGAAGTTGGGGAAACCGATCAGATTTTCACCAACCCAAAAGACGAACGCACCAAGGGTTACATCACCGGCCGCTTCGGTTAAGCGCCCGCAGGAGAGCGATTTAAATGGCTGACGACAAAACACATATCGTGAGTTCGTTCGACGAGGAACTGACCCGTCTGAACAACATCATCTCGCAGATGGGCGGGCTTGCGGAAAGCCAGCTGATCTCTGCAATCCGCTCCATTGTCAAACGCGATTCGGAACTGGCTGAAAAGGTCATTATTTCCGATCATCGTATTGATATGCTTGAACAGGAAGTTCAGGATTTTGCTGTCCGTCTGCTGGCCCTGCGTCAGCCGATGGCAGACGATCTGCGTCAGGTGGTGACAACCCTGAAGCTGTCAAACGATCTGGAACGAATTGGCGATCTTGCGAAAAACATCGCCAAGCGCGCCCAGGTCCTTAATCAGATCCCGCCGATCCGCCCGGTTCAGGTCATCCCGAACATGGCGCGTCTGGCACAGGAAATCATCAAGGACGTTCTTGACGCCTATATCGAAGGCGATGCGGAAAAGGCACAGCGTGTCTGGGCCCGCGATCAGGAAGTCGATGACATGTACAATTCGCTGTTCCGCGAATTGCTGACCTACATGATGGAAGACCCGCGTAACATTACCGCATCGACGCACATGCTGTTCATTGCCAAAAACATTGAACGGATTGGCGACCATGCGACCAATATCGCCGAGACGATTTACTATCGGATCAAAGGCGAAGACCTGCCGACAGATGGTCGGCCAAAAAACGATGCAGCAAACTTTGCTGTTGTCGAACCGAATGAGTGACACTGGAGCATAGGAAGATGGACCCAACGGTTCTAATCGTCGAGGACGAAGCCGCAATCGTGACCATGTTGCGCTACAACCTCGAACGCGAGGGGATGCAGGTTGTCGAAGCCGGGGACGGTGACGAAGCGTTGAAAATCATGGCCGAAACCCATGTTGATCTGGTTCTTTTGGACTGGATGTTGCCGGTCATGTCGGGGATTGAGGTCTGCCGTCAGATCCGCCGTAAACCTGAAAGCCGCGATGTGCCGGTGATCATGGTGACCGCGCGCGGTGAAGAAGGCGATCGCATTCGCGGCCTTGATACCGGGGCCGATGATTATGTCACCAAGCCGTTTGCCATTGGCGAATTGCTGGCCCGTATTCGTGCGCTGTTGCGCCGGTCCGGTCCGGCGCAACCACAAGGGCAGTTGATCTATTCCGATATCGAAATGGATCTCGCCGCCCACCGTGTCAGCCGCAATGGCAAGGCCATCCATCTGGGTCCGACGGAATTCCGTCTGCTGCGCTATTTCCTTGAGCATCCGGGCCGGGTTTTCTCACGCGAACAACTGCTTAACGCGGTCTGGGGCCCGAACATTTATGTCGAAACCCGCACAGTTGATGTCCATATCCGCCGTCTGCGTAAGGCGCTTAATGACGTCAAAGGGACCCGCGACATCATCCGCACCGTGCGTGCGGCGGGCTATGCACTGGACTCAGAAACCGCTGCGTAGTTCACCCAAACCTGTTTTGGCGACCTGAAGATAGAAACCCCCATCGCGTTTTGCGTGGGGGTTTTGGTTTATTTGCCGTCTTTTTTGGCTTTTGGTGTTTTGGGGCCAGAGCCAGACGCAGGCTTAGCCGAGCCTGCCGCTTCGGCCTTGCGGCGCTGCGTACGCGGGGCCAGCTCATTCATCAGCAACATGTCAGCACGTCGGAACTTGGCGATTTCGGCATCAATTTCTTCTTGCGGCACATCGCAGGCCGCCAACACATGATCTGAAAGCCGCAACCCGGTTTCAAGCACCTCGGGAATGGCCGCATCCGCCCCACTGCGCGACAGCGGCCCGATATGGGTAATGTCCTGTGCGCGGGCAAAGATTTTCAAATGCGGATAGTAATGACGGAGCAGGGCAACGGCTTTTTCGGTCGCATGCGGGTTTCCCAATGCAACGACCGCAATTTTTGCTTCGTCTGTGTGCGCAGCCCGGAATGTTTCCGGTCGTGACCCATCGGCAAAATACACCGGTAATCCTTCGGCCCGCCCGCGTGAAACCTGTAGTGCATCGCTATCAAGAACCACATAGGGAATGTTGCGGGTTTTTAACAATCTCGCCAAAACCCGACCAACACGTCCGCACCCGATGACCAGAACATGCTGCTGGAGCCCCTCGGTTTCGGCTTCAATCGGGCCAAGCTGGTCGTCTTCTTTGGGATGGAGCTTTTCTTCAATGCGTTGCCCGATGGTCATCAATGTCGGGGTCAACGCCATCGAAAGGGCAACCACCGGGATCATCACCGCGACAAGATCTGGCGCAATCGCGCCATTTTGTGCGGCCAGTGCCAGCATGACAAAGGCAAACTCGCCGCCGGCGGCCAAACTCATGCCAACACGCAACGCCGACCCTTTTTCAAAGCGGGCCATCAATGCCAGAACAAACAGAAGGCCCGTTTTCGTGCCAATCAGCGCAATCAGCCAAATGACAATGGTGCCAAACTGGGTAAACACAATATCGGCATTGACCGACATGCCCACCGACATGAAAAACAGCGACAGGAAAACACCGCGAAACGGGGTGATGTCGGCCTCAATCTGATGGCGAAATTCGGTCTCAGCCAGCATCACACCGGCGATAAAGGCGCCAAGTGCCATCGAAAGTCCGGCAACTTCGGTCAGCGTGCTGGCGGCCAGAACAACAAACAATGTGCCAATGGCAAACAGTTCCGGGTTCTTAAGAAGCGCGATATAGCGAAACAGGCGCGGCAACAAATAGCGCCCGACCAGCAATAAAACACAAACCGCCCCAATCCCGGTCAGAATGCTGACCCATGGGCTGGTTTCGGTTCCAGCATCCCCTGCGGCCTGCACCATGATCAGGAACGGACCAACCGCCACATCCTGTATCAGCAAAATGGCAAGGGCGGCCCTCCCAAACTTTGTATGGAGCTGCCTATCGTCGGAAAGCTGTTTTAAAATGATCGCGGTCGATGATAAGGCCAACGCGCCGGCAATCACCACGGCACTGGGCACGCTAAAGCCAAGGACGGCCAACCCGGCAAACAGCACCGCCATCGAGACGCCAATTTGGAACAGGCCAAGCACGGCAAACCGCCCGCCAATCACGCGCAGACGTTCGCGCGACAGCTCAAGCCCGATCATGAACAACAAAAACACAACGCCAAGTTCGGCAACCGTCGCAATGTCCTGACGCTCATTGATCAGTCCGAACCCGAACGGGCCGATGCAAAAACCGCCAATCAGAAATCCGATGATGGAATTTGCCCGCAACCTATGGGCAAGCGGCACGGCGATCACCGCCGCCGTCAGGATCAGGAATAACTCGAACAGAACGCCGTGATGCATGGTTTGATTGGCCCAACACGCGGTTAAATATTTGAAATTACCAAGAATACTAGAATAACGAAAATAACCCCGCCCGTCTCATGGAAATCTGATCGACAGGCGGCAGCCCCCGCACAACAGCAGAATGCGTGACATTGATGGCTTTGATGCATGGGGACGTGATTGTTGTGACAATTGTCATGTCCTGATGACTTGCCATTCATCTTGCGGAATGCCATGTTCCGCGGGCCCAGATGGGCCTGAATTGGATGGGCCTGAATTACCGGTTGGGCCTGAATTAACGATATAATCAATACGAGCAAACACATCTTGGAACAGTTGATCCCTTATATTCAGATTATCGCCGGTCTTGTCCTTTTGACCGCGGGTGGCGAATTCATCGTTCGGGGGGCTGTTGGCCTTGCCCTTTTGATGGGGGTGTCCAAGGTTATTGTCGGCTTGACCATCGTGGCGGCGGGCACGTCCGCGCCGGAATTTGTTGTATCGCTGAACGCATCGCTCAAAGGTACTGCCGATATCGCGATGGGGAATGTGGTTGGATCAAATATCGCCAATATATTGCTGATCCTGGGGGCCGTGGCCTTGCTTAAACCTATTGCAGCAGGCCGTGTAACGGTTGTGCGCGATGGTGGGGCGATGTTGCTGGGCACGCTCTTGTTTATCGGGCTGTGCATGTTTGGCGTGATTGAACGCTGGGCCGGGGCGGTGATGCTGTGTGTGTTGGTCGCGATCTGGTACTTCACCTATAAGCACGACAAAAACATGCCTAGCCACGCCAGTAACCTGCACGAAGAAGAGGTCGATGAAGTCGGCGAGGTGCCCTCAGGCTGGTTCAAGCCGATCATTGCAACCGTGATCGGGATTGTCGCCTTGATGTTTGGCGCGGAATGGCTGGTCGATGGTGGTGTGACGGTCGCCCGTGAGTTTGGTGTCTCCGAGGCGGTAATTGGCCTAACCCTTGTGGCTTTTGGCACATCCTTGCCCGAACTTGCCGCCTCCATGGTTGCCGCATTCCGCGGACATTCCGATGTTGCGCTTGGCAATGTGTTTGGCTCAAACCTGTTGAACCTTCTGGTGATCATTGGCGGCGTTTCGCTGATCACGCCGATACCGGTTCCGGCTCAAATCCTGGCGTCTGACCTTTGGATCATGCTGGCGGTGACGGTTGCGCTTTTGCTGGTGACTTTTGCGTTCCGCAAACTGTCGCGCAGTGCCGGTGTGGTTTTCGTGATCGCCTATTTTGTCTATGTCTTCCAGCTGGTCGCGGCGTAAAAGATGGGTGGGGTGCGGTATTGGCCCCCAAAAACATCTGATGCAAAATAACGATGCCATGAAGTTTGATGTGACATAACGGGGCGATGCCAGAATGACGGATCATGTGCCAAAAACAGTATTGATTACCGGGGCCGCCAAACGCATTGGTCGCGCACTCGCACTTGATCTGGCGAACAACGGCTATGACATTGCGCTGCATTGCCATCATTCGCGCAAAGATGCCGAACATCTGGCCGATGAAATCCGCGCCCTTGGGCGACGCACCTGCGTGATCTCTGCTGATCTTTCCAACGAGGATGATACCCATCGCATCCTGCGCGAAGCCAAGGCCGCCCTTGGTCCGATTGGCATTCTGATCAATAACGCATCGACCTTTGAATATGATGACGTCAAAAGTGCAACGCGCGAAGGATGGGACCTTCATATGGAAGCCAACCTGCGCGCACCCTTTGTCCTAAGTCAGCAATTTGCCAAACGCCTGCCAGACGATTGTCAGGGCCTGATCATCAATATGATTGATCAACGGGTGTGGAATCTTAATCCGCATTTCATGACCTATACCCTGTCTAAAGCAGGTCTTTGGACCTTGACCCAGACCATGGCACTGGCCTTGGCACCAAAAATACGTGTCAATGCCATCGGACCGGGCCCGGCATTGCCTAGCACCCGACAAACACAGGAAGTTTTCGATCAGCAATGTGCGAAAACACCCCTGAAAGTTGGGACAAACCCGCAAGAGATTTGCGACGCGGTTCGATTTTTCCTTGCCGCGCCGGCCATCACCGGGCAAATGTTAGCCCTTGACGGCGGGCAGCATCTTGATTGGGCGCCCAGTGGCGACGATGACACGCCAGAAGAATGATGTCGGATGCGGATCTGACATCTGGCCGCAGATAGCAGCACAAGGAAGACCGGAAATATGACCGCAGGCCTCAAACAGGACGCCAAGATTACCACGTTGCCCTTTGCGGATTTGTCCCATACGGACCTCCGCCAAACGGACTTGCCGGGCACAGACGTGCCCGATACAGACTTGGCGGTCAGCCTGCGCCGCGTCTTTGTGCGCGATATGGTGATGCATACCTCGATCGGGGTCTATGATCACGAAAAGGAAGCCCCCCAACGTGTGCGGATCAACCTTGATCTGGCAGTACTCGAAGGCGACGGGGTGCAGAATGATGATATTTCCACCGTTCTGAGCTACGAAGATCTTGTCGTTGGTACCCGACGTATTTGTCAGGATGGTCATGTGAACCTTGTGGAAACACTTGGGGAAAAACTGGCCGACATGTGTCTTGCCGACAGACGCGTGCGCAAGGTGATCGTTCGGGTTGAAAAGCTCGACGTCTTTGAAGACGTCAGCGCGGTCGGTGTCGAAATCGAACGGCACAATATCACCCGTTGATTATCGTCCCGATCAGGCAAAAAATTTACTTTTTCACAAACTGCGACCATGGGACTCTGTGATTCCTCTAGGGCGAATCGTGTTTGTCCTTATGCACAAGCATTTGGCAGGTTGGAATCAAAGGGAAATATTCATTTTTTACGACTCTATTACCGAATGATTTCAGGTTGACAGTTTTTTTATTGTTTTAAAACAAATACTTAGTTGATTTGCCCAATATTTGGGCACTTCATAGAACGTTAAGACTCTCAAGGGGTGCAGACAATAGCCCCCGCATTACCCACATAGTTATCCACAGTCTTGGTGGACATCTTTTTTCCGGGGCGATTCCCTCTGTGCCTGTTGCGATGTTAATCTTTTCGGCTATGTTCGAAACGCCTGACGAACTGTGACAGCCGTCACAACTTTGGATGTATTTTCCTGACTTCGGAGACCCTTGATGAAGCCACCTGTTTCCTCCGACATGCCCGGCGGGGATGACGCCCCGAAACGGGAAATCGGATTGTCGCTTGATGGTGACACGCTCGAAGGTGGGGCCGCACGGGGTGTCGAGGCGATCAAGAATGCGCTTAAAACCATGCCGGGATCGGCGGGCGTTTACCGCATGCTTGATGACAAGGATCGCGTTCTTTACGTCGGCAAGGCCAAGAACCTTAAAAAACGGGTGGTGTCCTATACCCGTATCATGCAGGTGCCGCTGCGCATCGCCCGGATGATCGCCCAGACGGTGCGGATGGAAATCATCACCACCCATACCGAGGCCGAGGCGCTTCTTCTTGAATCCAACCTGATCAAGAAACTCAAGCCGCGCTACAACATCCTGCTGCGCGACGACAAAAGCTTCCCCTATATCCTGATCACCGAGCTCCATGACTATCCGCGCATCGTGAAACACCGCGGGGCGCGCGCCAAGGACGGCAGTTGCTTTGGCCCGTTTGCCTCCGCATGGGCGGTTAATAACACCATCAACCATTTGCAGCGCGCCTTTTTGCTGCGCTCCTGTACCGATGCGGTGTTTTCCAATCGGTCGCGCCCCTGTTTGCTCTATCAAATCAAACGCTGCTCGGCCCCATGTGTGGACCGGATTTCCAAGCCGGACTATGACGGGCTTGTTGATATCTGCCGCGACTTTCTGACGGGCCGCAGCCAGAATATCGTCAAGCAGCTTGAATCTGACATGCTTGCCGCGTCGGAAAAGATGGATTTTGAACAGGCGGCCATGTACCGCGACCGTATCCGTGCACTCAGCCAAATCAGATCGCATCAGGACATCAACCTCGAAGGTGTCGAAGAGGCCGACGTCATTGCCCTGCATCACGAAGGCGGGCAAAGCTGCGTTCAGGTGTTCTTTTTCCGATCCGGCTCGAACTATGGCAACCGGTCGTACTTCCCGCGCCATGAACAGTCGGCTGAAATTCCCGAAATCCTGTCGGCCTTTGTCGGGCAGTTCTATGCCGATAAACCCGCCCCCAAACAGATTTTCCTGTCGCACGAGATTGAAGGTCAGGAATTGGTGCAAACCGCCCTTGGTGTGAACAATGATCGCAAGATCGAATTGCTCGTGCCCAAGCGCGGCGGTAAGCGCAAGCTGGTCGAACATGCCCTGACCAATGCCAAGGATGCCTTGGGGCGGCGCATGGCTGAAAGTGCGACCCAGCGTAAATTGCTTGAAGATTTGGCCGATAAACTGGATCTGGAAAACACGCCCGAACGGATCGAAGTGTACGATAACAGCCATACCCAGGGTACGAACATGGTCGGCGGCATGATTGCGGCCGGGCCAGAAGGTTTCATTAAAAACGCCTATCGGAAATTCAACATCAAGGGCGACATTGCACCTGGCGATGACTTTGCCATGATGCGCGAAGTCCTGACCCGCCGCTTTGCGCGTGCACAAAAGGATGACCCGGACCGCGAAAACGGCACATGGCCGGACCTGTGCCTGATTGATGGCGGCTTGGGGCAGCTTGGCGTTGCCAAGGCCGTGCTTGAAGACCTCGGCATCGAGGATGTCATGCTGGTCGGGGTTGCCAAGGGTGTTGACCGTAATGCTGGTAAGGAAGTGCTGCACATTCCGGGCAGGGCCCCGGTGCGTCTTGATATGAAAGACCCGGTCCTTTACTTCATCCAGCGCCTGCGCGACGAAGCCCACCGCTGGGCCATTGGCACCCACCGTGCGAAACGCGCCAAACAAATCGGCAAAAGTGTGCTCGATTCGGTGCCCGGTGTTGGTGGTGCCCGTAAAAAGGCACTGCTCCACCATTTCGGGTCTGCGCGCGGTGTCGCCGATGCGGGCCTTTCAGACCTTGAAGCGGTCGGCGGCATCAGTGCGGCCTTGGCCCGAAAGATTTATGATCATTTCCACGGTGAAAATTGAGCTGGCCGTTAAGCAAAAGAGTCATTTTTGGTGAACGAAGCTAGTCCTTTTGTTCCGCTGCCCATGGAACAGATTCAACCATATAAACTGGTCGCGCGGGTATAAGCCGGTTGCCGTACTGTCCGTTGAAACGAAAAATGGCAAGCAAAGCCAATTCGACATACCATTGCGCCAAATTCCAAGCTTGATATTCAAAGTCACCGGCAAGATTCCCCCATTTGTGATCAGGATGGATAAGGTTATTGCGAACTCGCGTAATAACGTAAGGTCCATCTGATGCGTCGTAGGGATTTGGGTGTTTACAGACGAGACTCTGAAGCCTTTTCAATGGGGATGGGATTTCCGTATCAATCTTCAATGTCCTGAGGAAATCTCTAATGTTCTTGTCGCTGCGTGATGGCTTGTTAAACTTGTAGAGGTCTGCCAGTCGTTCCAGTGCTGATTGGGACAAAAATAGTCCCCCATGTACGTCGCCGTTGTTTCGGTTACTGCGCAAATACCACTGCAATGCGATTTGAACTGCGTTTTTTCGGTCAGGGTCTTTGTCCAGAGCAGACCAGAAGCCGGGAAAGATTTCTGATAGGGGAATTGATGGGACAGTATCAAAAAAGGATGGTGTCCATCCCCACGGTTCCACTGTACGAGTACCCCATTGTTTCCATACTTCTTCGCCGTGACGATTGGTACCTACTGGAGAGATGGGGCTACAATAAGCACCACGAATAAATGACAAGTACAGTTGTAGTTTTTCAAGGATGTGCTGTGCATCTTCTATCGGAAAAGTGTTTCCATTTAACTGTCTAAGCTTGCCTTGATGCGTGACAGCATATCCACCTCGAGCTTTGAGTGTTTTTTCGATTTCACTAAAACCCGGTGTGGGGGATATTCTGATTACCCAGCCATCAAACTCAATTTTTTGTCGTTGATTGCCATGGAACTTCACAAAATTTAGAATTTGGAAGGTTACAGTTTCTAGCTGCTCATCAGCTTTTTCCAACACTGTACATGGCTCGCGAGCCGGCGTAAAAAACAGCTTGCTTTGGCCGTTTTTTCCCTTCTCCTGAAGCAGTATAACCCTCAGATTGATGGCATTATCAATGAGGAGAACTGATGTGTTATGCCCCACCTGGAAGTCAGTGAGGGTTGGGACATCGCATTCAATAATCAAGCAGGGCTTTGGAAGGAGGCGCAGATATACATGTGCTTCACCCCTTACAAGGATCCCATTCTGTGTAAACTCGATTTCTGTTTTCCCAAGGGGGACGGGTTCATTTGCTGCATGCATCGGACATTGTGTTGCAATGAAAGGTGTTTGAGCAATGCAAAAAGGGCGAACTAAAATACTTAGGGTTTTTCCACATCGCTCATATGCCGCTCTTTATCCATAGCATCATGTAGGACGCGGACAACGAAAATGCCGCTCTCTTCAATCAGGTAATAGATCATATGGCGCCCATGATGATGGCTGTGCATACCGGGATGAAGCATCCCCGCATCACGTCCGATATGCGGGGATGCGGCAAGATTGTTCAGGCAATCACGCAATGACAGGAAATAACCCTCTGCCTGTTGCGCTCCGAATGTTTCATAGGAATAGATATAAATTCCTTCAAGGTCGGCGTCGGCCTTGTTGGACAGGACGTATTCAGCCATCCGTCAATTTCTTGTGGGCCGCGTCCATGATGTCTTCAACCGTGCGTGGGCTTTGTCCGCTGTTCACGCCTTCTGTCAGGGCGCGTTGAAGCAGCTTCTGTTTGCGTTGGTCCTGTCGGATCAGATCGCGGACATAGTCGCTGGAACTGGCGTACTCGCCACTTTCAATCTGGGTTTCGACCCATTCGCGCATGGGATCGGGCAGGGAGACATTCATCGTTGCCATCGGGACACTCCATTTTTAGCGGATGGCAAAATATGCCAAATATTGTCATTTTGGTCCATGGCTGATTCTGCGCCGGTTCAAATACACGTGATTGGGCAGGCCGTAGTGCTTCTGTTTTATTGCAATTTAAGACGCCCCTTGTGATCCCGGCGCCAAGCCTTTAATAATTGCCCGTCTTCGGGGAGTGCAGAAGCCTTAGAACCGGAAGTCATCGCCATAAATACCTGCAAACAGGCCTGTTCATGAAAAACCAGATCCCCAATCTGCTGACTTTGTCGCGCATCGTTGTGATCCCGGCATTGGTGGCATCATTTTACATTGATGGCCCGTTGGGCAACTGGTTGGGCTTTGTGTTGTTTGCCTTCGCCGGTATCACCGATTTCTTCGACGGGTATCTGGCGCGCAGCATGAATGTGGTATCCCCGCTGGGTCGGTTCCTTGATCCGATTGCCGATAAGTTGCTGGTGGCAGCTGCCTTGATGATGATGGTGTCGTTTGAACGGATTGCCGGGTTTTCTGTGCTGCCGGCCGTGATCATCATGTGCCGCGAAATCATGGTATCGGGCCTGCGCGAACATTTGGCCGAGCTCAAGGTGCCGCTGCCGGTCACGGTTCTGGCCAAATGGAAAACCACTGCCCAGATTCTGGCCATCGGGTTCCTTCTGGTCGGCGATGCGTCGCCTGACATGATCCCGTCGGTCCTGATTGGGGATATCCTGCTGTGGATTGCCGGTATTGTGACGGTTCAGACCGGATATCTTTATCTGCGGACCGGGCTTAAGCATCTCGACTAACACGAGACTGGATTAAAGGCAGGTCGCCATGACGCGTGTTTCCGTTCAGCAAGATGATTTTGATCCGGGGGCCGAACTTGCGGCCCTGACCGACGGTCGTACAGACATCGGGGCGGCGGTCAGTTTCGTCGGGTTGGTGCGTGATATTCATGGTGGCGACACCGTGTCCGCACTCACCCTTGATCATTATCCCGGCATGACCGAACGCGAACTTGAAAAAATCGCCGATGAAGCCGGCAATCGCTGGAAACTTGATGGCATTCGCATCGTGCACCGGTTTGGCCGGATGGAACCCGGCGAACGCATTGTTCTGGTGATTGCCCTGTCGGCACATCGCAGGGACGCGTTTGAGGCCTGCGATTTCGTGATGGATTTCCTCAAAACCCGGGCACCGTTCTGGAAACGCGAAGAAACCCAGAACGGCGAAAAATGGGTCAGCGCAAAGGCATCAGACGATGCCGATGCGGACCGTTGGAACAGCTAACTCTCCCCCTTAAACCAGAAACTTGCTGACCAGACTTATAATGCCTTCGATGGCCGATTGCAGTTCGGCGGCATTGTTGATCTTGGCGCGCAGCCTGCTCATTTCCGCCAGATCGGCGTCAGTGACGGTCACAGATTGCGCAAGGTTGGCGGTTTGTAGGGCCACCAGTGTCGATTGCGCCTTTTGCACACTTTCTGACAGCACGATTTTCTGATTGATATCGGCCGCGTCATAGGCGGTTGCGATTTCGACATAGGCTTTTTTCGATTGTGCGATCAGTTTGTCGAGATTGGGCATGGTTGATTTCCCCCTAATTGGTTGCAGTTTGCGCCAAGGCTGTGCCCTGCGTGATCAATTCCTGCGGGCTCATTTTGTTGATGTCACCGACCAGTGAAATGCCCTGTTCAACCGCACTTAAAAGCGATGCGACATCCAGGCGGGCATAATTGTCGATCTGGTTTTGCAGGCGGTTTCCAAGGGTGTTAGCGCTAACAAACTTGCGCAGGGTGTCGGTTTGCATCTGTTTTTCGGCCTCGGTCAAAGCCTGCCAATCTTGCCACCACAACTGATAGCGCAGCGTGTGGGCGTCCTGATCGTCGGTCTTATCAGCACGGATGGCATTGAGCTTTGCGATCAGCGTGCTGCGCTTGGCCAGCAACTGGGGTGGATTTTTGGTGAAATCACCGGTGATGGTGGCAAGTTGCCCGCGCAGTTTTTCAAGGATCGGGCCCGACTGTGTGACGGCGGATGCGCCCAGTGCTGACCCGGCTTCGATATTATCGAAAATCGCGACAAACTGCTGATATTGCGTACGTAAACCCGACAGCGTGTCTTGCCATTGTCGTGCAACACTTGGATCAATTTTGGCCCCGTCCGGATCGATCAGGACATCAATGTTCGATGCCGATACCGTGCCGGTGAAGTCGGTCATGTTGGTGACGAATTCATCGCGCTGTGCCGATGGGGCCTTGGAAAACGAGGTAAACTGCGCGTCATAGGCGGTGCCATAACTGTCAAAGGCGGCTTGGGTGGCAGTGCCAAACTGGGTGACCGACAGTTTCAGCGTTTCCGCCTTTTGCGAACAGGCGGCCAGTAAACTGAGGGTGGCGACGATCAATGTCGTGCGGCAGATCTGGGAGAATTTTGAAGCTGTCATGTGGGCCCCGTCTGAAAAATGTGCCGTGGCGGCGACAGGACTCAGACGGGGAAATTGGCGGTTTGTGACAGCCAGAAACACAAAACTGATTAGTCAAAAAAAGTGATTAATCACCCGTATTATTTGCTCAGCATGAATAATGCCTGATTGCCAAAGAAATTGGCAAAGCGCGAATGGCTATCGATGCTGACTTTCGAGCCGCTTTCATTGAGCACCATGGAGCGTTCGATCTTGACCCCCATGTCATCGCACATGCCGACAAAGTCGCGCACGGTGCAAAAATGGATGTTGGGGGTTTCATACCACATGATCGGCAAGTTGGGGTTTTGCGGCATCCGCCCGCGAAACATCAGATCAAACCGTGCGCGCCAATGACCGAAATTCGGGAAGGAGACAATCGCCTTATTACCGATGCGCAGCAGTTCCGACAGCACTTCTTTGGGGCGATGGGTGGCCTGTAGCGTCTGGCTGAGAATGGCGTAATCAAAGGCGCCGTCGGGATAATCACCAAGATCGCGATCCGCATCGCCCTGCATCACCGGCAATCCTTGGGCGACGCAATTACGCACCCCTTCGTTTGACAGTTCCAGCCCGCGGCCATCAACTTTTTTGGTCCGCGTCAGATAGCCCAGAAGTTCACCGTCGCTGCACCCGATATCAAGAACACGCGTGCCCGGTTCGACCATGTCGGCAATTAATTGCAGATCAACACGAATGCGGTCGCTGTGCAGCGGGATTGCAGCACTATTTATATTTGTATGAGGATTGTTCATGGCGTTATTTCAGCCCCCGGATTTCGGCGGCACCGTCGATGAAACCGCCGAGAACCATGTGGAAATCAGGTTCATCGAGCAAGAAGGCGTCATGGCCCTTATCGCTTTCGATTTCGACACAGCTGACATTGCACGACGCGGCATTGAGCGCGTGGGCCAACTGGCGGCTTTCGGCGGTGGTAAAGCACCAGTCGCTTGAAAACGACACAATGCAGAACCGCGTTTTACTGCCTTTAAAGGCATCGGCCAGCCGCCCGTCGTAGTCAATCGACAGGTCAAAGTAATCCATCGCACGCGTGATATAGAGATAACTGTTGGCGTCAAACCGGTCGACGAAGCTTTTGCCTTGATGGCGCAAATAGCTTTCGACCTGAAAATCGTGATCGAAGCTATAGGTGATGGACCCGCGATTTTGTAGTTTGCGGCCAAATTTACGGTGCAGGGCAGGCTGCGACAAATAGGTGATGTGCGCTGTCATGCGCGCCACGGCCAAACCGCGGGCGGGTTTTTTGTCTTCAAGCAAATAATTGCCCCCGCACCAGTCGGGATCGGCCATGACCGCCTGACGGCCAACTTCATGAAAGGCGATGTTTTGCGCCGAATGGCGGAATGAGGTCGCAATCGGGGCGGCGGCAAACACCCGCTCGGGGTAGCTTTTGCACCATTCGAGCACCTGCATGCCGCCCATTGAGCCGCCAATGACGGCAAATAGGCTGTCGATGCCAAGTGCGTCAATCAGCATGGTCTGGGCGCGCACCATATCGGCAATGGTGATCACCGGGAAATCAAGGCCCCACGGCTTGCCGGTTTCCGGATTGGTGTCCTTTGGCCCGGTACTGCCAAGGCAACCGCCAATGACGTTGGAGCAAATGACGAAATATTTCTCGGTATCAATGATTTTGCCGGGACCAACGATTTCAAGCCACCAGCCGTCCTTGCCCGTAATCGGGTGAACTTCATCGGCAACATATTGATCGCCGGTCAGGGCATGGCAGACCAGAATGGCATTGGATTTATCGGCGTTCAGTTCACCATAGGTCTGATAGGCAATTGTGAAGGGCCCAAATTCAACACCGCTATCAAGGCGCAACTTATCGGTTTCCCCCAACACCATGTGATGGCCGGGAAGCGGTGCGCGCTTATCTTTGCTGGCGGTGGTTGGCATGGACGTCGATTTTCCTTTGGTTGGTGTCATCCTTGTCGGCAAGGTATGACTTTAATCCTTACGATGAAGGAAATCAGTCTGTTCTAGCTAGGAATACGCCAAGGTTTAGTCAATCTTTTCTTTGCATTTCTGCGGCCCTGTCCTAATACTGTGCGCCGTTCAAAAGATGAGTGGATTATGGCGTTAGACAACGAAAATTTGGCAAATCTTGACCTTGATGGGCTGCGTGGCGAGATCGATGATATTGATCAAGCGCTGCAAGCGTTGATCATTCGCCGGACCAAGGTTGTGCAGGCGGTTGGCGCCTATAAGGACCGTGTGATTGCGGCGGGTGGCAAGGTAAAGGTGCCTTATCGTCCGGCGCGCGAAGCGCGTATTATGCGCACCCTTGTCGAACGTCATGACGGTGCCTTTCCCAAAACAGCACTTATTCAAATCTGGCGCGAAATGATCGCGGCCGGTACGCGGCTTGAAGCACCTTATACCGTTGCACTTTGCCGCAATGCAGAAGGTCAGGATTGCTGGGAACTGGCACGGCTGAATTTCGGGTGCCTCAACGAGATTGTCGAATTTGAGACCCCACGCGAAGCATATGGGGCACTTGAAGACGGTCGGGCGGCAGTCGGTGTGTTCCCCAAACCCGAATTTGGTGAGCCGATGCCGTGGTGGACGCTTTTGACCGAACAAAGTGCAGTCAGGGTTGTCTCCAAGCTGCCGTTTGGCGGATGCCCGGTTGGGCGCGGGGAGCAGACCGAGGGTTTTGTTCTGGCGGCAATTGATCTTGAAGACAGTGGTGATGACCGAACGCTGTTCGTGGTAAGCCTGTCAAAAGAGATTTCGATGGATACGGTGCGCAAAAAAATTGCGGATGGGATCGACGGTTCAGCAATCCTTGGCTTTTCTGACGAAATGGCGTCGGATCGGCGTTTTGTTCTTGTTGATGTGCCGGGATTCTTTTGTAATCGCGCCGATGCGTTTCAAGCCACACTGGCACAGCAGGGACTTAATCCCGAAAGCCTGCGTGTGGTCGGCGCCTATGCCGTGCCGATTTCGGAAGACGCACTGAGTTAAAATTCAGTGGTGGTTTGGATAAGCCACCACGTCCTTTGGGAGAATATACGTAATGTCTGCGCCCACCCCACGCCCCGGTATTCTTGAAATTGCGCCCTATCAGGGTGGTAAATCCAGTGCCAACAGCACGCAGCGCGTGATCAAGCTGTCGTCAAACGAAGGCGCGCTTGGCCCGAGCCCCAAAGCCATGGAAGCGCTGCGCAATACAGCCGATCGTCTGCATCGTTATCCGGACGGCGGATGTGACTTGCTGCGCAAAAAGCTGGCTGAGAAATATGATCTTGAAATGGATCAACTGGTCTGTGGTGCCGGGTCAGACGAGCTTTTGACCCTTTTGATCCGGGCCTATGCCGGACCGGGCGACGAAGTGCTGTATTCCCAGCATGGTTTCCTGATGTATCCGATTACCGCCAAGGGTGTTGGTGCAGTGCCGGTCGCGGCAGCTGAAACCAACATGACGACCAGTGTTGATTCGTTGCTGGCCGCCGTGACGGACAAAACCAAGATTGTCTTTGTTGCCAATCCGAACAACCCGACGGGAACCTACATCACGGATGCGGAAATGAAGCGTCTGCGCGATGGTTTGCGCGAAGACATCGTTCTGGTGGTGGATGCGGCCTATGCCGAGTTTATGACCGGTCAGGAAGATTACTCAGCCGGTGAAGAACTTGTCCGTTCTGGCAACAACACGGTGATGACCCGGACATTTTCCAAGATTTATGGTCTTGGTGGTATTCGCCTTGGCTGGTGCTATGCCCCGGTCGAGATTGCCGATGTGCTGCAGCGTTTGCGCAACCCGTTCAACGTTTCCCTGCCAACGCAGGAAGCCGGTGTTGCCGCTCTTGACGATGATGACTTCGTCAATGATTGCGTGCGCCACAATGCCGAGACGCTGGCGTGGTTCCGCGATGAGATCAACGCGATTAGCGGTCTGACCGCACATCCGAGCTATGGCAACTTTGTCATGATCGAATTCCCGACAGAGGATGGCAAAAATACAGATGCCGCCAATGATTTCATGATGGCGCGCGGCGTGATCCCGCGCAAAATCGGTGCCTATGGCCTGCCGCAGATGTTGCGTGTTTCAATTGGCACGAAGGAAGAAATGGATATCTGCCTTCAGACCATCAAGGATTTTGTGAACGCTTAAAATGACCAAAACTGCATCCCAACCGTTGTTTAACACTGTCGCCTTTGTCGGTATGGGCCTGATCGGCTCGTCCATGGCACGCCGTATCAAGCGTGATGGCCTTGCCAACAAGATTACCTGTGCTGTGCGGTCCGAGGCGACCCGCGACCGGGTGCTTGAACTGGGTCTTGCCGATGAAGCCTATTGCGACATCAAGGACGCGGTTGGCGATGCTGATCTGGTGATGCTGTGCGCACCGCTTGGCGCCAACGAGGCGATTGGCGCACAGCTTTCAGGGGCCTTGAAGAAGGGGGCGATTGTTTCGGACGTCGGGTCGGTCAAACAATCTGTGATCCGTGACATTGCCCCGCAACTTGACGAAGGCGTGCATTTTGTTCCCGGTCACCCGTTGGCCGGGACCGAACATTCCGGCCCGGATTCCGGTTTTCCGGAACTGTTTGAAGAACGCTGGTGCATCTTAACGCCGGTTCCCGGTGAAAGCGAAGATGCCGCTGACAAGGTTACTGCCCTTTGGGAAGCGTGCGGGATGTATGTGGAACGCATGGATGCGGACCATCATGACCGCATTCTGGGGATTACATCGCATCTGCCCCATCTGATTGCCTACACGATTGTCGGGACAGCGACCGACCTTGAAGATGCGCTGCGTCAGGAAGTAATCAAGTTTTCCGCGACCGGTTTTCGGGACTTTACCCGTATTGCCGCGTCCGACCCGACCATGTGGCGCGATGTGTTTTTGAACAATCGCGAGGCGGTTCTGGATGTTCTGGGACGTTTTCAGGAAGACCTGATGGCGTTGCAACGTGCCATTCGCTGGGGCGAGGGGGACAAGCTGTTTGAGCTGTTTTCGCGCACCCGTGAAATCCGGCGCGGCATTGTCGATGCCGGGCAGTATTTTGCTAATTTCTCGGCCGAAGGTGAAGCACGCCAAAGCGACGAGACGGGCAAGAAAAAGACGGATGAATAAATAACGGATGGCCTGTGTTGTGCAGGTCACCAGTCGGTTTGATGATGTGCCCCAAATTGCATCATCAGCCGGACCAAGGGGATAGTCATGTCTGCCACCAGCCACCCGGCATTCGCACGGTTCATGCCGTTTGTGTTTGTGTTCCTGTGGAGCACGGGCTTTGTCGGTGCGAAATTCGGCCTGCCATATGCCGATCCGTTCGTTTTCCTGTTTGTCCGATTTGTCATTGTGCTGGTTTTGATGGTGCCGGTTGTCATCCTTATGGGGGCAAAATGGCCGAAAACCTGGCGCGAGGCGGTCCATATCGGGACCACGGGCGCGCTGGTCCACGGGCTGTATCTTGGCGGGGTGTTCTGGGCGATTGATACCGGCCTTCCAGCCGGGCTGGCGGCCCTGATTGTCGGGTTGCAGCCGGTTGTCACCGCATCGGTTGTCGGGGCGATTTTGGGTGAGCGGGTGTCGCTGCGCCAATGGGGCGGTCTGGTGCTTGGCCTTGTCGGGGTGGCGCTTGTGCTGGTGCCCAAAATCGGTGACGGGGTTGGCATTACCGCATTTGGTATCGGGCTGGCAGTGGTTGCACTGCTCGCCATGACGGCGGGCACCCTTTATCAAAAGCGCTTTTGCACTGGTATGGATCTTTTGAGTGGCACAGTCGTTCAATATGTTGCGGCCAGTCTTGTTGTCGGGGTGATTGCGCTTATCAAGGAGCCGTTGACGGTTGAATGGAGCATGGACTTCATTCTGGCGATGGCGTGGCTTGTTCTGGTGTTGTCGATTGGGGCCATCATGTTGTTGATGGTTTTGATCAAACAGGGGGAAGCCACCCGCGTTGCCAGCATGTTTTACCTTGTCCCGCCGACGGCTGCGATGTTTGCGTGGCTTCTGTTTGATGAACAGCTTGGTCTTTTGGGATTTGTCGGGTTCGGGGTTGCCGCACTCGGGGTGGCATTGGTGATGATCAAGCGTTAGGGTCCTGATCCGCGCTTCATGGCATGCGCGAACCCGAACATAGAAGACTTTTGGAGGATATCGTGACGGACGCCCAGGATAGATGGGTCTTTGGATATGGTTCGCTGTTGTGGCGGCCGGGGTTTGAGTTCGCGGAAAAAGCGCGTGCCAAGCTGCCCGGTTACCATCGGTCGTTCTGTATCTATTCCCATCACTATCGTGGCACGCCGGAAAATCCGGGGCTTGTTCTTGGCCTGAACAAGGGCGGGGAATGTGTGGGTAATGCCTTTCGCATCACACCGGAAAACTGGGGGATCGTGAAAGGGTATCTGGACGAGCGCGAGCTTGTGACCAACACCTATATTCCTGCCGATGTCGAAGTCGAACTTTCTGATGGACGCACAGTGATCGCACATACCTATGTTGCCGATCCGACCCATGAACAATATGCCGGGAACCTTCCGGTGCGCACCGCGGTTGAGATCATTGTGGCGGCACATGGCAATGTGGGTCCCAATCTGGAATATCTGGAAAACACGGTGTTGCATCTGGATCAAATGGGGATTGTCGATCCGCCGTTGCATGATTTGATGGATCTGGTGCGCCGCGAATACGGCGAGATTAATATGGGGGCGGGCATCTGATGAGCCACGCGAATGCGTCGAATGTATCGAACGCGCCGAGTGTGACACAGGGGGATCAAACCCCGCTGCCGCTGGCTTATTTGATGCTGGTGATCTGTGCGATGATGTGGGGATCAAACCATGTTGTGGCGCGCGGGGTGAATGCGACAGTGCCGTTTGAAGCATTGGCATTCTGGCGCTGGGTTGTGGCGGCTGTGATGCTGTTTCCGTTCTGTGCCAGATACCTTGGGCGCGATTTGCGACTGATGGCGCAGCACAAGATGTCGATGTTTCTGATCGGCTTTACCGGTGTCTTCCTGTTTTCGATCATCATCTATCTTGCGGCCTATAATACAACGGCGGTCAATACCGGTTTGCTCAATGCAACCGCCCCTGTGTGGGTTCTGATCTTTGCTGCGGTCTTAACCGCAAACAAGCCCACGTTAAGTCAGTGGGTCGGGGTGTTGGTGGCCGGTGTTGGTACGGCAACGATTATTGCGAAGGCCGATTTTTCGGTCTTTACCGAGATGAGCTTTGTCTCGGGCGACGTGTTTGCCATGGTATCGGCCATGGTTTGGGCGGCCTATTCGATGTTGCTTAAACGTGCGCCAAAGGGAGTTCATCCGCTGAGCCTTGTGTTTGTGTCGGCCCTGATTGGTCTGGTGTTTTTAACCCCGCTTTATGTCTGGTCGCTTGTGGTGAACGGCGAGCCGTTCTTTACCCATCTTGATCCGGCGTGGCCCGACATGATGAAGATTTTCTATATCGGTGCGGGGCCAGCCTTCTTTGGATATCTTTTCTGGAACAGGGGGGTGTCGATTGTTGGTCCGGCGACGGCGGGTGTCTTTATGTATCTGATCCCGGTGTTTGCCAGTGGGCTTGCGATTGTCTTTCTGGGGGAAGAATTGCACCTTTATCATCTGGGCGGGATTGCTTTGATTGCCTTTGGCATCTGGCAGGCGACCAAGAAAAAACGCGCCGTATCCTAAGGCAAAAAGACATACAAAAGGCCGGGATGCGCTGTGCAATCCCGGCCTTTGTTATTTCATCGATCTGACAACCGACCTTTCGGATCAGGAGGTTTTTTCCTGATTGGCCTCTTCTTCGGCGGCGATGTCGGCAGAGGTCAGCATCGGCAGGTTAAATTCGCGCTGTGCCTCGGTTTCAAGTTCGCGGGTGCGGGTGTCGATGCGGGTTTTGATTTCTTTCATGAAGGTCTTGCGGTCCAGACCATGTTCAATCGGGGTCATCAGTTCCATGGTGACGCGGCCACCATATTTCATGAAGCTATCCTTGCCCCAGAACATGCCGGAATTGACCGCGACCGGAATAACCTTGATGTCCGGGAAGGCCTTATACAGCGCGTAAACGCCCGGATGATAGGGGCGGCTTGATCCGGGTGGGGTGCGCGTGCCTTCGGGGAAAATGATCACCTGACGGTTTTCTTTGAGCGCCTGTGACGCCCCCTTGATCATATCCTTAAGCGCAGATCCCCCGGCGGAACGATCAACCGCGATCTGACCTGAGAGGTGCAGAAACTGCCCGACCAGCGGGATTTTGATCAGTTCCTTTTTGAGGATATAGGCCGGATCGGGCACCACAGTGTGAAAGGTCAGAGTTTCCCAAGCCGATTGATGCTTTGCGACCAGAATGCAGGGGCCATCGGGCAGATTTTCAAGCCCGGTGATGCGTTTGTACATACCTACTGAATGGTTCAGGGCAAACTGGGTCAGCACACACCATGCATGGCCGACAAACTGGCTGGCTTTGCGGCCACAGACCATCAAGGGGATCATGCTGATGCACAGCAGGGCTGTTCCGCCAAAAAACAACACGTTAAAAAGTAACGCGCGCAGGGCTCTCATTCAGAAAAATCCTTCAAACGCTTATGTATCTGGTGCTTTGTAACAGTATTACGGCAATCGTAAAATGGCGATTGTTGATCCGCCTTAGCCGGTTTTGTTATTCGATGCGGAATAGTCGTTCTGATCGGGTTCGGTGGCACCTGGTGTTTGCAACGACGGGTGATTGCCACCGGGCAGCCAGTGTAATATCGAGTTGCGCAGGCTGGCGAAAAGGTACTTGTTAAATTCGCTGGCGATCAGGGTCGTGCTGCCGGGATACCGCCACCAGTTTTCGATGCGGACCGTATCGGGGAAGACGGGGTTGGCGATGATATCGACACCGGGCATCAGGCTTTTGAATTCCAGAAGGGATCGGCGCATGTGATAGTTCGCGGTGACAATACGAAGGCTTTTGTAGCCCTGTTCGTTGACCCAGACAGCGGTTTCCATGGCATTGCCACGGGTGTTTTCCGCGACATGTCCCAGCACAACGCAACAGGCAATCAAACGCGGGTCGGATTTTCCGACCGACAGCAATTCATCGACTTCAACGCCGCGATAAACCCCGGAAATGAAAAGTTTTTTTGCCAACCCACGTGCGAGCAGGCGGCGCCCTTCCGACAGGCGTTCACTGCCGCCGGTCAGAACCACAATGGCATCGGTGCGCTGATCGGGGTTGTCGACCGTGGTGGGGATGGACTCGACATACCAGACAAATCCGGCAAGCCACACCAGACCGAGAACGATCAGGGTGGAGAGCAAAAAACGGAACCTTCGAGACCGGCGCCGGAGTTGCACGCTAAGCGGTGGTTTGTTCATTTGGGCGTGCCTGATGTGGGGCGTGCGGACATGAGTGCGGATCTCCTAAGGCCATGATCCCAAAAGGGAAGCGTGATCAGACTATACGAAGGAGCGCGTCTGGTGACAACATCGCTTGCGCGCAGAATTATAACATTTGGCGTAAGACACGCAGCACAGTACGGGTTGCCGTAAGATAAGCAACCAATGCGACAATAAACGGAATGGCAACGATAAGGGCAATGAATACTGGACTGAAAACCAGCGACGGGATCGGCCAGCCGGCGCGCAGGCCAAGCCAGGCAATAAAAGCAGAGACCGCCAGTGATATCAAAAGCCCGACCAAGGCGCCAAAAAACGCCAGCCGTTGGCTGTGGCGGCCAAATTGTCGGGCGATATAATCATCCTGTGCACCAATCAGGTGCAAAAGTTCGATGATTTTATGATGGATCGAAAACCCTGATTTGGTGGCAAAGACAATCGACAGCATGGTCGCACCAAACAGAACAACGATCAGAACGGTCAAGGCAAGTTCGACCGAAAAGGCGACATCGGCAATGCGTTCGATCCAGATGCGGTGATCATCCAGCACGGCCTCAGGCGCAATTTCACCAAGCTGGCGTTCGAGGGCATCAAAATTAAAGCCGGTTTCCGGGGTGATTTCGATGATGCGCGGAATGGGAAGTTCGCTCACGACCTCATCAGGGCCAAGCCAGGGTTCAAGCAGGGCGGCCATGGTTTCGGGGCTGAGTTCTTCGATCCTGGCGATGCCGGGCAGGCTTGCCAATTCATCAATGATGGTGTCGACGGTTTTTTGCAGGGCGGCTTCGCGTTGTTCAGGGCTGCGTTTTGCCAGTTCGGTTGGCGGGACCTGTATCGACAGGCTGCCTTCGATCTGCCCGGACCATTGGCCAACGCTATCGTGCAGAGCACCAAGGCCGACCATCGAAAAGGTCAGCAGGGCCACCATCAGGGCGACGATGCAGGGCAGGAAGCGCGATGAAGAATCGGCTTCGAGCGGCAGATGTGACGGATGTGAGCGAAAAGCCATAATCGTCTGTTGGTCCTGTTGATCGAGGTGGCGTCGATATCTTAGCCCGGTATTTTAACCCAGTATTTTAGCCCGTATTTTAGAATTAGCTTAACCCGATTGGGTCACGTCATGCAGTGTCGCACCTTCGAGCAGCCATTGGGTATGGCCAAAGCGCCGCACGAGTTGCCGGTTATGGGTGGCAATCAGCACAGTGGTGCCCAGTTTGTTGAGTTCTTCAAACAAATAGAGCAACCGCATGGCAATGCGGTCATCGACGTTGCCGGTCGGCTCATCGGCCAGAAGAAGGGCCGGGCGCCCGATGACGGCGCGCGCAATTGCCACGCGCTGTTGCTGCCCACCCGACAGGCGCGATGGCTGCGCATTGATATGATCGCCCAGACCGACCCATTCGAGAAGTTCGGTGACATTTTTGCGAATTTGCAGGTCTTCGACACCAGCAACGCGCAAGGGCAGGGCCACATTTTCAAATGTGCTGAGGTGATTGATCAGGCGGAAATCCTGAAACACCACGCCGATTCTTCGCCGGATCGCGGGCAGTTCATCGCGCGGAATGCGGATATTGTCGCGGCCAAAAATATTTATTTCGCCCCGAGTCTGACGCAGTGCCAGATACAAAAGACGCATCAAGGTCGATTTGCCGGCACCCGACGCGCCGGTCAAAAAATGAAAGCTGCCGCGTTGGAGGCTAAAGTTCAGGTCGCGCAAAATTTCCGGTCCGGATTCGTACCGGACTCCGACGTTCCTGAAACTGACAACTTCGGTCAAAATCGGCGCTCCACTTGATCGAATGACGGTTTGCACAGGCGATTGCCATGGCAAATCACAAGAATTTCTCTTAACGTCGTTGGGGTTGGCGAAATGCCTTGGCATTCCAATATCGACACCATACCTACCCGCGACGCACAATTTTCTATCTGTTTCGGATGCCACGATCAGTGGCTTTACGCAATGTTTAGACACCCAAATTGAGGCAGCTTCTGTTATCTCTGCTTAACAGTCTGTTAAATCGCCGCTATTTACATATAGTGTTATTCTCTGCCGACGATATCGGGGGACCGTTGGCCATGAGTATGTTAAAGGCCATCCCCGTGTTTGGTTCCGCTGACATCGAGATGCCAGGTTTGCAATGATCATAACTTGCCCAGATTGTTCCAAGAAATACTCCGTTAAAACGGAGGCCATCGGCCCAAAGGGCCGAACTGTGCGCTGTAAGAGCTGCGGCAATAGCTGGCATCAGGACCCTCCGGGGGCCAAGAAGCCGGAACCCGCACCTGCACCAGCAGCACAATCGGACAGCGATTTGCCTGCACCATTTAATCAGGAAGGGGCGCTGGGCGCTGATTTCAATGCTGATCGAATGGGCGGCGGGGGTGTTGACCCCGGATTTGAAGATGCGGACAAAATTCCCGATCCGCCCCCTATCCCCGAACAGCTGATTCGCAACAATCCGAAACCGGCCCCCAAAAAGAAAAAAGGGATTGTTGGCTGGATCGTGTTTTTGCTGCTGATTGGTGGGATTGGTGCGGGTGGTTACTTTGCCAAGGACATCCTGATCAACCTTTGGCCGCCGATTGCCAAGGTCTATGACATGGTTGGCCTTGATGTGCCCCATGTTGGCGACGGTCTTGATATTCGTGAATTGCCACCGACCCGCGAAGACGAAGACGGCGTCGATGTTTTGGTCGTGCGCGCCGAGATCGTGAACATCGTCGAAGAGCCGGTTGTGTTGCCGTATCTTCTGATTGAGCTTCTTGATCCGCTTGATCGTGTGGTTCAGCGCAAGAAGATGCCGCTGATCTATGATGAGACCAAGGCTCAGGCCGGTGCGGAAATGCCGATGGAGCAGCAAATGCTGCCTGCGGGTGAAAGCATTACGGTTGAAACCAAGATCCGGCGTCCGAACCCGACGGCAACCCGTTTGCAGGTCACGTTCCTTGACCCGCGTGAGGCCGCCGAACCTTAAACCTTTCGGGGTGGTAAAACCAGTTGATGCAAAAGGCAGCGTTCAGTCGCTGCCTTTTGTTTTTGTGGGAAACGCGACGGCGCGTCATTGCGCCATATCGGCACGCAGGGGTGGTTTGGGTTTCGCAGGATGTGCGACGGCATAGATGTTGTTAAAATGCCGTCAGGGCCGTTTAAAGGCGTTCCATGAGGTGCGTCAGGTGCGTCAGGTGCGCGTGACGGGACTAACGCTTCCTAGAACCGTTTGAGCAGGCGGTCGATGTATTCCTGTTCGATCTGCGGACGGTCAGGGTCGCCCGACCGCCGGCGCAGTTCCTGCATGATGCGCCATGCACGTTCGAGGGTATCGACATTGGGAATGGTGGTTGTGCCATCCCCACCAACCGGGCGCCCCAGGGGATCGCGACGGCCATTCCCTTGCAGGTCTTCGAGCATCGGGGCAATTTGGCTGAGCCCTTCGAGCGCGCGGCTGATTTCGCCAATGCCCTGTTGCAAGTTTTCCATGGCTTCGCGCTGGTATTTCAGGGCTTCGTGCGACCGGTTGCGGCCAAGGGCCTCGGCAGCCCGGCGCATGGCCTCAATCACCGAATTCATGCCGCTGATGTCGCCAAACTGCCCAATGCCCGGACTGTTCATGATATCACCGGCGTCATCGGCAAGGCCTTGTTGTTCATTGGCGCGCGGGCCGGGGCCGTTGGCGTTGGCCGGGTTGTCCCCCTCGTTCATGATGTCTTGCTGGCGGCGGGACAGATCGCGCATGCCATCAAGCATTTCGCGCAAAGACGAGGTGATGTCCATGCCGCCTTCGCCGGTGGTGACTTGCATGTTTTCGACAAGTTCGCGCAGCCGGTCAATCAACTGGCGGGCGTCATCACGTGCGCCTGCGCGCATCAGGGCATCAATCTGATCAATGATCCGCGATAAGTCTTGCTGTTCGAGGGTGGCACTTGCCTGGGATTGATCGTCCGAGGCGGGTGTTGCTTCGCGGGTCAGTGCGGCAAGATATTCATTTAAGGCATTGCGGTATTCTTCGATCAGACGGGCGATTTCGGTTTCGGTCACGTCGGGATCAGCAAGGGCCTGCAACAGACGTTCTTCGGCTTCCATCAGGTTGCGTTCGGCAATGCCATAGCTGCCGCGTTCGATTTCCTCGGCGATGTGCCACAAAAGCCCGGCGACATTCTGATGCACGGTGCGGTCGTCAAGGTTGGCCGATAACCGATTTTCAGCCACCGACAGGGCCAAAAAGACGCCGATCTGACCATTAAAGGCCTGCGGCGCATAGAGGACAGGCAAGAGGGCCTGCTGCATTTCAAGTGCGCGGTCGGGATGGCGCAACAGTGTGCGCCGGATCGCAATCAGCTTTTGCGCAACCGGATGGGTAAATTCGCGTTCGGGCAGCACAATTGATCGCATGTCGCTTTGGGCGGTTTGTCCGGAATTGTCGCGCGCGTGCATTTGAATATTGACCGGCAATCCTGCCCACGGGTGGGCAACCAGATCAATGAAGCGCGGGCCTTCGATGCGAGTTGGTGTGCTGCTATGGGTGGGTTCTTCGCCCTTGAGATCGCGTGTGATGGCATCAATCGGACCGAATTGATCATCCATACCGTCGGTGGGGGCAGGGGTGATGACAAGATCAAGTTCCGCCATGCCGTAATCATCATTGGCAACGTAATCAAGGCGCAGATGATCGCGCCGGGTGACCGATGGCGGGCTGACAAAGCCAAGTGTCGGGGCGGTGTCGGCCACCAGATTGATGTTCAGTGTCATGCGGTCATTGCCCCAGACCGAAATCCGCCATGTGCCAGACTGATTGATTGCGGTCGACAGGACATAGCTGTTGTCGTTGCTTTCGGCGATCGGCCGTTCCCCATCAGGCGCAGTCAGGGTTGGTTCCCAGATGCTTGAGATCGTGCCATCAAGGGTCGATCCGGCGGGGACCTGAAAATTAATCACCTCCCCGTTGGAGGGCCCCCCAGTGGTCTGGTCTTGTGGGTCATCTGTTCCGGTTCCTGTTGCGGATTGATTGGCGGCGTTTGCCCCGGTTTCGGAAATCTGCAAGACCCGGGGGACTTGCCCGGTATAGGGGGGCGGGGTGACCCACAAAGTTGCCGTGAAATCAGCCGCACCCAAGCGTTGCAGGGGACTAAAGGCCTTGGAAAACCGTTCAGAAACGGAGTTGTGACCAGCCATGATGCCAACAAACAGCAGCAAAACCGGAATGGCGACGATGCCGTAACGGTCAATCCGGCTGATCGCGGGGATCGGGCGCGGCAGACGCAATTTTACGATGGCGGCTTCATGCAGGCCGAGTTGCTTTTGCCAGAGATAGCTTGTGAGCGGATCTTCGGTCTCGGATATGTGGTCGTCAAGACTTTGCAGCGGATTGTTTTCAAGCCCGTTTTCGCGCTCCAGCCGGTGCAGGATATCGCGTCGGGTTGGCCAGCGAAAATTCCGCCACGGCACAGTGACGGCGACCATCATGGCAACAGACAATATCGACAGCAAAATGATGTGCCCCGTCGGGGGCAAAAATTCAAACGTGCCGGTTAAGGTCAGGCCAACGACAAGGACGATCAGGCCAAAGGCCGGGATCACGCAGGGCCATACCTTTTCCCACAACAAAACCATGCGCGTTCGGCGCACATGATTTTCCATTGCAGGATGCGGCGGTATCAGCGACATGCGATGAAGGGTCCTTTGTGCCAGTCAGTGGCTATGGTGTACCGCGAGTTCACTCCTTCTAGAGTTTGGGGCTTTGCGGACTTTGGTCAAGTTATTGCGCGGGTGTGGCGGCAAATAAAAAGGCGACCCTGAGATGAGGGCCGCCTTTAAAATAACATTGGATGGTCGCGTTTACTTTAGGGTCTGAACCCAATTTAATGTTTAAAATGGCATCAGAACAAGCAAGATATGCAAGGAAATCTCCGCCGCGCGGGGTGGTGCCCCGGGCAAGGGGATTGACGCAGCAGGTCGCAGAGTGTCCTGATTGTCCTTCGGATCGGAGGAATTTGCACGGGCTATTACGTCGCATCACCTTGCAAGGCAGCGAGCCTTGCTGCGGTAATGCTCCTGATATCCGCACAAATTCCTCGCGACCATTTCAAGCATTCAATTCGGTTCAGACCCTAATCAAGCCAGCCCGGAATGCGGTCCATATTGATCAGTTCGTCGATTTCCTGACGCGGGCGGACAATGGCAAATTCGTCGCCCTTGACCAGCACTTCGGGGGTCAGCGCACGGGTGTTGTACGTCGATGACATCACTGCACCATAGGCACCCGCCGACATCACGGCGACAAGATCACCGGCCTTGAGGTTATCGGGCAGTTTGCGATCCTTGCCAAAGGTATCGCCGGTTTCACAAATCGGGCCGACAATATCAACCGTTGCCTGTTTGTCGTTTTCACCCTGTTCATCGACCGGGATGATTTCGTGATAGGCGTTATACAGCGTCGGGCGGATCAAATCGTTCATCGCGGCATCAAGGATGACAAAACGTTTTGCTTCGCCGTCTTTGATGTACATGACGCGCGACACCATGATGCCTGCATTGCCGGCAATCAGACGGCCCGGCTCAAGCGTGATGTGACAACCAAGGTGCGAGACGGTTTCACGCACCATCTGGCCATAAGCATCGGGCAGGGGCGGTGTTTCGCCCTGATAGGCAATGCCAAGACCGCCACCAAGATCCAGATTGCGGATTTCGATGCCCTCAGCACGCAGTTGTTCGACCAGACTGGCAAGGCGGGTAAAGGCCTCGCGGAAGGGGGTCAGGTCGGTCAGTTGCGATCCGATATGCATGGCAATGCCGGTTACCTCAATGCCGTCCATGGCGGCCGCATCGCGGTAAACCTCAATCGCGCGGGTCCAGTCGATGCCAAATTTGTTTTCGGCTTTTCCGGTGGCGATCTTTTCATGGGTTTTGGCATCGACATGCGGATTGATGCGCAATGCAATGCGGGCCTTTTTACCCATATCAAGGGCAACCCGGTTCAGTTCGATCAGTTCGGGAATGCTTTCGACATTGATCTGGGCAATGTCGGCCTCAAGGGCTTCGCGCATTTCGTCTTCGGCCTTGCCGACACCCGAAAAGATAACTTTGCCCGGTGCGATACCGGCCCGCAGGGCGCGGCGCATTTCACCAACAGATACAACGTCGGCACCCGCACCCAGCTTGCCCAGCGTTTTTAAGACAGCCTGATTGGAGTTTGCCTTGATCGCATAGCAAACGGTCGCATCCAGACCGGAAAATGCGTCAGCATAAACCTTGTAGTGGCGTTCAAGCGTTGCTGTGGAATAGCAAAAGAACGGGGTACCGACTTTTTCAGCCAGCTCCGGGAGGGCGACGCCTTCTGCGTGAAGGACGCCGTCGATATATTCAAAATGGTTCATTTGGCCGGATAGTCCCTTGGATATTCTTGACCTTTGTCGGTTGGCGGTTCAAGCGGGCCTTTTTTACCACAGGCCGCAACCGACAGTCCGAGCATTACAGCAAGTGCGACAATGGTGCCGCGTTTAAGCAAGGCGTTGTTCATTTGAGGAACCTTTCCTTTGCCGCAGCAACGGATTCGGTCACACGAACCGGGGCCGTGCCGCCAAAGCTTTGACGCGCAGCGACCGATGCTTCGACGGTCAGCACATCATACACCGCATTGGTGATTTTCGGCTCGATCCCCTGCAATTCGTCAAGCGACAACTGATCAAGGTCACAGCCCTTGGTTTCGGCCAGTTTGACGGTGGCCCCGACCACATGGTGGGCATCGCGGAACGGCATGCCAAGTTCAGCAACCAGCCAGTCGGCAAGATCGGTTGCGGTGGTATAGCCCGCCCCGGCGGCCGCACGCATGTTGTCGGTGAAGACTTTCATGTCGGCAATCATACCGGTCATGGCGGCCACACACAGACCAAGATGGTCGTGGGCCTCAAACACCGGTTCCTTGTCTTCCTGCATGTCCTTGGAATAAGCCAGCGGCAATCCCTTCATCGACAGCATCAGGGAATTATAGCAGCCAACAATACGCCCGATTTTGGATCGGATCAGTTCGGCGGCATCCGGGTTGCGTTTTTGCGGCATGATCGAGGAGCCGGTCGAAAACTTGTCGGACATACCGATAAATTTGAACTGTGCCGAACACCAGATGACCATTTCCTCGGCCAGACGCGACAGATGCATGGCGGTGATTGACGCGGCATTGAGATATTCCAGCGCGAAATCACGATCCGATACCGCATCGAGCGAGTTTGCCGTCGGGCGGTCAAAGCCAAGCGTACTTGCGGTCATGTGGCGGTCAATCGGGTAGGGCGTACCGGCAAGGGCGGCTGAGCCCAGCGGGTTTTCATTGACCCGTACACGGCAATCGGCAACGCGCCCACGGTCACGACCAAACATTTCGACATAGGCCAGAAGATGGTGGCCAAAGGTCACCGGCTGGGCCGCCTGAAGGTGGGTGAAGCCCGGCATGATGGTTTCGGCGTGCGTGCCAGCCTGCATGATCAAGGCTTCCTGAAGGCCCTTAAGGCCGACTTCAAGATCGGCCAAGGCAACATCGCGGACCCACAGTTTGAAATCGGTTGCGACCTGATCATTGCGCGAGCGCGCAGTATGCAGGCGACCGGCCGCCGGGCCGATCAATTCACGCAGGCGGCTTTCGACATTCATATGGATATCTTCAAGGGCGGCTGAGAATTTGAAATTCCCGCTCTCGATTTCTTGAAGAATCTGGTCTAGACCATTGGTGATTTTGTCGCCATCTTCGGCAGGGATGATGTTCTGCTTGACCAGCATCGCACAATGGGCCTTTGAACCCTGGATATCCTGGGCATAAAGACGTTTGTCAAAGCCGATGGAGGCATTGATTTCTTCCATGATGGCAGACGGGCCTGCTTCGAAGCGGCCGCCCCATAGGGAATTGGCGTTTTTCTGGTCGGTGGCGTTTTGGTCGGTCATCGTGATCCGCAGTATTTGGAAAAGGTGGGAATTGTGAAGGCTTTGCTTCAATTCGTAAAACTTGGCGTGATTGTCGCCATATCGGGCATTTATGCAACCCCTGCCTTTGCAGAACCGCAATTCCCGCAAGAACTTTCAAAAATGACCGTTCCGGAAAATGGCAGTGCGTTGCTTGAAAACGCGACATTTGTCGATGAAAATGGCGAGGTCGCGACCCTTAACAGCCTGAAAGGAAAGGTTGTTTTGGTTAATTTGTGGGCGACTTGGTGCGTGCCGTGTGTCAAGGAAATGCCGGAACTCGATGGTCTGGCTGCGGAAATGGCGGATAAGCCAATGCGGATTTTGGCGCTTAGTCAGGACCGTGGCGGGGCGGACGACGTTTCCAAATTTTTTGAAAACAATAGAATCGAACATTTGGACGTGCTTTTGGACCCCAAAGGGGCGACCGCACGCGCCATGGGCGCACGCGGGTTACCAACCAGCTTTGTGATCGATGCGAATGGTGAACTGATTGGCAAATTAGAAGGCATCGCCAAATGGGACGCGCCAGAGGTTGTCGCGTATTTCAACCGCCTGATCGATCAGGCGTCGTAAGGTTTGATCAATCCCGCACAACCAGTATTCCCAACATCTGGAAGAGCGTTATGATACGAAAAAACAAACGTATCATAACGCCGGTATCGCCGGGTCAGGTTCAGATCATCACGAACGCAAAACCCATAAGGCCGTGCTGCTAACTGTTTTCTTCAAGCATTGACATGACTTGGCTAAGTGTCGGGGCGGCATCGGCGGCACCGGGGCGGGTTGTTGCCAGAGCCCCGGTCGCACAGGCAAACCGAACCGCATCAGGCAGGCTTTGTCCACCGTGAAGCGCAACGGCCAGACCCGCGTTAAAGCAATCCCCGGCCGCCACCGTATCAACCGGTGACACGTCAAATGGCGGCACCAGTCCGGTTTGACCGTTGGCAGAATAAAATGCACCCTTGCCGCCCATTTTAATGATCACGGTTTCCGGACCCATGTCGTGCAGGATTTTGGCCGCGTGACGTGCGGTTGCCATGTCGTCGGGCATAATTCCGGTCATGGCATGGCATTCAGTGGTGTTCGGCGTGACGATATCGGTTAGCACCATCAGATCGCGCAACACCACGCGATCAGGTACGGGGGCCGGATCAAGCATGATTTTGGCACTGCCTTCGCGGGCGTATTTCATGGCGCAATCAACCGCGACCACCGGACATTCAAGCTGCAACAGCAAATATTTGCAGTCACGCAAGACATGGCGTTTGTCGTGAAGGTCAGCACGGGTCATCATCATGTTCGCACCGCCTGCGACCGTGATCATGTTTTCACCGCTGTCTTCGATTGAAATCAGCGCCGTTCCGGTTTGTGCGTCTGAGGCGACGATCAGATTGTTGGTATCAAGACCTTCGGCCTTGAGCGTTGCCAAAAGGTCACGTCCCAGAAGGTCATCGCCAATTTTGGAAATGAAGATCGGCGGAACCCCAAGGCGTGAGACGGCCATCGCCTGATTACAGCCTTTGCCACCGGGGCCGGTTGTGTATGCCTTGGCAAGGACGGTTTGGCCGGGCACGGGCAGGGTGGTTACACGGGCGGAAAAATCGACATTGGAACTTCCAACAACTGCAATGGTCATGTTTTATCCAAATAGAAAAATATCAATCCATCCGTTTAATATTGGGCGCATTTCAGTGCTTTAAAGAACCTGCTAATGAATTCTCTGTTTTTGCAGGCGATGGGGCATGCGCCAAATAGTGTGCGGGAATGGTTTGATTTTGGTGGCGGGCGTTTACGTAGGGGTGAATTCCTCACGCAGGGCGGAATAAATGCGTTTGAATTTGGCAAATCGGGGCTGATAGGTGCTGTAGTGGGCCATATCAGGTTCGATCACTTCGTCGATTGCCGGTTTCTGGCAGACGTCTTCGACCGCCTCCTTGGTCAGGGCCAGTCGCCCCAGACGTGCCGCGCCAAATGCCGGTCCCTTGGTGGCACCTTCGTAACGGGCAAGCGGCGTTCCCATGATATTGGCGATCAACTGTATCCAGTATCGGCTGCGTGCGCCGCCGCCAATCACACCGGGCAGGTCACAATGAGTGCCCGCGGCATGCAGACGTGATTGCGCATCGCTCAGCGCGAAGGCGACACCTTCGAGAACGGACTGAACCATCATTTCACGGGTGGTGTCACTGCCAAGGCCAAAGAACACGCCGCGCGCATAGGGATCATTATGCGGGGTGCGTTCGCCGTTGAGATAGGGCAGGAAAATCACATCTGAGGGTGCGCGGTGCTGATGTTCCGTGCGCGCCAAAAGGGCCGAGATATCCTTTTCACCCAGAAGGTTGGCCGCCCACGACAGGCAACTTGCCCCATTGAGAAGGACCGCCATCTGAAACCACTGGGCGGGGATGGCATGGGCAAAGCTGTGCAGCAGTTCTTCAGGGCGCGGGCGGTATTTGTCCGAAGCGACGAAAATCTGTGACGATGTGCCCAGGGAGATAAAGCCGTCCCCATGGCGCACGGCCCCGACACCGATGCCCCCGGTTGCGGCATCGCCACCCCCACCAGCAACAATCACACCGGGTTTCATGTTCCAGCGTGCCGCGAGTTCACCGCGGATTGTTCCTGTGACGTCACTGCCTTCGACCAGTTTGGGCAGTTGATCCATTGAAAGGCCGCTTGCGGCAACCGCAGCGGGGTTCCAGCAGCGACTTTCTTCGTCGAGCCACAAGGTGCCTGCGGCATCTGACATTTCGGTGACTTTTTCACCGGTCAGGCACAGGCGGATGAAATCCTTGGGCAGAAGAACGGTTTTGATTTTGGCAAAGACATCCGGTTCGTGCTTTTGCAGCCAGATCAGTTTGGGGGCGGTCATGCCCGGCATGGTCGCAACCCCGGCAGTTTGGCCAAGGTCGGGCAGGGCAGCATCAAGCTCGTCACATTCACGCTTTGCCCGTCCGTCGTTCCACAGGATGGCCGGGCGCAACGGGGCGTCATTGGCATCAAGCAGGGTCGCACCATGCATCTGACCGGAAAGGCCAATGGCACGGGTCGCGGCAAGGGCGACCGGATTTTCGGATTTGAGCTTATCAATCGACTGGCATGTGGCATCCCACCAGTCGGTCGGGTTTTGCTCGCTCCAGAACGGGTGCGGGTTGGACACCGACAATGGGACATCAGCCTCGGCAATCGTGACCGAGTTGTCATCAATCAGCAGTGCCTTGACCGCAGATGTACCGACATCAATACCGAGAAACATTTTCGGACTGCCTCCAGACGTCTTTTTCTCTTTGCCCGACTCTTTTACCAGCGCGGGTATGCTTTGACTGCATTCGAGACGTTTGCCAGTTGTAATGCAACAAAAAAGCCGCTGCAAATGTGCAGCGGCTTTAATCTTGTGACGATTAAGACCCTTATCGGGTTGGGACGGGTTCGTCACCGCTGTAATCGTAGAAACCACGTCCAGCCTTGCGGCCAAGCCAGCCAGCTTCGACATATTTAACCAGAAGCGGGCAGGGGCGATACTTGGTATCGGCCAAGCCATCATGCAGGACATGCATGATCGAAAGACAGGTATCCAGACCGATGAAATCGGCCAGTTGCAGCGGGCCCATCGGATGGTTTGCACCAAGGCGCAAAGCGGTATCGATCGATTGAACGTTCCCGACACCTTCATAGAGGGTGTAGATTGCTTCGTTGATCATCGGCAGCAGGATGCGGTTGACGATGAACGCCGGGAAATCTTCGGCACTTGCCGTGTCTTTGCCCAGTTTTTTGGTCAGTTCATGAATGGTGCGATAGGTGACCTCATCGGTGGCAATGCCACGGATCAGTTCGACCAGCTTCATCAGCGGCACCGGGTTCATGAAATGCATGCCCATGAACTTCGACGGGCGGTCTGTGTAGGACGCCAGACGCGTTACAGAGATCGAAGATGTGTTTGTTGCGATGATCGCTTCGGGGCCAAGAACCGGGCAAAGTGCCTTGAAGATCTGTTTCTTGATTTCTTCATTTTCGGTTGCGGCTTCGATTACCAGATCGCAGTCAGACAGGAACGTATATTCCGTTCCGGTTGAGACGCGCTTGAGCGCGTCATCTTTTTGCGCTGCGGTAATCAGCTCTTTCTTGACCTGACGATCCATGTTCTTGCCCATCGCGACAAACGCCTTTTCGAGGGCGTCTTGCGAGATGTCGAGAAGTCGGACGTCGTAACCGGCAAGTGCGACAACATGGGCAATGCCATTGCCCATTTGTCCGGCACCGATTACGCCAATGGTTTTAATATCTTCCAACGAAGCCATTTGTTCCCCACTCGTCCCCTTAGGGTCAAAACAATACAATCGACTGTTTTGACCCTAAATGGGATCAGTTTATTTGTCGAGTTCACTCGCCAGAGCGGGAAGGGCCTCGAACAGGTCAGCGACAAGGCCGTAATCGGCAACCGAGAAGATCGGTGCTTCTTCGTCCTTATTGATCGCTACAATGACCTTACTGTCCTTCATGCCGGCAAGGTGCTGAATAGCACCAGAAATGCCTACAGCAATGTATAGCTGCGGTGCAACAACTTTGCCGGTTTGGCCAACCTGCCAGTCATTGGGCGCGTATCCGGCATCAACTGCAGCGCGTGATGCGCCAATGGCAGCGCCCAGTTTGTCGGCAATCGGTTCGATCAGGTGGAAGTTTTCACCTGACCCCATACCGCGACCACCGGAAATAACCACACTGGCAGCCGACAGTTCGGGACGTTCCGACTCGGTCAGTTCCTGACCGACGAAGCTTGATTTACCGGCATCGACAACCGTTGTGACGTCTTCGATGGTGGCAGAACCGCCTTCGGCAGCAACCGGATCAAAGCCCGTGGTACGAACCGTGATCAGTTTCAGCGCGTCTGATGACTGCACGGTTGCCATGGCATTACCGGCATAAATCGGACGGACAAAGGTATCGGCACTTTCGACATCGGTGATGTCAGAAATCTGTGCCACGTCCTGCAGGGCCGCAACGCGGGGCATGAAGTTTTTGCCCGAGGTCGAGGACGACACCAGAATGTGGCCGTAATCGCCCGCCAGTCCATTGACAAGACCGGCAATGTTTTCTGCCAGGAAGTGGCCATAGGCGGCATTATCGGCCACCAGAACCTTGGCGACACCGTCAACCTTGGCGCTCGCATCGGCAACAGAACGGCAGTTTTCGCCAGCAACAAGAATGGTGATGTCGCCACCGATTTTCTGTGCGGCGGCAACCGCATTCAGCGTGCCACCCTTCAGTTCGGTATTGTCGTGTTCGGCAATAACAAGAATGCTCATTTGGATGACCCCCGCTTATATGACTTTTGCTTCGTTGCGCAGCTTGTCGACAAGCTCTGCAACGTCAGCAACTTTGACGCCTGCCTGACGTGACGGCGGTTCCGACACTTTCAGGGTTTTCAGGCGGGGTGCCGTATCCACACCAAGATCGGCCGGGGTGAGGGTATCAAGCGGCTTTTTCTTGGCTTTCATGATGTTTGGCAGCGACGCGTAGCGCGGCTCATTGAGGCGCAAGTCGGTGGTAACAATTGCCGGAAGATCAATTTTGATGGTCTCAAGACCACCATCAATCTCACGCGTGACATCAAGTTTGCCATCGGCAACGACAACCTTGGATGCAAACGTGCCCTGCGACCAATCCAGAAGAGCGGCCAGCATCTGACCTGTCTGGTTGGCGTCATCGTCAATCGCCTGTTTGCCCAAGATTACCAGATCCGGGCTTTCTTTGGCGACGACTTCCTTGAGCAGTTTGGCAACGGCAAGCGGCTGCAGCTCATCATCGGTTTCGACCAGAATGCCGCGATCGGCACCCATGGCAAGAGCAGTGCGGATTGTTTCCTGACACTGTTTTACGCCAAGCGACACCGCAACCACTTCGGTGGCAGTGCCAGCTTCCTTGAGGCGGACAGCCTCTTCAACGGCGATTTCGTCAAACGGGTTCATGGACATTTTGACGTTGTTCAATTCAACGCCAGACTGGTCCTGTTTGACACGGATCTTGACGTTGTAATCCACAACGCGCTTAACGGCGACAAGAACCTTCATGACAGACCTGTTCGTTTTTGTTGTCAAAACTATGGGTTTGCTGCGCTCTGCCATGGCAGATTGCGGCGAACCCCGCATGGTAATGTTTTCCCCGCGATGCACAATAGGCAGTGCATTACGGGTTGTCAATTTACGTAAAGAGGTTAACGTTAACGACAACTTCTTTACTGAATTTTTCTCGCCCTTGACTGTCTTGATACGGGACTGAGCCCGGCTTGAACAGGGGGTGTTTGCTTTTTGTTACCGCGTCAGGCCGGGCTGCCACAGAATATCATCCTTGCCACCATTGTTGGCGTGGCGGGCCAGAACAAACATATGGTCCGACAGGCGGTTGATATAGCGCACGGCTTCGGGATTGATAGACTCGATTCCCGCCAGTTCAACAATCAGCCGTTCGGCGCGGCGCGATACCGTGCGCGCCACATGAAGCTGTGCGGAAAGTGCCGATCCGCCGGGCAACACAAACGATTTTAACGGATCAAGGTTTTCATTGATCTGATCAATCTCGGCTTCCAGGCGTTCGGTCTGTTTGGCGGTGATGCGAAGGGCTGGCTGATCAGGGTTGTCGTTGCTGCCGTCGTCCGGCGTGCACAGATCCGCCCCCAGATCAAAAAGATCGTTCTGAATGCGGGCCAGCATGGCATCCACATCGGCGTTATCAGCGGAATGCAGACGGGCAACCCCGATCACGGCATTGGTTTCATCCACCGTGCCATAGGCGGTGACGCGAATATCGTTTTTGGCAACGCGCGACCCGTTGCCAAGTGCGGTTTTGCCCTTGTCACCGGATTTCGTGTAGATGCGTGTCAGTTGAACCATGTGCCGTCCATTTTATGCAGGGGATGGAAGAAGGAATAAGGCGCGAGGCTGCGCTATTTTCCAAGCGCCATGAAGGACAGAAGAAACAGAAGCAAAAGGGCACCCGCCTGAAGCAGGACGCGCAGCTGCATCAATTTATTGGATTTTCGCGCATCGTTGCCGCGTGCCATGGAAATGATGCCCAAAACCAGCACGACCGCCACAGCCGCCATCGCGAGCAACGCGCCAATCTGAAGAAATGCAGCCATTGATGTTTTTCCCTCGTTTCCACCTGTGATGTGTGTCGAAAACCTTGTTGTGCAATGATCTTGGCGGCGGCGTGACCCGACGTTAAATCATCACAGTTATCTTACAGGCGGCGACATGCTGCGCCAAACCGCCCGCCGGGGCAAGAGCCAGAAACACGAAAGTGGACCAAAAGGTTCTGGCAAAACGTCTGGCATTTGGAAACATTCTGCCTAAATCACAGGGATATGATGTTCGGCCTTGCTTGCAGAAGGAGCCTGAAAGCCGAATTTTTTTGTTAGATCACACCGCTATGAAAAGGATGACGTTCCAATGTCCGACCTTTCCGCATTCGATATTACCAAACGCTGGCCCGCCAAAAATCCCGATATCTTGCAGCTTTACTCGTTTCCGACCCCGAATGGGGTCAAGGTTTCGATCATGCTTGAGGAAACGGGCCTTGCCTATGAAGCCCATACCATCAAGATCGGTGAGGATGAAACCTGGACGCCGGAATTTCTGTCCTTGAACCCGAACGGCAAAATTCCGGCAATTGTTGATCCCGATGGTCCGGGCGGCAAGCCGCTTGGCTTGTTTGAGTCCGGGGCGATTTTGCAATATCTGGCCGAGAAAACCGGCAAGTTTTTGCCTGCTGATCCGGCAAGGCGCATCGAAACCCTGCAATGGGTTTATTTCCAGATGGCCGGGCTTGGCCCGATCTTTGGGCAGCTTGGGTTCTTCCACAAATTTGCCGGTAAGGATTTTGAGGATAAACGTCCGCGCGATCGCTATGTGAATGAGTCAAAACGGTTGCTGGGTGTGCTTGAAACCCGCCTTGCCGGGCGTGACTGGATCATGGGCGATGATTATACCATTGCCGACATCGCAACACTTGGCTGGGTGCGGAACCTGATCGGGTTTTATGGCGCCGGTGAGCTTGTGGAATTTGACAAATTGGTCAATGTTCCGATCTGGCTCGAACGCGGATTGGCACGGCCTGCGGTTCAGCGCGGGCTTGATATCCCGCCACGTCCATAGATCAGCAGCCTATGCCAATCGTGGTTTAAATTGAAGTTTGACCGAATGGTCAGAAATGCTTTCCATTCGGTCAGGCTGGCATTAACGTCCGGCCAGATGATTCGCCCCCACGACGTTAAGAGACCAGCCCATATGACCAGTCGCATTAAAGACCCTTCCCTTGCCACGCAGATCACCGACGAAACCCTTGCCTGGCGGGAAGTTATCTGCCCAGTAACGGCAAAATACGGAAATTATGTCGCCAAACGTGATTTGCGCGACAAAACCATCGTCAGTTTCCAGCATGTTCTGGAAGATACCATCCCGACACTTTTGCCGTTTGTCAAAGCCGGGGCCAAGGTCAAGGTCGGGGCGTGCAATCCCGATAGCACCGATGATGTTGCCGCGGCCTATCTGGCCGCCAACGGGGTTGAGGTCCATGCGTTTTCAGGCATGACCCCGGATGAATATGCCAAAAGCATCGATATCCTGTCGTCCGAGCCCGCCGACATTGTTGCGGATATGGGCGGGGAGTTGATCGAGGCGTTTGTTCAAAAGGGCCAGAAGGTCGACGGCGCGCTTGAGGCGACGACCACCGGCGTTCACCGGGTGGAGAAGCTTCGGTATGCCTTCCCGGTGTTTAACTGGAACGATATAGCGATCAAGGACCGCCTGCATAACCGCCATCATGTGGCACAGGAAATGTGGCCGGTGTTTTCCAATGTGACGGGCTTGGCCCTATATGGCCGGTCGGTTCTGGTGATCGGGTTTGGTCCGGTTGGGCGCGGTGTTGCCGAACGTGCGCGTAATCTTGGCGCGGTGGTATCAGTTGCCGAACGTGATCCGGTGCGCGCCCTTGAAGCCCAGCATCACGGATGCCGGGTCGTGGCGCTTGAAGATGGCTTAAAAGAAAGTGCGATCATTGTTACCGCGACGGGGCTTTCGGGCATTCTGGGCGAAAAACAGATCAAAATGGCCCGCCGTGGGGCGGTTCTGGTCAATGTCGGGCATTCCAATACCGAGATTGATGTCGCGTGGCTCGATACCCAGAAACAGACCAAAATGCGTCGCTATATCGAACGGTTCGAGCTTGATAACAACCGCGAGGTGTATCTTCTTAATCGCGGTAGTTTGTTGAACCTGGCACCGGGCATGGGCGGATCGGGCAAGGATCTGTTTGATCCGTTTTCCGCCATCCTTATTCGCGGCATTGACTGGCTTGCATCGGGTGGGGCGGCATCATTCAAGCCGGGGTTCTATGCGTATCCGGGCGAAATCGAACGTGAAATTGCCGAAGCGATCCTGCATTCACACAGCTAATTTCTGATGACCAGCAGAACGCAAAACACCCCGGCGATGACCGGGGTGTTTTTGTGTGTGCGGATTTTGACGATCCGGTCAGGCGCGATAGCCAATGCGCAGATTGCCCCATTGTTCGCCGTTAACCATGATCGGCACATCGCATTCCTTCATGAAGACGACGCTGTCGCCCATATCGCGGAAATAGGTTTGCAGAAGGTGCGGTTTGGTGTTGCGCGCCGCCATCAAACCGGCCCGGTCATCAAAGATGCGCCGGTTGCGACAGTTGCCCATGTTCCATGCCGGTTCGCCGGGACGTTGTGGCTGGCTGTAAATCTTGTTGTGGGTCGGAAGATAGCCGTTGAAATCCACCCCGGCGGCAAAGACGATGTGCTTGTCCTTTTCAAGGACGGCTTCCTGAAGCGGGGTGAAGTTGCGGTCGGTGAACGCGATATAGGGCGTCATGAACTGTTTGGGATCACTGCCCGCAATTGACTCGTAACGCGGGCTGAACAGATCGTCGTGCTCGACTTCCTTGTTGCGCAGTCCTGTTTCAAGAACCTTGCCAAGTTCACCGGCCAGTTTCATCCCGATATCGGCGATCTTGCCGTCATGTTCGTGGGTTTTACGCAGATGGTCGAGAATGACCTCATAGGCCTGATCGTCGACTTCGGTGAACTGAACATGGGTTCCAAGGTTCGAAACAGCCTTAACAATCCCATGCAGAACCGTGCCATCGGCCATGGTGATGATGATTGGTTTGGCCCGGTCCTTGTCACTGGCATCAATACGGGCCAGCAGTCCGGAAGGTGACATGTCCGCCGTCACCCCGGAGCGGACATCGCCGCCGCCAAAATCAACCTTGATGTCGACGGCAATCGGTGCGCGTTCTTCGTTGCGGCGGTTGGTATTATCGGCACTGCGCAAGACACCGCGGAAACGGCTTTCCATTTCGTTGATGTCGTTGCGGATGTTGGAGGCCAGAATGCGCAGGTTTTCAGCGGTTTCACTGGCATTTTGGGATTTGTCACTGGCCAGTGCGATGTCGCTTGAAATCCCCTGCATGTGGGTCGAGACTTCCTGCGCGCTCGATGAAATTTCGGCAATCGCGGCGGTTTGTTGTTCGACCGACGCGGAAATATCCGATGAAAGCTGGCTGACTTCGTCAATCGCGCCACCGATGCCTTCAATCGCGGTCACGGCCTCAGACGTTGCCCCCTGAATGGCGGTGATTTGCGAATTGATGTCGAGGATGGCTTTTTCGGTCTGGGTTGCGAGGTTTTTCACCTCGTTGGCAACCACGGCAAAACCCTTGCCAGCATCCCCGGCACGGGCGGCCTCGATGGTGGCGTTAAGTGCGAGCATCTTGGTCTGATCGGAAATGCGTTTGACGATATCAACAACCTTGCCGATCTCGCTTGCGGTGTCTGACAGGCTGTTCATCGTTTGCGATGTTTCGCGCGCGCGGGTTACGGCCTGACCGGCAATGTCATTGGTTTTGTGAATGCGGTCGGCGATTTCATGGCTGGATGCCTGAAGTTCTTCGGTCGCGGATGCCACGGTTGAGACATTGTTGCTGGCGATTGCGGTGGTTGAGGTGATCCGTTCCACCAGACTGGAAAGGTCGTTGGCGTCGTTTTCCATGGCCTGGGCCACGTCATTGGTTCGGCCTGCCTGAAAACCGACTTCGGAAATAATGTTGTCGGTTTCACGTTCGATGATTTCGGACATCGACTGGACTTCGGATGCCGAACGGCGCTGCATTTTCTTTGCCTGAATGGCGGACATCAGGCTTGCCATATCGGCCATCAAAAGGCATTGGGCCGCATCGATAAAGGCAGGGGTGTTGCGTGTGCGTTTTGTGCCCGAGGCCAGTGACGCACAGCTTGCCGCTGTGGTGTGATAGGCCTGCACCAGACGGTCGGGCGAAATATCGGTTGCGGCGTCGGCGAGCAGGTGCTCTTCGAAACACTGGTTAAACGCGCTGGCAGAAGTGGCATTGGCCATGGCGCGGAAACGATTGGCAAGACCGTCAACAAAGCTTCGCGGATCGCCGGGATCGGCGCTGCTTTGGCCGGTGCCAAACAATTGGCCAATCAAGCCTTCTGCCAGTTGGGTGGCATGTTGCTCAAAAAGGTCCTTTGTTTCACCTATGCGCGCATAGATTGTGTTTTCAGACGTTGCAGAGGCGTGATTCATTTTTACGTCTCTCCCTTTTCCCCTAGCGGCGCATTGGCCGGTTTTGCGCAGATTCTTAATACTCTGCGTTCATGTCTTTGAAGTCTACCACTACCCGTCGGGGGACGAGATATCATACTTTAGGTTGATACGAAAAAGTGGCCCGTCAAGACTGACGGGCCAAGTTTGCCCTCGTTGGTTACAGGGGCCACGGTTCGAGATGTAAATTTGTGTCAGGTTTCAATCTGTTAGCGGGTCAACGGCCCAGAATGCCGCGGGTCACGACCTGTGCCTGAATTTCAGCAGCGCCTTCAAAAATATTCAAAATACGGGCGTCACAGAGGACCCGGCTGATTTGATATTCCAGCGCATAGCCGTTGCCGCCGTGAATCTGAAGCGCATTGTCGGCATTTGACCATGCGACGCGCGCGCCCAGAAGCTTTGCCATGCCCGCCTCAATGTCGCAGCGGATATCCTGATCCTTTTCAAGGGCCGAGAAATAGGTCAACTGACGGGCAATCATGGTTTCCACGACCATCCATGCGACCTTGCCGTACACACGCGGGAAGGCATAAAGCGGTTTGGAAAACTGCACGCGGTCCTTGGCATAGCGCATACCGATTTCAAGCGCGTTTTGCGCCACACCAACCGCGCGGGCCGCGGTTTGAATGCGCGCAGACTCGAACGTTGCCATCAGTTGCTTGAACCCCTGTCCTTCGTCGCCGCCCAAAAGGTTTTCGCTAGGCACCTCGAACCCGTCAAACGACAGTTCGTATTCTTTCATCCCGCGATAGCCAAGAACCTCAATCTCGCCGCCGGTCATGCCGTTGGCCGGGAAGGGATCATTGTCCGTGCCGCGTGGTTTTTCCGCCAAAAGCATCGAAAGCCCGCGATAGCCAGTTTCATCCGGGTTGGTGCGCGCCAAAAGCGTCATCAGGTCGGACCGGGCGGCATGGGTGATCCAGGTTTTGTTGCCGGTGACCTTGTATGTATCGCCATCCTTGACGGCACGGGTGCGCAGATGGGCCAGATCGGAACCATTGTTTGGTTCGGTAAAGACTGCGGTCGGCAGGATTTCACCCGATGCCAGTTTGGGCAGGTAATGTTGTTTTTGCGCGTCCGTCCCGCCAAGGCGGATCAGTTCGGCGGCAATTTCCGACCGGGTGCCAAGCGAGCCCACCCCGATATAGCCACGCGACAGTTCCTCGGTCACGACGCACATGGCGGTTTTGCCCATGCCAAGTCCGCCGAATTCTTCGGGGATGGTCAGGCCAAACACACCAAGTTCGGACATCTCATTGACGATCTCAATCGGGATTAACTCATCGCGTTCGTGCCAGCCATGGGCATGGGGGGTGACCTTTTCATCGACAAAGCGGCGAAACTGGTTGCGCACCATATCAAGCGTTTCGTCTTCGAGGCCGGTTTCGCCAAACTGGCCGGTATCCAGGCTGTCTTGAATTTGATGGGCAATGGCGCGCCGCGTGGCATCCGAGTTGCCATGGGTCGCCAGCATCATAACCGATGGGTTGGCCGAGAATGCGTCAATGATATTGGTCGGAACGCCAAGGGTCGAAAGGCGGATAAACTCGCCCTGCGACATGGCAATGCCGCCCTGTATCTGGGCTAGATATTCGCCAAAGGCGGCTTGCAGGATAAGCTTTTCAAGTGTGCCGTATTTGCCCTGTGTATTCAGCCGTTCGGACCATGCCTTCATTTGTTGAAGGGCGGTGACATAGGTCGTGAACCAGGCAAAACCATGCGCGGCAAACTGGTTTTCATCGAATGCGGCGGCATCAACCTTGCCGTCGATGGTGACCGCCGTGCGCAGGGCATTTTCGGCGGCATCATACACAGGTGCCAATGCCGACATAGCGTCGTCACACAGACGGTTCAAATCAGCAAGCAGGGCGGTCTCGGTCATGGTTCTGGTCCTCGGATCGGCAATCATGTGGGGCGATTGCGCAACAGAATTTAGGTATCGGAGCTAACTGCCCGAAAAGGGTGGTGGCACCCCGTACGCCGATCGGGCGAGAACGCGCGCGGGGTGCCAACGGTCAGTCGAAAGCCTTATGTGGGTTCAGCTTTCGACTGCTTCTTCAAGTGTGCGCATGCCGGGGCGTTTTGCCTGTACCAGTACAGCCATATTTCCCGGTTTGTGTTCGTTGCGCATCATTTTCATGTGCGAACGCGGGATATCATCCCAACTGAACACTTCGGACATGCTGGGATCAATACGGCGTTCGATCATCAGCTTGTTGGCCTGTGCTGCCTGTTTCAGGTTGGCAAAGTGGCTGCCCTGAATGCGTTTCTGGCGCATCCAGACGAAGCGCGCATCGAATGTCAGGTTAAAGCCGGTGGTCCCGGCACAGAATACAACCATGCCGCCGCGTTTAACCACATTGCACGATACCGGGAAGGTTTGTTCACCGGGATGTTCAAAGACGATATCAACGTCATTGCCCTTGCCGGTGATGTCCCAGATGGCTTTGCCGAATTTGCGGACTTCTTTCATGTAATCGCCAAATTCCGGGCCATTGACCGTGGGCAACTGGCCCCAGCAATTGAAATCCTTACGGTTGATGACGGCCTTGGCCCCAAGGCCAAGCACAAAGTCGCGTTTGCTTTCATCGGATATGACGCCAATGGCATTGGCCCCGGCGGTGGTGATCAACTGGATCGCCATTGACCCAAGGCCGCCAGACGCCCCCCAGACCAGAACATTATGCCCCGGACGCAGGATGTGCGGACGATGGCCAAACAGCATGCGATAGGCGGTGGCAAGGGTCAGGGTGTAACAGGCACTTTCTTCCCACGTCAGATGTTTGGGACGCGGCATGAGTTGCTGAGACTGAACACAGGTGAACTGGGCAAATGAGCCGTCGGGGGTTTCATAGCCCCAAATCCGCTGGGTCGGGGACAACATCGGATCACCGCCGTTGCATTCCTCGTCATCGCCATCATCCTGATTACAGTGAATGACGACTTCATCGCCGACTTTCCAGCGCGTGACTTTTGACCCAACCGCCCATACGATGCCCGACGCATCGGACCCGGCGATATGATAGGGCAGGTCATGAACATCGAAGACCGAGATCGGTTGGCCGAGGGACGCCCAGACGCCGTTATAATTCACGCCCGCCGCCATCACGAGTACGAGGACTTCGTGGCTGTCAGGCTGTGTTACCGGCAGGACTTCGCATTGCATGGCGGTATCAGGTTCGCCGTGGCGTTCACGGCGAATGGCCCAGCCATACATGTTTTTGGGCACATGACCCAATGGCGGGATTTCGCCAATCTCATACAGGTCTTTGATGTCCTGACCGCCACGGAAAGGCAGCACTTCTGCAGTGGTATTCATGGCCTTCACTCCTTGTTCGGGGTCGATCCGAATCGCGCCGGGGTGTCGTGTAATAAAATTACCCTGTGTTGCGCTGCGGTCGACGAATCCTCCAAGCCACGGAATTTGTTTTTATTTCCCTGACAATTCCCCGGTTTTCAGCCGATATTACGCGACGGTTTTCCGGGATTAGTTTGTTTTCGCTTTTATCGCGTTGCACAAATTGTTATATAATTATCCAAATGATGTCTAGTGGATAATTTAATAACGTTTTCGTGTAATAAAACGTAAGCGTTTCAGCAATAAAAGTACGCGAGGTCGTGATGCCGATGGAAAACCAGCGCAGCGCAGTAAATGCGAAACGGGATCGCCCATGGTTGATCCGGACCTATGCCGGGCACAGTTCGGCGGCGGCGTCGAACGCACTGTATCGGCAGAATCTGGCGAAAGGGCAAACCGGGCTTTCGGTGGCCTTCGACCTGCCAACCCAGACGGGCTACGATTCGGATCATGTTCTGGCACGCGGTGAAGTCGGCAAGGTCGGGGTGCCGGTTGGGCATATCGGCGACATGATGACCTTGTTTGACGGTATCCCACTTGATCAGATGAACACATCGATGACGATCAATGCGCCCGCCGCATGGTTGTTATCGCTTTATATCGCGGTGGCGGAAAAGCAGGGAACGCCACGTGCCAGCCTTCAGGGCACGACCCAGAACGATATCATCAAGGAATATCTGTCACGCGGGACCTATATCTTTCCCCCGGCACCGAGTTTGAAACTGATCACCGATGTTGCGGCATTTACGTACCGCGAGGTGCCAAAATGGAACCCGATGAATGTCTGTTCGTACCATTTGCAAGAAGCCGGTGCGACGGCGGAGCAGGAATTGGCCTATGCGTTGGGCACGGCGATTGCGGTTCTGGATGCGGTGCGCGATTCGGGGCAGGTGCCCGAAGAAGACTTTGCCAAGGTGGTCGGGCGGATTTCATTTTTCGTCAATGCCGGTATCCGGTTTGTTACGGAAATCTGCAAGATGCGGGCATTTTGCGAGCTGTGGGATGAAATCACCCGCGACCGATATGGCATCGAAGACGCCAAATACCGCCGGTTCCGCTATGGGGTGCAGGTCAATTCGCTGGGCCTGACCGAACAGCAGCCCGAAAACAATGTGTATCGCATCCTGATCGAAATGCTGTCGGTGGTTTTATCGAAAAATGCCCGGGCACGTGCGGTGCAGCTTCCGGCGTGGAACGAGGCGCTTGGTCTGCCCCGGCCCTGGGATCAGCAATGGTCGCTGCGGCTTCAGCAAATCATGGCCTATGAAACCGATCTTCTGGAATATGAGGACCTGTTTGATGGCAACCCGGCGATTGACCGTAAGGTCGGCGCCCTTAAGGAAGGTGCACGTGCCGAACTGGCCCGGCTTGATGCCATGGGTGGGGCGATTGCGGCGGTGGATGCCGGATATATGAAACAGGAACTGGTCAAATCCAACGCCATGCGCTTGGCCGATATTGAAAACGGGGTGACCAAGGTTATTGGGGTCAATGCCTTCACCGAAACCGAGCCTTCACCGCTGACGTCGGGGGAGAAATCGATCATGACGGTTGATGAGATGGCCGAGCAGGAACAGATCGAAAAACTGAAAGCCTGGCGATCTGATCGTGATCAGGCCAAGGTTAGGGACACATTATCGACCCTGGAACAGGCGGCCCGTGAAGGCCGCAATATTATGGAAAGTTCGATTGCCTGTGCCCATGCCGGGGTGACCACCGGCGAATGGTCGGAAACCCTGCGCGAAGTATTTGGCGAATATCGTGCGCCAACCGGCATTACATCGATGATCGTGACCGGCGATGCGGCTGATATTCAAACGTTGCGGTCACGGGTGGATGAGGTCTCGGACAAGCTTGGTGAACGCATGAAAATGCTGGTCGGCAAGCCGGGGCTCGATGGGCATTCCAACGGGGCCGAGCAGATTGCGGTCAAGGCCGGTGAAGCCGGGATTGAGGTTTTGTATGACGGCATTCGCTGGACACCGGATGAGCTGGTGCGCAATGCGATTGACGAAGGGGCGCATGTGATCGGGCTTTCGATCCTGTCGGGGTCGCATGTGCCGTTGGTGCGTGAGGTGGTCAATGGATTGCGGGCGCGTGGGGCGGGGCATATTCCCGTGGTTGTCGGTGGCATCATCCCCGATGCCGATATGCTTATTTTACGCCAGATGGGTGTGGCGGCGGTTTATACGCCCAAGGATTACCAACTGGTGCGGGTAATTTCCGAAATTGTCGATCTGGTGGATCGCACATCTTCAGAACCGCCTGTGCCACAGTCGGGCAACCGCACATCGGACGGGGCGGGGACGGCGATTTATTGATTGGGGGCGCGGAGACGCGTTCTGCCCCCTAGCGTCTGGTTTGCGATGAACTGATCAGGTTGGGCCATGTCGTCATGGCGGCATCGGCCACGGCGATCATCTCGGCGCGTGTTGCGCCATCGCGTGCCTGTATGGACATGCCATGCTGCACAGTCGCGTAATAGGCCGCCATGGTATCGATGTTGGCGATGCTTGGAATGTGACCGCGCCGTTGTCCTTCGACATATAGATTTCGCAAGATTTCAGTCACTTTACGGCGATAACCGCGCAGGGTCTGATTGACGGTTGCGTGGTTTGACTCCGCCTGTGGTGCGGCCAGCACAACCAGACAGCCATGCGGTGTATCGTCACGGGTAAAGGCGTTGGCCGAGGCGACCAGCACGTGGTGGGTGGCGTCTTTGGGGTGTTTGAACCGTTCCAGATTGCCCCAGATTTCTGTGCCGTGAAGCTTGCTGTAATGGATGATAACCTCATCAAACAGCGTTTCCTTACTGCCAAAGGCGGCGTAGATGCTGGGCGGGCGGAGTTCCATTGCCGTGCTGAGATCGGCCATGGATGTATTGTCATAGCCCCGTTCCCAGAACAGGCCAAGGGCCTTATCCAATGCATCGTCCCGGTCAAATGCGGGTGGTCTGCCGCGTGTCGCCATGGTTTGTCTTTCCAATTATGTAATGATCACTAAATAAATGACTTGACGTCAAAATGCAAGGCTGCGATCAATTATGTAGTGATCATTACATAATCGGAGTTTCCTATGCAGAACCTTACTGGAAAAGTCGCCTTTGTTACCGGTGGAAGCCGTGGCATTGGGGCCGCCATCGCAAAACGTCTGGCCCGCGACGGGGCCACAGTTGCGCTTACCTATGTCAGTAGCCCGGACCGGGCACGCGATGTCGTCGGCGAGATTGAGGCGGCGGGCGGTACGGCCTTGGCGATAAAGGCCGATAACCGCAATGCTAACGAGATCGAGGCCGCAATTCATCAGGCAGCGGCGCAATTTGGGCAGATCGATATTCTGGTGAACAATGCCGGGATTATCGAATTCGCACCGATTGACGAATTGAGTATCGAGCAGTTTGACCGCACGGTTGATGTCAATGTGCGTGCGGTTTTCGTCGCGACCAAGGCCGCACTTGCCCATATGCCTGATGGTGGTCGGATCATTACGACGGGCAGTAATCTGGCACATCAGGTGCCATGGCCGGGGTTAAGCCTTTATGCCCTGTCAAAATCGGCGCTTATCGGCTTTACCCGTGGGGTGGCCCGGGATTTAGGCCCGCGCAAAATCACCGTCAATGTTATTCACCCGGGGCCAACCGAAACCGACATGAACCCGGCAGAGGGCGACATCGCCGATGCAGCGCGCCGCATCATGGCCATCCCAGATTACAGTGATGCCAATGATACAGCCGGCCTTGTCGCGTGGCTTGCCGGGCCAGAGGCAAAGGTCGTCACGGGCTCGGAATTTACCGTCGATAGCGGCATGAACGCGTAATACAGGCGCAGTTACGCGCACGTTAAATGTAACTTCGGCGGGCTGGTCTTCAGCCCGCCGATAACGGCAGTATCTGACGGAACCAGATTGCCGGGCGGGCGGTTTTACCGTCCACAGATGATTTTCGAATGAGTTTCTGCCAAACTAAAAAAACAGCCCAAGCCCGCGCTTGGGCTGTTTTTCCTCAATCAGGTTTTGGCAGCTATCCGTTTGGGTTCCTGCGCCTGACGTTCGGTGACCCAGGTGACGAATGTGTCGGCCGGCAGAGGTTTGGAATAGAGGTAGCCCTGAATGAAGTCGCAGCCCTTTTCACGAAGGTAATCGAGCTGTTCGACTTCTTCCACACCCTCGGCAACAACTTCAAGATTGAGGCTGTGGCCCAAGCCAATCACCGCATCAACAATCGCCTTGTCATCCATATCGACATGGATGTCATTGACAAAGGACTGGTCGATCTTGATTGAGCTGACGGGGAACCGTTTGAGGTAGTTGAGCGACGAATAGCCGGTGCCAAAATCGTCAATGGCGATCATCACGCCAAGTGCCTTGAGTTCTTTTAGCGTCGAGACGGCTTTTTCCGGATTGTTCATCAGGATCGACTCGGTAATTTCGAGTTCGAGCGTGCCTTCTGGCATTGCTGTATCTTTGACGATCCGGGTGACACTCGATACCAGTTCAGCATCCTGGAACTGTGCGGGCGACAGGTTTACGGCAATGCGGAGACCCGGCAAGGTGGTATCACGCCAGATCTGCGTTTGTTTGCAGGCTTTTTCAAGAACCCATGCGCCGAGACGGTTGATCAGACCGCATTCTTCAGCCACCGAGATGAATTCGCCCGGCATGATGAGGCCGCGATCAGGATGGTGCCAGCGCACAAGAGCTTCGGCGCCCACGACCCGTTCGGTCCGGCAGTCGATTTTGGGCTGGTAATAAAGTTCAAGCTGATCGTGCTCAAGCGCGTTGCGCAGATCTTCTTCGATGGTTTTGCGTTCTTTGACCCGTTCGTGCATGGAGGGCAGGAAGAAGCGGTAATTGTTGCGGCCTTCGGCCTTGGCGGCATACATCGCCATATCGGCATTTTTGACCAGCTGTTCTGGATTTTCACCGTCCTCGGGGAACAGGGTGATACCGACGCTGGCGGTTGAATGCAGGCGGATGCCACGGCAATCAAATGGTTGGCACAGTTCATCGATGATGCGCTGGGCAAGGACAATGGTGTCTTCGATGTTTTGAACGTCGGTCTGAATAATTGCGAATTCGTCGCCGCCAAGACGGGCGGCGGTATCGGAATCGCGAATGATCCGGGATAGACGTTGTCCCATTTCCTGAATCATCAGATCGCCGACATCATGGCCAAAGTGGTCATTGATGTCCTTGAACCGGTCAAGGTCGACAAACAGAACCGTAACTCCGCGTTGGAACCGGCGTGCCGAAAGTAAGGCCTGTCGCAGACGGTCAAGGAACAGGGTGCGGTTTGGCAGGCTGGTCAGCACATCATGCACGGCAAGATGGCGCATGCGGGCTTCGGTCTGTTTACGTTCGGTAATGTCGGTATAGGTCGCAACATAGCCGCCGCCCGGCATCGGGTTGTGATCGACCTGAATAACACGGCCGTTCGGGCGGGTACGTTCCATGCGATAGGGTTCGCGCCGACGCGCAATCGCCACACGGTCGGAAATCAGGGCCTGAATACTGACATCGCCATATTCGCCGCGTTCGCCGTTAAAACGCAGGATATCGGAAAGCGGAGTGCCTTCCTTGACCAGATCACGCGGCAGGTTAAGCAGTTCGATATAGCGTTCGTTCCAGACCATCAGATTAAGGTCCTGATCGAACAGGCAGATGCCCTGACCAATATTATGAAGGGTTGCTTCAAGCAGGGCCTGCTTACGCTGGGCTTCTTCCTGCGATTGCCCCTGCAGGGCGACCATTTCGTTATATTCGCGGATCAAAAGACCCAGTTCGTCGGCACTGTTCCATTCAACCGGGCGGCGCAAACGGCCATGCTTGGTCATCCGGATGGAATGCAACAGGCGGTTAAGCGGTTCCTTGATCGAGCGTTTGTTGGCAATCAGCAAACTGGCGGCAACGACAGCGATCAGCAGGCCAAACAGGACCATGTCAATCGCGATGCGTCGGAGAAGAAGGTTCTGGACACGTTCTTCTGTGAAGTAGATCACCAGTTCGCCAACGTCGTGGCGAACATTATTGCGTTCAAAATAGACTCGGCGCGACAGGCGGAGCGTATCGGCCAGTTCGGATTGGGAAATGCCAGTATGGGCAAATTCGGTTCCGTCGGCGCCAAGGGCCTGCACAGCAACGATGTCGCTATCACGCGCCATGGCGTTCAGTGCGGATTCGATATTATCGACGTCAAGATACCAGAACGGTGTGGCAAGCACGCGCGCGTTGATGTCGGCGGTTTGCTCAACTTTGCCGTTCAAATCATCGCGCAGAACCTTGTAGCTGACGTACCCGAACACGACAAACAGCGCGAGCGAAAACATCGAAACCAGCGGCAATGCTATGAATAGCAACCGGCTGCTAAGCGACTTGCTTTGTAAAAAGCCGTACGATCCGCGCGACAAACGTATTCTCCTAGGCACCCACTTTCGACTAGCCAAGCTCTACATTACTCGACCTTTGTATGGGGGCCAATACCCCTTACGTCAGGGTTGAATGAACCCGGAAGCTTGTCGAAACGCAAGTTTGATTTTGATTTTCTTATAAATAAACGTCTTAAGTTCTCCAACCCCATCTATTTTGGAGCGAAGTGGTTCAGCTTCAAGTATTTGTCATCAATTGTAAGGATTTGTCACTATTTAGGGTTCAGACCCTAGGCACAGCCAGCCGGGCGAGTTCATCGCAGCGTTCATTTTCCGGGTGGCCCGCGTGACCCTTAACCCAGTGCCATTCGACCTGATGGGGTTTTAAGGCTTCGAGCATGCGTTGCCACAGTTCGACGTTCTTGACCGGCTTCTTGTCTGCTGTTTTCCAACCGCGTTTCTGCCAGCCAAAAATCCATTTGGTAATGCCATCGCGGACATAGCTGCTGTCGGTATAGACATTGATGATGCAAGGACGTTTCAGGGCTTCAAGCGCGCTGATCGCGGCCATCATTTCCATGCGGTTGTTGGTGGTTTCCGGGTCACCACCCGACAGTTCTTTTTCGACACCCTTAAAGCGCAGGATTGCGCCCCAGCCACCGGGGCCGGGATTTCCGCTACATGCACCATCGGTATAGATCTCGACGTGGTTGTCGTCTGTTGCGTCTGAAGTCATCTCGTCACGTCCTTAATCAAGACCATAGGCCGATGCATTTTCCACCCGTTGATGGAACCGCAGTTTGGTGATGTATTCGCGGGGATTTTTGGGCGTGACCAATGCGTCCTTGGGGGTGTTGACCCAGTCATAAAGACGGGTCAGCAAGAACCGCAAGCTGGCCCCGCGTGCCAGAACGGGAAGGGCGGCCAATTCCGCATCGGAAAGTCCGCGTACCTTGCCATAATACGACAGAAGGTTTTTTGCCTTGGTGACGTTAAAGCTGCTGTCTGGTTCAAAGCACCACGCATTCATACAAATGGCGATGTCATAGGCCAGAAGGTCATTGCAGGCGAAATAGAAATCAATCAGGCCCGACACATCTTCCTTGCCGGGGAAGAAAAACACGTTGTCAGGAAAAAGGTCGGCATGAATGACGCCTTTGGGCAGGGCATGCGGCCAGTTGGCTTCAAGATAATCAAGCTCATCACCGATCATTTTGCCCAAACCGGGTTCAACATCATCGGCGTGTTCCTGGCAGCTTTCAAACAGCGGTCGCCAGCCTTTGACGCTCAGCGCGTTGGGCAAGTGCATTTCAAAGCCCAGACCCGCAGTATGGAGCTGTGCCAGTGCGGTGCCAAGTCCGGCGCAATGGTGCGGCTGGATGCGGCGCGGTGACATGCCCTGCAAGAAGGATGTGATGGCAGCCGGACGACCGCACAGGCGACGCAGCGCAACACCATCCTTACCGTGGATCGGGGTCGGGCAATTAAGCCCCGTGGCAGACAGATGATCCATCAGCCCCAGATAGAACGGCAGGTCATCCGGATTTACCCGTTTTTCATACAGGGTCAGGATAAAAGGTGCCTTGGTCGTCTGAAGCAGGAAATTGGTATTTTCCACGCCTTCTGCGATGCCCTTGAACGAAACGACATCACCGATATCGTATTCGGCGACAAAACGAGAGATATCTTCGTCTGAAACGTCGGTATAGACGGCCATTGGGTCTTTAATATTCCTGAATTAGGTTTGAAACCAGATCAGCTTGCGAGCTGACGGGGTAGTTTGAAGGTCACATTTTCGTCGGTCAATGTGATGGTTTCAATTGTGACGTTATAGCGTTCACGACAGGCATCAATGACTTCCTCGACCAGGACTTCTGGTGCGGATGCCCCGGCTGTGATGCCAAGGGATGAGATGCCTTCAAGGGTTGACCAGTCGATATCTTTGGCCCGTTCAACCAGAACCGATTTGTCACATCCTTCGCGTTTGGCAACTTCGACCAGACGGTTTGAGTTTGACGAGTTCGGGGCGCCAAGTACCAGAATGGCTTCGGTTTTTTCAGCAATCAGTTTGACAGCATGCTGACGATTGGTCGTCGCATAGCAAATGTCTTCTTTTTTCGGCACTGAAATGGACGGGAAACGCCGTTGAAGAATTTCGATGATTTTCGCGGTGTCATCGAGCGACAGCGTGGTCTGGGTGACAAAGGCAAGGTTTTCCGGGGTGTGATATTCCAGATTTTCGGCGTCTTCCTCGGTTTCGATCAAGGTCATGCTGCCCGGTGGCAATTGACCCATGGTGCCGATGACTTCCGGGTGGCCCGCGTGACCGATCAAAAGAATATGTTTGCCGTCGGCATGATGACGTTCAGCACCACGGTGGACTTTGGACACCAGCGGACAGGTCGCATCGAGATATTCCAGTTTGCGGCTTTCGGCGGCTTCGGGAACCGATTTGGGAACGCCGTGCGCCGAAAAGATGACGGGAACACCGTCGGGAACCGCATCAAGTTCATCAACGAAAACAGCGCCCATGTCGCGCAGGCGATCAACGACGAATTTGTTGTGAACGATTTCGTGTCGGACATAGACAGGCGCGCCATATTTTACGAGCGCCTTTTCCACAATCTCAATCGCGCGATCAACACCGGCACAAAATCCGCGCGGGTTGGCAAGAACGATCCGAAGTTCGGCTTTGTCTGACATGATACTGTCCGGGTTTCCATGTGTGCTGGTACGCTCAGCACAGTTGTTTAAACGTTCTCGTTACATAACCCGCCTGATCTTGCGGTGCAATGTCTGAGCAACGATTAGAGTATAGCTTTCGACGTGCGGGTTTCCTGTTTTGTTTGTCGACCTGTGTTTGAAGCGGGTTGTGTGCGGCACGGCGAAAGAATAGACTGCGCGCGGGCCGCCCGAAACCGGGTATGGTCATAAAACAGACGGTATAATAGAGGCTTGGATGACGATCGGTAACGGATTGCGACGTACATGTGCATTTGGAATGGTCTCGCTTGCGGGGCTTTTGGCCGCGTGCGGGAGTAATCCGTTCGAAGAAGTTCCGGTTCCGGTATGTCCATCGGCCTATTTGCCAAAGGATACGGCAAAGCTGACCCAGTTTAATGGTGCAGGGAAGGATTTGACTGATGTCATGTTCGAAGCCGAGTTTAACGGGTATCTGGGCGATTGCGGCTATGACCTTGATGACAAGACGCTTGATGTGATCATCAGCCCGATCATCACCGCCGAACTTGGACCCGCAGCGCAAAGCCGTGGCGCAACATTCCAGTATTTCGTTGCCTTGCGCGATCCGGACGGAAATTTTGTTGAAAAGTCGGTTTTTGATGTGAACATGCCGTTCCCCGAAAACCTCAATCTTGCGCGCTATCGCGACGAGCAGGTGACCCTGACGGTGCCGCTTTCCGATGTGTGGGCCGGGCCGGAATATGAAATTTACCTGGGCTTCCAGCTCAATTCAGATCAGCTCGACTATAACCGTCGTTTCGGGTCAGAATAACCGATCAGGGTTGAAAACCTCCGTCCGTGATTGCCCGAAATTAGGGGCTGGTCGGTTTGGGATGAAATCCGTATAAGAACGCATACCCAAGTGATCCCCGTGGGAGAGTGCCACGGTCCATAACGGATTGCGCGGACGCCGAAGGAGCAACCACCCCGGAAACTCTCAGGCAAACGGACCGCGGGGAGATGGGACTCTGGAAAGTAGGTGGCATCTTATTATGATGTGTGCCTCGCCGAAGATGTAAGCAGACCGATGATCTGAATCGGCTGTGATTCTTTCAGGCTCCAAGACAGAGGGGGAATGTGGTTGGCCATTGGTCGGCTATATTTCGCAACCACTGTTCCGGAGACCTTGATGGCCGATGATCAGACAGAACTGCTTAAAACTGCCCTTCACGACCTGCATGTAGAGCTTGGCGGCAAAATGGTGCCGTTTGCGGGCTATGACATGCCTGTTCAATTCCCGCTGGGTGTGAAAGGCGAACATCTTCATACCCGTGCCAAAGCCGGACTTTTTGACGTTTCACACATGGGGCAGGTTCGCCTGACTGGTGAACACCGCGTGGCCGAGCTTGAAAAGCTTGTGCCCGGTGATATTGCGATCCTTAAACCCGGTCGTACCCGCTATTCCGCCTTTACCAATGATGACGGTACCATCCTTGATGACCTTATGATTACCAATGCGGGCGACAGCCTGTTTTTGGTGATCAATGCGGCGTGCAAGGATGACGATATCGTGCACATGCGCGCCAACCTTGGGGATGGCGTGTCGCTTGAAGAAATTGATGACCGGGCGCTTATGGCGTTGCAGGGGCCAGAAGCCGCAAACGTATTGGCGCGTTTTGCCCCGGCCGTGGCCGAGCTTAAATTCATGAGTTTTGCCGAACTTGATATTACGGGTATTGCCTGCTTTGTCACCCGGTCGGGCTATACCGGCGAAGATGGCTATGAAATTTCCGTACCCAATGATCGCGCCGAAGAACTTGCGCGCAAGCTTCTGGGCGAAGATGAGGTTGAGGCGATTGGTCTTGGCGCGCGTGATTCGCTCCGTCTTGAGGCAGGCCTTTGCCTGTATGGCAATGACATCGACACCACCACGACCCCGGTCGAGGGTGATCTGAACTGGATCATTAACAAACGCCGCCGGGCCGAAGGCGGGTTCAAGGGGGCGGATGTCATCCTTGATCAGCTTGAACATGGTGCAGACCGCAAACGTGTTGGCATCAAACCCGAAGGCAAGGCACCGGCGCGTGAACATACCCCCATCCTTAATACGGACGGGGAAGAAATCGGTGAAATCACCAGTGGCGGCTTTGGTCCGACGGTCGATGCACCGATTGCCATGGGCTATGTGGCAATTGAATTTGCCGCACCGGGTACCAAGGTCGATCTTATGGTGCGCGGCAAGGCCCGTCCGGCCGAGGTTGTTGAACTCCCGTTCGCACCGCATCGTTATTTCCGCGGCTAAGTGCTGTACTCTTTCTTGAATGTGCGGCTGATCGCCGCGTTGGCAGACAATCGATCAACAGGGACAAATTAAAATGGCTAAGAAATTCTCGCAGGAACATGAGTGGATTGAACTTGAAGACGGCATCGCAACGATCGGGATTACCGATTATGCGCAACAGTCGCTTGGTGACATTGTTTATGTCGAACTGCCGGAAATTGGTAAGAAACTGACCAAAGATGGCGATGCGGCAGTGGTTGAGTCTGTGAAAGCTGCCAGTGACGTTTATGCGCCGCTTGATGGCGAGATTGTCGAGATTAACGAAGACCTTGATGTTAACCCGGCACTGGTCAATGAAGCCCCGGAAACGGATGGCTGGTTTTTCAGAATGTCGCTGACTGACGAGTCCCAGCTTGATGAGCTGATGGATGAAGCAGCCTATAAAGACTTCGTTGAAGGTCTGTAAGCATGCGTTATCTTCCCTTAACCCGCGCTGATCGCGCGTCGATGCTTGAAACCATCGGGGCAGCGTCGGTCGAAGAACTTTATCATGACGTTCCTGACGGTGCGTTGCTTGATGCCCCGGTTGATCTGCCCGGCCACCTTGGCGAAATGCAGGTCGAACGCGACATGATGGCTTTGGCGGCCAAGAATACTGGTGCGTCGAGTGTGCCAAGCTTCTTGGGTGCAGGTGCCTATCGCCATCACGTGCCGGCGACTGTTGATTACGTGATCCAGCGTGGCGAGTTTCTGACGGCCTATACCCCGTATCAGCCGGAAATCGCCCAAGGCACGTTGCAGTATCTGTTTGAATTCCAGACACAGGTGGCCTCGATCACCGGCATGGATGTGGCCAACGCATCGATGTGGGACGGGGCAACGTCCTGTGCCGAGGCGGTCTTGATGGCATGCCGTGCGACACGTCGCAAAAAGGCCGTTTTGTCGGGCGGGGTGCATCCGCATTACCGCGAAGTGACGGAAACCTATTGCCAGTTCAGCGATACCGAAGTTGCCGGACGCGATGGCAATCCCGAACAGCAGGCAACGGTCGAAGAACTCGACGACCTGATTGATGATCAGACGGCCTGCGTTGTGGTTCAGTACCCCGATGTGTTCGGACGGGTTCAGGACCATACCAAGCTTGCCGAAGTGTGCCATGCCAAGGGTGCGCTTCTGGTGGTTGTCTTTACTGAGGCGGTTGCCTTTGGTGCGATCAAATCACCGGGCAGCTTTGGGGCGGACATCGTGTGCGGCGAAGGCCAGTCGATCGGCAATGCGCTGAGCTATGGTGGTCCTTATGTTGGTCTGTTTGCCACAACCCAGAAACTGGTGCGTCAGATGCCCGGTCGTCTGTGTGGTGAAACGGTCGATCAGGACGGCAAGCGCGGTTTTGTTCTGACCCTTTCGACCCGTGAACAGCATATCCGTCGTGAAAAGGCGACATCGAACATTTGTACCAATGCGGGTCTGTGTTCGTTGGCCTTTACGGTGCATATGAGCCTTCTGGGTGAAGATGGTTATCGCCGTTTGGCGACCCTGAACCACGAAAATGCCTGCAAGGCCGCCGATGCACTTGATGCGGTTGACGGTGTTACGGTGGTTAATGACAGCTTCTTTAACGAGTTTACCGTGAAGCTGAGCAAGCCAGCCGCAGACGTGCTTGAGGTTCTGGTTGATAAGGGCGTTCTTGGCGGCGTTCCGCTGTCGCGTCTGTATCCGAACCGTTCGGATTTGGACAACTACCTTCTGGTGGCGGTGACGGAAACCAACACAGACGAAGACATCGCGGCCCTTGCGGACGCATTGAAGGAGGCGCTGGCATGACCTTCACAACTCATACCGGTAACCGTGGACTTGTTCTTGAAGAAAAACTGATTTTTGAACAGGGCCAAGCGGGCCGTACCGGCGTTGATCTGCCCGAACCAAAAGGAACCAAATCGCGTCTTGGCGGTTTGGACCGCGACAGCAATGTCGGTCTTCCGGGCCTGTCGGAACCGCAAGTGGTGCGTCACTTTACCCGATTGTCGCAGAAGAATTTCGGGATTGATTCCGGGTTCTTCCCGCTGGGCTCATGCACCATGAAGCATAACCCGCGCATCAACGAAAAAGTTGCCCGTCTGCCCGGTCTTGCCGATTTGCACCCGATGCAGCCTGAAAGCACGGTTCAAGGAGCGCTTGAGCTGATTGACCAATGTGCGCATTGGTTGCTGGTTCTGACCGGAATGCCAGCGGTTGCCATGTCCCCGGCAGCCGGTGCGCAAGGGGAACTGTGTGGCATGATGGCCATTCGTGCCGCCCTTGATGCGCGCGGGGAAAACCGCCGTCGTGTTCTTGTGCCCGAATCCGCACATGGTACCAACCCGGCAACGGCTGCGGCCTGTGGCTTTACGGTTGATTCCATTCCGGCAACCGAAGACGGCCGTGTGGATCTGGCCGCATTCGAAGCCAAGCTTGGTGATGATGTTGCCGGCATCATGCTGACCAACCCGAATACCTGTGGGTTGTTTGAGCGTGATGTGCGCAAGATTGCCGATCTGGTCCATGCTGAGGGTGGCTATTTTTATTGCGATGGTGCGAATTTCAACGCCATTGTTGGCCGTGTCCGCCCGGCTGATCTTGGCATTGATGCCATGCATATCAATCTGCATAAAACCTTCTCGACCCCGCATGGCGGTGGTGGTCCGGGTTCAGGGCCGGTTGTATTTTCGGATGCACTCGCACCCTTTGCCCCGATCCCCTATGTTGTGCGCACCGAGGACGGGTTCCGTCTAGTGGAAACTGCCGACGAAAATGACGGCACCAAGCCGTTTGGTCGCCTGAAAGGGTTCCACGGGCAGATGGGCATGTTCATCCGGGCACTGGCCTATATGAAAAGCCATGGTTCTGATGGCCTGCGTCAGGCGTCTGGTGATGCGGTTCTCAATGCGAACTATCTGCTGGCCCGTCTGAAAGACAAGCTCAGCGTCGCATACCCGGGATATTGCATGCACGAAGCGCTGTTTGACGATGGGTTCCTCAAGGATACCGGGGTTTCGACCCTTGATCTTGCCAAGGCAATCATCGACGAGGGCTTCCACCCGATGACGATGTATTTCCCGCTCGTGGTGCATGGTGCACTTTTGGTCGAACCGACCGAAACGGAAACCAAAGAATCGATTGATCAGTTCTGTGATGCTGTTCTGTCTTTGGTGGCCAAAGCACAGGCCGGAGATGCGGAATTCTTTAAGAATGCGCCGTATTTGACGCCGCGTCGTCGCCTTGACGAAACGGCAGCAGCAAGAAAACCTGTTTTGCGCTGGATGCCGGAAACGGCTTGATACACAACGCAGAGCGGCAGTTAAAAGCACCCCGGCCAGATGGTCGGGGTGTTCTTTTTCAAGGACTTGTTCTTGAAACTCATTGGACTTGTCGCAATCTCAACCCTTATACTTGTTCGAATTGTAATGAACGGAGCCCGGTGGGTTAAGTTTGGGGATAGTGCGATAGGGCGAATGCCCATTGCCGGAGGTTTGAATTCAATCATGTCGCGTCGCGTACAAAAAGTGTTTACCGCCGAACGCCGGTTAAAAGAACGTTCGGGTGGGGGGGGCGAAGACTGGTCGGATTCGTTTTTTGACCCTACTCTTGAAAGCGGTATCGGGGCGGGTGAAGCATTGCCGTCACCATCACCATCACCATCACATGTCCCTGAGGATACGTCGGGGATCAATCAGGCCGTTCTTGATGAAATCCGGGCGTTGCGTGCGGAAGTCGGGCAGTTGCGCGATGTTGTTGGAAATGGCGGGCAATTGGCAGGCTCCCCGGACGCAGGCGGCATGGCAGCACCGGTTGCCTCAAACGATGCGCCAATGGATGTGTTGCCTGAGCCGGTTTCAAGTAACTTCAGCCATTCAAACCGGCCGGGTGCATCTGAACCCGATAGTGACGATCTGGAACTGATCCGGACCCAGATCGAGGAAATGAACGAGCATATCCACAAGGCCAAGGTTCAGATTGCGTCACTTCGCCATCCAAAGGCGCAGGATGACCGGTTCATGAGTGCCGCGACCGAGCTTGACGCCATCGTCAAGGATACGGAGATGGCAACTCATACGATCCTTGAGTCTGCGGAGCAGATCGACGATTTGGCAATGACGTTGAAAAATTCGGCGCCGAGTGATTTTGTCGCCGATCACGTTGAGCAGATTGCCTTTATCGTCACGAAAATATTTGAATCCTGTAACTTTCAGGACATTACCGGTCAGCGGATCAACAAGGTTGTGAGCACCCTCGCATTCGTTGAGGAACGGGTTCACAACATGATTTCGATCTGGGGGGAGGACGCATTTTCCGACCTGCCAGTTTCAGACAAGGACGACGCCGAAGAGAAGCCGGAAGACTCCGAGCTTCTGAATGGTCCCCAGCTGCAAGGCGAAGGTATCAGCCAGGATGACATCGACAAATTGTTCGATTAGGTGTTCTAAATGTTGCGGTTTTTTCTATATTTAGGCTAGAAGGCTTTGAAATCTGGCTTGAAATAGGGTGGCAATCCGCCCATGCGGCGTTTTTTGTCAACTAATCGTTTACATATGCTGGGGTAGGTTCATACCTATAAGAATAAGAAGCGATGTTGGGATGCGTGTAACATGCGTTTGCACGTGTTTTGCCGTGCTTGGAGGATAAGATGGGATTTTGGTCTCTTGGTGGTATTCGCCAGCCAAAGGCACAAGACATTAAGTGGCGCAAGAGTCCGCGTGGTGAATACTATCGTCTGTTCATGATTGACGACATTGCGGAACTCAAGCTGAATGGTGTCGGTGGCGTATATCTTTTGTGGCATGGCGGTTTAAAACCATCATGGCTGGTTGCGGGTGCAACCGAAGATCTTGGCCATAGTTTTGCAGAATTGATGCGTGATCCTGACATTCGTGAATACGATGGCCGGGGTGGCGTTTACATGAGCTGGTCGCCGATCAAAGGCAGCTTCCGTGAGGGTGTGGTGCATTTCATTGCAAAACACACCAATCCGACCTTTGAATGCGATTACGACAGTCGTGAAGACCCTATTCCGGTTTTGCTGCCGCGCTAACTATTTAGCTTGATGGCTCTTAACGAACAAAAGCTCCGCAGGTTCCTGCGGAGCTTTGTTTTTTGCGTAAAAGTCAGGATGTCAGCTTAGAGCTTTGTCAGCACGGATTCAGCACTGGATACTTCAAATGCGCCGGGTTCTTCGACGGCGAGATGGGTGACCTTGCCGTTTTCAACAACCATGGCAAAGCGGTTGGCGCGTTTGCCAAGGCCACGGCCGGTCAGATCAAGCTCAAGGCCGGTTGCATCAACAAAGGCAAGATCGCCGTCAGACAGCATGGTGATGCCATCGGCATTCTGGCTTTTGGCCCATTCCTGCATGACAAATGCGTCGTTGGATGCGAGGCAGGCGATTTCATCAACGCCCTTTGCCTTGATTTCGTCAGCCTTGGCGATGAAGCCGGGGAGATGTTTGGCTGAACAGGTCGGGGTGAAAGCACCTGGAACAGCGAAAAGAACGATTTTGCGGTCCGCAAAGAATTCTTTGGTATTCACAGCTTCCGGACCGTCGCTCGTTGCGCGGAACAGGGTTACATCCGGGACTTCGGTGCCGACTGAAATGGTCATGGATATCTCCGTTTGGTTACGTAATCCCGTTGATTACGTCATGGATCGCATGGCTTGGAAGCAAACTACAAAATCACTGGATGTTCAATGGTATCCGCATCCGTTTTATCAAGTGTCATTATTTGTACGCGATTATTCTGGAATTGTTCCGGTTAGGCTCAGATGTGGGTGAAATTAGTTGCTGGCAAGCCCGGCCGTCGATCTTGCATCCTTGATGGCATCAAGAACCGCATCACGGCTGAGCAATTCAGACAGCAAAACCCCCTTGGGTGCATTCGGGCCAAACACCGCGTTAAATGGGATGCCATACCGTCCATAGGATGCCAGATAGTCGGCAATTTCCGGGTCCGGGCGGGTCCAGTCGGCCTGCATCAGAATAATGTCGTCATTGGCAAAAAATTCTGCAAGATCGGCGGTTTCAAGCACCAGTTTCTTATTGACCTGACAACTGACACACCATTCCGCCGTAACGTCGACAAAGACGGTTTTGCCATCTGCAATCAATGCCGGAATGGTCTCAGGTGCAAACGTCTGCCAGTCAAGGGGGCCAGTGGCCGCATTGGATACGTTTGACGGTGCGGGCGGCTTCGAGAAGCCCGGCGCAAATAGGGCGACCAGAAAACCGGTAACGGCAAGGGCGGTAAAGACAAATCGTGGGCGCAGGTTTTGACTGCGCCTGCGGGCCCAGACAAATACGGCACCAAGGACAAGACCGACCCCAACGGCAATCGCGCCGCCAAGGCCGATTTGAACCGCCAGAATGCTCAGAAGCCATATGGCGGTGCCAACCAGTGCCAGACCAAGAACGGCCTTCACAACACTCATCCAGCGTCCGGGCTTGGGCAGCGCATGGGCCAGTCTTGGCTGAAGGGCGATTGCCAGATACGGAATGGCAAGGCCAACGCCCAGCAACGTGAAAATCCAGATGATGTCAAAGCTGCTGCCTGCCAAGGCAAAGCCAACCGCCGTTCCAAGGAACGGGGCAGAACAGGGCGTTGCGAGCAAGGTCGCGAACATGCCGGTCATGAAATGGCTGCTGAGGTGACGGCCACCTTTTTCCTGCTGGTTGATCACGTCATTGGCAGCGGTCCCCAGATTGTCGGAGCCGTTAATTTCAAACAGGCCCCACATATTGAGGGCAAACAGCGCAAGAATGATGGTCATCACAGTCAGGAAAAGAGGTTGCTGGAACTGTATGCCCCAGCCAATCGATCCCCCGGCCAGCTTGATCGCGATCAGAACTGCGGCAATCAGCCAGAACGATGTGATGATGCCCGCCGCACTGGCGAGAAAACCACTGCGGACCCGGCTGATTTCGCCTTCGCGGGCGTTGATCGCCGACATGACCTTGATCGACAAGACCGGCAAGACACAGGGCATGACATTGAGGATCAGGCCACCAAGCAGTGCAAAAAGGCCGATAAGCCAGATGTTTGCACCGGCCCCGGTTGCAGACGCCATGGTATCTGCGCCAAGACGTTCGCCTTGGGCGGAAGCATCGCTTGGACCATTTGCGACGGTCCGGCTTTGTTCAATGGCCAATGGTCCAGCAATGACAGTGACGGTCACTGTTTCAGATGCAAGATCCTGATCGGCGTTGAGGCCAAAAACCGGGACAGTGAAGTGTCGGTTATTGCTTTCGCCGTCTTTGTTCACCGCAACAGGTGCGCCAAAGCCAATGCGAAGCGGGCTTTCCACCAGAATATCATCCACAGTCACACCGGCATTAGACAGCCCGTCAACCGATAGGTGCAATTGTGTCGCGTCACCGTCCTTGGTGGCAAAAACGTTGCTGACCTGTATTGGCAGGTTGTCGCCAGTTAGCGGAACCTTTGAGACGAACTTTTCAATTTCGTGTGCGTGGGTGCTGACTGTTGATGCGCCGGAGGTTGGGGTGTCGGAGTATCCGCCTGCGGGGATATCAAGGGCGAAGGTCGCGGCAGCAGGAATGCAGATGTCGCTACAGACAAGGTAGTCGACATCCAAATTGATCGCGACGGACTGTGTGCGATCGGGGATCGCGACGTCAATCGGCAGGATGACATGGTTCTTGTAGCCAAATGTTTCCAGACCAAAGATCGAGAACCGGTGCGGGGCAGGCCACAGGATATTGGCATCCCCGACGTTTTGTGACCCCGTCCAATCTAGTTGCGGGGGAAAACCGGCGTCGCCTGCGCTGCGCCAATAGATTTTCCAATCAGGCTGAAGTTCGAATTCAAGGCCAAGACGCAGCGTGTCTGATGAACCGATCTGGGTTTGCGCGCTGATGAGCCGAAGAGACGCGAAATCTTCGTCGGTCCATGGGGTGGATACATCGGTGGCAGCCGTCGCCGGTGTGGCTAGAACCGGGGCGCAAATGGCAGCAAGCAAAAACACAAAACGGGCGATCAGGTGGCGGAGCACGTCAATGTCCTTAAAACGGTGTGCGTCATGGTATTTGGCAGTGGGGCGCTCATGCCATTGAGGTATGGCACAATTCAGGCAGTTTTTCATCTATCGAAGGCGTAGTCCCCAGCCGCGATCAAATCAAGCCACGACTGTGTGACCGGGGTCTCTGTCAGGGCGTTTTTTGAGCCACTATCGGTAAATAATCACCGAAAACCGTAGCACTGGGCGGAGGGTGACCCTACATTTAGAATATCAAGTTTTGATCGTTGCGGGGCGATGTTTTATCGGGTTTTTCCGGGTTCTTGATGGAAATAGACCGCTAATCGCGCTAGGCTTGGTCAAACAGACACAGAAAGAGACGTAAAATGGGCGTGCGTGGAGACACAGGCGAATATCTTGGTGGAAAGTTGTTGATCGCAATGCCGGGCATGCGCGATCCGCGCTTTTCACAAAGTGTTGTCTATGTCTGTGCCCATAATGAAGATGGTGCAATGGGGCTTGTGATCAATCGTGTGATTGATAGCATCACCTTCCCCGAGCTTCTTGAGCAGCTTGGTATTGCGCGCCCGGCACCGACCATCCGAGACATTCAGGTGCATTTTGGTGGCCCGGTCGAAAGCAGTCGCGGGTTCGTATTGCATTCCACCGACTTTTCCAACGAGGCAACTCTGCATGTTGATACCGGCGTTTCGGTGACAGCCACGGTTGATATCCTTGAACAGATTGCCTTGGGTGAGGGGCCGGAAAACCGCATTCTTGCGCTTGGCTATGCCGGATGGCGCAGCGGGCAGCTGGAAAACGAAATTCTGGCCAATGGCTGGTTGCATCTTGATGCGGATGCCGATTTGTTGTTCGACATTGATTGCGAAGACAAATGGGAACAGGCGTTTACCAAACTTGGTTTTGCCCCGGAATTGCTATCGGGGGAAGCTGGTCACGCCTGATCAGAAGGTTCTTGTATTGCTGCAATTGAAAAAGCCTGCCGACTGGCAGGCTTTTGCGTTTCATGCGGGCCACACCGGCATTAATCAAACAAGGCGTCGATTTCGGCCTGTGAGAAGATCTGATCGACTTCATCCTGATCGACACGTTGCGCGTTTTGCGGCGCCTTGGTGACCGTTTTATCAAGGTTGTCGAGCCCTTTGGGGTCGGCTGGAACTTCGAAGTCACCGAAGTCATCATCACCCCAGATTTCGATCACGCGATTTACGCGTTCCTCGATATATTTCATGGTGTTGACGACTTTGGTAATCCGTTGACCGGTCAAATCCTGGAAGTTGCAGCTTTCAAAGACCTTGACGACAAGTTCGACAATATCGTCGGCCAGCCCCTGAGTGTAGTCATCTGTGGCGGCCGAACGGATGTTGTGGGCAACAGCATCAATTTTTTCGACAGTGTCGAGAATGCTTGCCGTTGCATCCTCGGTCGCGGCAACGACAGAGTCCAACTCGCCCTTGACGATATTGATACGCGTGCCGCTGTCATCTTCAGGGGCGGTATACAGGGCGGCGATTTCTTTTTTGGTTTCCTGAATGGAATTTGCCAATGCCCGAATTTCGGTTTTTAGCAGACGCAGTTCAGCACGTGCGTCTTCCTCATCGTCCTCTTCGGGCTGTGCGGTGAGTTTCTTCTGCTCTTCGATCATGATGCGGATGTCAGACAGCAGCTCAAGCTTGAGGTCTTCAATCGCGGTATGAACGGCCGACAGATCCGGGCCGCCAACACCCGCTTGATGTGGTTCGGTGGGCATCTCGGTTGGCAAGGCGACCATGTCGCTCATGTTTTCGAGTTTGTTAAGCAACCGCAATTCTGCGGTGAAGAGCTTTTTGCTTCCGTGGCGTGCCATTAACGAACCTCTGAATTTAACAATCGGTATCTCGCAAGAGACCTTGGCGTCACTTCCCTGAAGGGCAGTGGCATTCATACTTTAGGATAGAGTAATCTGCAAACGTCGTCTCGCCAACCGAATTCCTATCCGTGATATTGGGGAAAATACCGAAGAATTAAAGGCTTCGAGACCGGAATTTATCATCGGATAGGACAAATTATATCAGGCGAGGTGCGAATCGCCATTTTGGGCTGACCGTGCGGGGCTGATTCTTGATCACACTGTTGCCGAGAATGGCAAGGCTCAGGATACCGTAACGGCGTTTTCCTGAAATGGATGCTGGCGGGGCAAAAAATGCGGCGGGGCTGGCTTTATCCATTGGTTGAAGTGATTTGAAGATCATTCTGTGGTTATGTTGCACAGCAATAAGGGCGTGGGAGACCAAAGAACGCTGACCAGAATGGCGGTATTTCTATCAGGACGTGGGTATTTAGAGCCATTTCACGCAAAACCAAAGCGACAAAGTCACAAAGGTAAAATTACATTTTTTGTGCATCGCAGCGAGGTTTTTTCTGGAACAGGTGCCTAAGATACGCTATTTGCCTGCGTTACCGATGTACTTTCGGGTGCAGGGTTATTAAGAATAAGATATGTCAGAGGAAATACTCCGGGCTGATGATTGAGCCAATCTTTGGTTGAGACGGCAAGACCACCGTTTAAAGGTGGACCCGTAGCTTGTCTGAGAAACTGTTGACGAAGGTCAGGGACGGAGACGATTGAGGCATATCGCCTTGAGATGTAATGCGAGGGGGCAGATTCGCATGTCGATCAAGAAGCTATTTCCCATTCTTTTGTTGGGATTGGCGGTAATTACCGGGCTTGATAGTGCGGCAGTTGCTGCCGTTGGTCAGGCCGAACCTTGGCAGCTTGGGCTGCAGGATCCGGTTTCGCCTGTGGCTGTTGAAGGCCATAATTTCTTTGTTCTAGTGACGTGGTTGATGACGATCATTACCGTGATCGTTTTGGTGTTGCTGCTTTACGTGCTGTATCGCTTCAGCGCGAAACGCAACCCGGTACCGTCGAAGACGACCCACCATACCCTTCTTGAAGTGGTCTGGACGGTTGTTCCGGTACTTATTCTTCTTATTATTGCGATCCCGTCGTTCCGCCTGCTATATTTTGCAGACCGTGTCGAGGATGCCGATCTTACCCTTAAGATCATCGGCAAGCAGTGGTACTGGACATATGAATATCCAGACAATGGCAATTTCACCTTTGATTCTTTGATGATCGATGAGGAAACAGCCGTTGCCGAAGGCAAAAAACGTCTTCTGGATGTGGACAATCCCGTTGTCCTGCCGGTTGACCAGAACATTCGCCTGATCATGACGTCCGATGATGTGATCCATAACTGGGCCATGCCATCGCTGTTCATCAAGCTTGATGCAGTGCCGGGCCGACTGAATGAAACCTGGACCCGCATTCCAGGTGAATATGCCGGTACAACCTTCTATGGCCAGTGTTCGGAATTGTGTGGTGTGAACCACGCCTATATGCCGATTGCTGTTAAAGCTGTTACCATGGAAGAATACGAAGCCTGGGTCGCCAAGGCGCAAGAACAGTTCGCATCTGTTGACTTGCCGTCTTCGGTTTCCGTGGCATCGGCAGAGTGAGGGAGAGATTGATGGCTCACGCTGACACACATGATCACGATCATACCCCCGGCTTCTTTACCCGTTGGTTCCTGTCGACCAACCACAAAGATATCGGGACGCTTTATCTTATTTTCTCAGTGATTGCCGGTTTGATCGGTGGTGCTTTTTCGGTCTGGTTCCGTATGGAGCTGGCCCATCCGGGCACCCAGATCATCGAAGATCACCAGTTCTTTAACGTGCTCATCACCGCGCACGGCATGATCATGGTCTTCTTTGTTGTCATGCCCGCCATGATTGGCGGTTTTGGCAACTGGTTCGTGCCGATCATGATTGGCGCGCCTGACATGGCGTTTCCGCGGCTCAACAACATTTCGTTCTGGCTGCTTGTTCCGGCTTTCACCCTGTTGATGCTGTCAGCAGTTGTTGGCAGTGGTGCAGGTACCGGTTGGACTGTTTATCCGCCGCTTTCAAGTGTTCTGGGTCATCCGGATGCTTCGGTTGATATGGCGATCTTTGCTCTGCATCTAGCAGGTGCCAGCTCGATCCTGGGTGCGGTAAACTTCATCACGACGATCTTTAACATGCGCGCGCCGGGCATGACCCTGCACAAGATGCCGCTGTTTGCGTGGGCAATGCTGGTAACGGCGTTCCTGCTACTGTTGGCTGTGCCGGTTCTTGGTGGTGCGATCACCATGCTTTTGACCGACCGTAACTTTGGCACGGACTTCTTTAATCCGGCCGGTGGCGGTGACCCGATCCTGTATCAGCATCTGTTCTGGTTCTTTGGTCATCCCGAAGTTTACATCATGATCCTGCCGGGCTTTGGCATTATCAGTCACATCATTTCGACCTTCTCGCGCAAGCCGGTGTTTGGCTATCTCGGGATGGCCTATGCGATGGTGGCAATCGGTGTTGTCGGCTTTATCGTGTGGGCGCACCACATGTATACCGTCGGGATGGATGTTGACACCCGGGCCTATTTCACCGCGGCGACGATGGTGATTGCGGTGCCGACCGGGGTTAAGATTTTCTCATGGATTGCGACCATGTGGGGTGGTTCCATCTCCTTGCGTGCTCCGATGCTTTGGGCAATCGGCTTTATCTTCCTGTTCACTGTGGGCGGTGTGACAGGTGTGATTTTGGCGAACTCGGGCATGGATCTGCCGCTGCATGACACCTACTTTGTTGTGGCGCACTTCCACTATGTGCTGTCACTTGGCGCGCTGTTCTCGATCTTTGCTGGTTTCTATTACTGGTTCAGCAAAATGTCGGGGTACGAGATTTCCGATCTCGGCGCGAAGATCCACTTCTGGCTCTTCTTTATCGGCGTCAACCTGACCTTCTTCCCGCAGCATTTCCTTGGGCTGGCTGGCATGCCGCGTCGTTATGCCGACTATCCTGATGCGTTTGCGGGCTGGAACCTTGTATCGTCGTATGGTGCGTATATTTCGTTCGCGGCAACGATCTTCTTCCTTGGTGTGGTGGCGCATGCCTTCATCCGTGGCAAGAAGGCCGAAGCCAACCCATATGGCGAAGGTGCCGATACACTGGAATGGACCGTCAGCTCACCGCCGCCGTTCCATACCTTTGACGAATTGCCACGTATCAAGTAAGTGATCCTGGTTTAAGTCCCCCGCAGGCCTGTCTTGCGGGGGATACCCTACCGCCCAGAGAAGAGAAGACCAGAGTTTCATGACCAAGCAGGTTGCCGATCAGACCCTTGCGCTTAGTACTGTGCCGCTCCCCATTTCGGAGGTGCGCGACTACATTGCTTTGCTCAAACCCGGTGTAATGACCCTTGTGGTCTTTACCGGTGCTGTGGGACTGTTGATTGCGCCAGGATCAATTCATCCGTTCCTCGGCCTTGTCGCAATTGCCTGTATTGCTGTGGCCAGTGGTGCCGCGGCATCCATTAACATGTGGTATGATCGCGATATTGATCAGCACATGAAACGCACCCAGAACCGGCCTATTCCGGCGGGGCGTGTTGAAGCCGACGAGGCGCTGTCACTTGGCATCGCATTGTCGATTGTTTCTGTCACCGTGATGGCGGTTGCGATCAATCTTGTGGCGGCGGCTTTGCTGGCGGTGTCGATTGCGTTTTACGTTTTTATTTACACCATGTGGCTTAAGCGCAGCACACCACAGAATATTGTTATTGGCGGTGCCGCCGGGGCGTTTCCCCCGATGATCGGCTGGGCGTCGGTGACCGGCGGGATTGATATCAATTCAATCGCGCTGTTCTTGATTATCTTTATGTGGACACCACCGCATTTCTGGGCGCTGGCCCTTTTCCGTTGTGGCGATTATGCCAAGGTCGGCGTGCCGATGATGCCGGTTGTTGCCGGTGAAGCGGCCACCAAAAAGCAGATGCTGATTTATACCATCCTGCTTCTGCCGGTGACCTTCATCCCGGTTGCGACCGGATTGCTTGGTGTCATCTATGGCGCGACGGCGGCCCTGACCGGTCTGTGGTTCCTGCGCCATGCGGTTCGTGTTTTACGCAATGTCGAAGAACGCGCACCACACAAGATGTTTGGTTATTCTATCCTGTATCTTTTCGTCCTGTTCGGGGCGATGGTGGCAGATGTATTCCTGAATGGATTTATCGCATGAGTGAGAAGCCAAATCCCAACAAGGCCGAACTTGATGCGTTTCTTGCCAAGCGCAAGAAAAAGAACTGGGCGTTTCTTGCCATTCTGGGCGGGTTGGCCGTTTTGTTTTTCGCCATAACGATTTTGAAGATGAGCTAGGACGCCATGGCTGATCAGAAACATGCAGATACGATAAAGGCCCGCAACAAGCGTTTAATGCTTGGCTGTGTTGTTATTGTCGGCGGCATGGTTGGTCTTACCTATGCTTCTGTTCCTCTTTACGCGCTGTTTTGCCGGGTTACCGGTTTTGGAGGCACGACCCAGGTCGCACATGAAGCGCCGGCTGACGTGTCCGAGAAAACCATCAAAGTCCGGTTTAATGCGGATGTGAATTCCGGGCTGCATTGGCAGTTCAAACCCGACCAGCGCGAAATGACGGTTAAGCTTGGGCAGGATAATCTTGCCCATTATACGGCTGAAAATATGTCGGTTCACCCGATCACCGGGCAGGCCGTTTACAACGTAACACCGCTTAAGGCAGGGCAATATTTTAGCAAGATCGCATGTTTTTGTTTTGATGAGCAGACCCTTGAACCGGGACAGCGCGTCGACATGCCGGTCAGCTTCTATGTTGATCCAGCCATTGCTGAAGACATTAATACCCAAGACGTGAAGACAATAACCCTGTCCTACACTTTCTATAAGGCCGAGTCATCGGTCGAAGCGCCGGACGGGAACGAAGATCAGGGGGGCTGACAGAACGCAGTGAAGCGGTCTGTTGTCTCTGTTTAACAAATTGAAATTGAGTTTCTTTTGTAAGGATTGAGGGGGGCACGGAATGAGTGATCATGCTCAGAAACATCCATTCCATCTGGTAGACCCAAGCCCGTGGCCGCTGGTGGCGGCAACTGCGGCCGGTATGTTTACTGGTGGTATGGTTATGTTCATGCATTCGGATCGTACACCGGCTGATTTCTGGCTGGCGGCGCTTGGGATTGCAGGCATCCTGTTTGTGATGTTCCGCTGGTGGGGCAACGTGATCAGCGAGTCAAAGATTTACCATAACAAGGTCGTTCAGATCGGCCTGCGCTATGGCATGTCGCTGTTCATCGCATCCGAGGTGATGTTCTTTGTCGCCTTCTTCTGGGCCTTCTTCCACAACGCGTTTGTGATCTTTAGCCCCGGCGTGACCGAATGGCCGCCTGCTGGTGTCGAAGTTCTTGATCCGTGGGACTTGCCGTTCCTCAATACCCTGATCCTGCTTTTGTCGGGTTGTACCCTGACGTGGGCGCATCACGGCTGTCTTGAAGGCAAGAAGAAGGACCTGGTACAGGGGCTTGCCCTTACCGTGGGGCTTGGCATTATCTTCCTTGCCTTGCAGATGTACGAGTACAGCCACGCTGCATTTGGCTTTGCCGATAACATCTATTCTTCGACCTTCTATATGGCGACCGGTTTCCACGGCTTCCATGTGTTCGTCGGGACGGTGTTCCTTGCGGTATGCCTTGTGCGCGCGATGAAGGACGGCTTTGATGCCAAACAGCATTTCGGCCTGGAAGCTGCGGCATGGTATTGGCACTTTGTCGATGTCGTCTGGCTGTTCCTGTTCTTTGCCGTATACATCTGGGGCGGCGAATAAGCCGCGCCGACCCGACCATTAAACGGGTCCTGCAATATGGATGAGTATTATCCAAATCTTTCCCCCTTTCGCGCCGGGCTGGCATGTAAATGCCCCCGCTGCGGAAGGGGGAAACTTTTTGAAGGCTATTTGACCGTTCGTGCATCTTGTGATGTGTGCGGTCTTGACCTGCGTGGTCATGATGCGGGTGACGGCCCGGCCGTTTTCATTATTTTTATTCTTGGCTTTATCATCGTGCCTGTGGCGTTATGGGTTGAAATGACCTATCGACCGCCGCTTTGGCTGCATGCGGTGATGTGGGGCCCTACCATCATTGGTGTGACACTGGCCTTGCTTCGACCGTTAAAAGGTCTCATGGTCGCATTGCAATATCGCCATCGAACGACTTCCGAACAGGACTGATTTCACTTCATGCCCCTATTAAATACGCGCCCCAGTATGGCGATGAAAATTTGTGTCGGATTGTCTCTGGTCATTCTTATGGGACTGGGCAGCTGGCAGGTTGACCGGTTGTTCTGGAAGCAGAACCTGATTGAACAACGTGAAACGCAGGCAACCTTGCCGCCGATTGCCGTGCCTGTTGATGTTGAACTTGATCCTGCGATGGCATTTCGCGCCGCCTTTGCCGAGGGACATTTCCTAAATGATCAGGAAAAGTATCTGATGGCGCGGACCCTTCGGGGGAATGTCGGGTTTCAGCTGATCACACCGCTTGAACAGGAAGACGGACGGATCATTCTGGTTAATCGTGGTTGGGTGCCGACCGATAACCGCGATCCGGCAACCCGTCCGGAAAGTCTGATCGAAACACCTGTGCATGTAACGGGTGTCTTGCGTCTGCCAAGAGAAAAACATTGGGCGCAGCCGGAAAATGATGCGCTGGCAAACCAGTGGTTCTATGTCGACGTCGACCATATGGCAGAAGACAGTGGTGCGGATCTTGCCAGCCCGTATTATCTTGAGCTTGATGACAATCCGGTGCCCGGCGGTCTTCCGATTGGCGGGCAGGCAAAAGTGCAGTTGCCCAATAATCACCTGCAGTATGCCATCACGTGGTACAGCCTTGCGCTGTCGCTGATTGTGGTTTTTGTGATTTACCATCGACGCCCGGAAGACGACAAAGACACAACAGACCCCAAAGACGCCGCCTGATCCTCGGTGTCAGCATGCCGTTAGAATATAGCCGCCGAGAAGGATTAAGACTGCTTATCTTTCCCGGCTGGCGGTATCGCCCCAAACATCATTTTGTGCCAGCGGTTGCCAAGTGCCGCCGCACAGGAGTCCGTGATGACCAAAGCCTATAAAACCCTCGAAACCCGTTTTCGCCGGATGAATGTACTGTCTGACATTGGCAGTATGTTGCATTGGGACATGGCGGCGATCATGCCAGATGGTGGGGCGGACGCGCGATCTGAGCAGCTTGCGACCCTTGATGTCATGGAAAATGAGCTGATCAATGCAGCTGATCTTGGTGATCTGATCGAAGATGCGGGCAACGAGGGGCTTGATGAGTGGCAGCAGGCCAACCTTGGCGAAATGAAACGCGCCTGGGTTCATGGCACAGCCGTTCCGGCCGAACTGGTCGAGAAAATGTCACTGGCGGAAACGCGGTGCGAAGTCGCATGGCGCAGTGCGCGGGCAGATAACGACTTTAAAGGGTTGCTGCCAAAATTACAGGAAGTGCTTGATCTGTCGATTGAGGCAGGTCACGCCAAGGCAGCGGCACTGGGGACCTCGGTCTATGATGCGTTGCTCGATCAATATGATCCGATGATGCGTTCAGAGCGCATTGATAGCCTGTTTTCCGATCTTGAAGATTTCCTGCCGGCCTATACCGCCGAGATCATTGAACGTCAGAAATCCGAAGATGCCCCCGTCGCCCCAACTGGTCCTTTCCCGGTTGAGATTCAAAACAGTGTCGGTCTCGATTTGATGAAAGCGGTCGGATTTGATTTCGACCACGGACGGCTTGATATTTCTCATCATCCGTTCTGTGGCGGCATTCCCGATGACGTGCGTATTACGACCCGGTATGACGAAAACGATTTCACATCCGCGATCATGGGCGTTCTGCATGAAACCGGCCATGCCATGTATGAGCGCGGATTGCCGTCTGATTGGCGCGGACAACTGGTTGGCAAGGCGCGCGGTATGACCATGCATGAAAGCCAGTCTTTGCTGGTTGAAATGCAGGCCTGTCGGTCTGAGGAATTCCTGACCTATGCGGGGCCAATGTTTGAAAAGGCGTTTGGCGGTAATGCAAAAGCATGGGACGCGGCCAATCTGCATCGTCTTTACACCCGGGTTGAGCCCGGCCTTATTCGCGTTGATGCCGACGAGGTAACCTATCCCGCGCACGTTATTTTGCGGTATCGTCTTGAGCGCGCCCTAATCGAAGGGGATATGAAGCTTGCCGATTTGCCGGGGGCGTGGAACGAGATGATGCAGAAGCTTTTGGGGATCACACCACCCGATGACCGGAATGGCTGTTTGCAGGATATTCACTGGCCGTCCGGGGCATGGGGATATTTCCCGACCTATACGCTGGGTGCGATGGCCGCCGCACAGATTTTCGCCGCTGCCAAAGAAGCCTGCCCGGACATCCCCGGTGCCCTTGCGCAAGGAAACTTCGGTCCGTTGATGGGCTGGCTTGGCCAGAACATCCATAGCCAGGCGTCAAGCCGTTCAACTGATGATATTCTGGACGCGGCAACGGGAAAAGTTCTTGGTATTGATGCCTTTAAGTCGCATATAATTAATCGTTACGGTCAGTAACAGCGATTGAACCTGCGGGTTATGTCCATGTGTTGTATGCTTTGCTGACCAAGAGCAGCCTATATTCGATAGACCGGTTAGAATAGCTTTCCCCGTTCCGGTCTTTGATGCGTGTCCTCATATTACGAGGGTGCCAATATCATGGATGTGATCGCAAGATGGGAATAACCGACGGCAATAAGAAGGTTATGGATCGGCAAGTTTTTGCCATGGATCAGGTCATCTTTCGCGAAGGAAAGCATGGCAGTGCCGCCTTTGTTGTGCAGGAAGGCAAGGTCGAAATCTTTAAAACCATCAATGGCGATGAAGAAGTCGTTCTGGGCACGATCGAGGAGGGCGGCTTGTTCGGGGAGTTGGCCCTTGTCGATAATCAGCCGCGTATGGCATCGGCCCGTGCGACAGAGCGGACTGTTCTAATTGCCATCAGCCGGCAAACCTTTGAAAAGAAAATGTCGTCGTCAGATCGCTTTATCCGGGCGATCTTGCGAATCCTGCTGGGCAATTATCGTGCGGTCGTCCGCCGGGCGGCAATTGCCGAGGCAAAGCTCAAGGAACATGGCATCTCAATCGAATGATTGACGATGATTTACGGGGCTTTGCGCATTAACACGCACAGCACGGCTGATCTGCTTGATTGCCCCTTGACTATACCCTAACTTCCCCTCACTAACTCAGGCGTTGGAGTGTATTTTTGCGTCAAGGATGCGAGGATACACGGAACTGGTAATTGCCCAATTCAGGAGCAGGTATAGTGCGCTATGTCAGTACGCGGGGAAGCGCCCCCGTTTTGCAGTTTGATGAAGTTCTTCTTGCAGGTCTGGCCCGTGACGGTGGTCTTTATGTCCCCGAAACCTGGCCAACTTTTTCCAAGGATGACATTCGTAGCCTGCGCACTCTGACATATGCCGAGGTTGCCTTTAAAGTGATCCAGCCCTTTGTCGCGGGCACTGTCGAGGATGACGCGCTTATGGCCATTCTTGACGATACCTATAACGGGTTTGATCACGCGGCGGTCGCACCGCTTAAGCAGCTTGGTGCGAACGACTGGGTGATGGAACTGTTCCACGGGCCGACACTGGCGTTTAAGGATTATGCGCTTCAGGTCGTTGGCCGGTTGTTTGACTATGTTCTGGCCAAACGTGGCGAGCGCATTACGATTGTTGGTGCGACATCCGGCGATACCGGGTCTGCAGCCATTGAGGCCTGTCGTGATCGTGAAAACATCGACATCTTCATCCTGCATCCCAAAGGCCGCGTTTCGGAAGTCCAACGTCGCCAGATGACCACGGTCCTGTCGGACAATGTGCATAACCTTGCGGTTGAGGGATCGTTTGACGATTGTCAGGATCTGGTCAAGGCCCTGTTTAATGATCACGGGTTCCGCGATGAGGTCGGGCTGTCGGCGGTTAACTCGATCAACTGGGCGCGGATCATGTGCCAGATCGCCTATTACTTCTGGGCGGGCGCGCAGCTTGGATCGCCGGACCGTGAAATTTCCTTCTCTGTGCCGTCGGGCAACTTTGGCAATGTCTATGCCGGTTATGCCGCCATGCAGATGGGGCTTCCGATCAAACAGTTTGTGGTTGGGGCCAACCGCAATGATATTCTTGCGCGCTTTTTCGAAAGTGGCGTTATGAAGATGGAAGGCGTTGAGCCGTCGCTCAGCCCGTCGATGGACATTCAGGTCAGTTCAAACTTCGAACGTTTGATGTTTGATCTGTATGACCGCGATGGTTTGGCCGTGGCCGAGATGTTGACCAAATTTCGTGAAACTGGCGTTATGGAAATGTCGCAGGGGCAGTTTGGCCGGGCACGCGAACATTTTGACGGTTATCGTCTTGATGACGCACAAACCCGTGCGGCGATTAAGGATGTGCTGGAAACCAGCGGTGAGCTGGTGGATCCGCATTCCGTGATCGGGATTGTTTCGGGGCGTGAATGCAATCGCGATAAATCCGTGCCGATGGTGGCACTGGCAACAGCACATCCGGCGAAATTCCCTGATGCGGTTAAGCAGGCGTCGGGGATCTATCCGGACTTGCCACCGCGTCTTTCTGATCTATATGACCGACCAGAAAAAGTCGAACCGATGTCCAATGATGTTGCAACATTGATGGCGCATGTCCGTCGTAATCGGCGTGCGGCCTGAAAATCCATTAGCATGGGGCATGATATGAAAAACAGGAGTACTGCTATATGACAGTCGAGCTTACCCAGCTTGACAATGGGATGATTGTCGCAACGGACCGCCTTGACCATGTTGAGTCAGTGGCCTTGGGAAGTTGGGTTGATGTTGGTGCGCGTCACGAGACGCCAGACATTAACGGCATCTCTCATATGCTTGAACATATGGCCTTTAAAGGCACCCGTCGTCGTTCTGCATTGCAGATTTCCGAGGAAATCGAGTCTGTCGGTGGACAGATGAATGCCTATACGTCGCGCGAAAACACCGCTTACTACTGTAAGGTCCTGCACGAAGATCAGGAACTGGCGATCGATGTGATTGCCGATATCCTTCAGCATTCCACCCTTGATGCCAAGGAACTGGAACGCGAACGTCAGGTAATCTTGCAGGAAATCGGTCAGGCCAACGACACGCCAGACGACATCATTTTCGATCATTTTCAGGAAACAGCCCTGCCAAACCAGTCACTGGGCCGGTCCATTCTTGGCAGTCCGGAAAATGTGTCGTCGCTGTCACGCGATCATTTGTTTGATTTCATGTCACGGCGCTATAGCCCGAAAAACATGGTGTTTTCGGCATCTGGCAAGGTTGAGCATCAACGTGTTGTCGATATGGTGGCCGAAAAGTTCGACAGCCTTCCGGCACATGAAGAACACGAGATCGAGCCGCTGAAATACGAAGGTGGCAGCCGGATCGAGAACCGTAAGCTTGAACAGGTGCATGTGATCATGGGCCTGCCGACGGTGTCCTATACGCATGACAGCTTCTTTGACCTGCAGGTGTTTAACACGCTTCTGGGTGGGGGCATGTCATCGCGCCTGTTCCAGGAAATCCGTGAAAAGCGTGGCTTGGTCTATTCGGTTTATAGTTTCTCATCGCATTACGTCGATGGCGGCCTGTTTTCGATCTACGCTGGAACCGGGGCCAATGACATTGGCGAACTGATGCCGGTGATGTGTGACGAACTGGTGCGCGCGACCGAGGACCTCAGCGAAGAAGAAGTCACACGTGCGCGTGCGCAGCTTAAGGCGTCAGTGGTCATGGCGATGGAAAGCAATTCCGGTCGCTGTGAAACCTTGGCCCGTCAGATCCAGATTTTCGGTCGTCCGCAAAGTATGGAAGAAATCGTTGCCAAGGTCGATGCGGTTGACCTTGAAAGTGTTCGCCGTGCAGGCAAGGCGCTTTTGGATGGCAAGCCGACCATCACCGCCCTTGGTCCGGTCGATAAAATGCCGGAATATGATACGCTGACAGCCCGTCTTCGCGGCTAGTCACATCGGAATTGATATTGAAGATAACGGCACTTGTCCTGACGGGCAGGTGCCGTTTCTTTTTGCGGCCCCGTGCCGGGTCGTGTATTCCGGTATGACCATGGCAACGGGATACCGAAATGATGCAATACGCGTTTGATATTGGCGGATCGAAAATTGAATTCGGTGTCTTTGATGATGCCGGGGACATCCTGTCGCACAGCAAAACGCCGACGCCGGCCCATGACCGGGATGCATTCGTTGCGGCTGTTTCTGGGTTGATTGATGAGGCGGACGGCGAATTTGGCGAACGCCCCAACATCGGGATCAGTTTTGCCGGCGGACTTGATCCTCAAACGGGTGCTGTGATTTCGGCCAATATCCCTGCGATCAAGGGCTGGTTGCTGGCGGTGGAGCTTTCGGCAATTCTTAACCGCGATGTATTGGTGGCAAACGATGCCGATTGTTTTGCTTTGGCCGAAGCGCGAACCGGGGTGGCAAAGAATGCCCGGACAGTATTTGCCATCATCCTTGGGACCGGGGTTGGCGGCGGCATTGTCGTTGATGGGCATTTTATTGGTGGGCGCAGCGGCATTCGCGGCGAGTGGGGACATGGGAATGATGTCACCGGTGGGTTGATCCGCAATGGATTGGCGCCGGTAGCCTGTGGCTGCGGCAATACCGGCTGTCTTGATGCCTGGGGCGGGGCGCGGGGACTGGAAAACATCCACGCACAAATCAGTGGCAACCGCACCACCAGTTTCGAGATTACCGATGCGTGGCGGACCGGTGACGATCATGCAACGCGCAGTCTTGAAATCTATTGCGATCTTGTTTCGCGTGAGTTGGCCTTGATGGTCAATGTTCTTGATCCCGATTGCGTGCCGGTTGGGGGTGGGATCGCGTCAGAAGAAAGCCTGATTGCCAAAATCGATACCATGGTCCGTCAGCGCGTGCTGGGGCGCTATGATGCGCCGCTGGTTGTTCCGGGCCGTTACAGCCGCGACGGGGGCCTTCGCGGGGCGGCAATGCTGCACGTGATCGCCAATGCGCAAGGCAGCCAATAGCATGCGTTCGACAAACAAGGAAAAACAGGCACATGCGCCGTTGCTTGAAGTGTGTGTTGAAAGCTTCACCGATGCGATGCGTGCGGTCGAGGCCGGTGCAGACCGGATCGAATATTGTTCCGCACTGGCCCTTGGCGGGTTAACGCCAACACCGGGTGCGTTAGCACGGCTGAACGACATTCCAGCACCTTGTATGGTTATGATCCGGCCACGGCCGGGCGGGTTTTGGTGCGAACCCGAAGACGTTGCGATCATGAAGCGCGAAATTGCGATTGCGCGCGACAGTGGGGCTGCGGGGGTGGTGTTTGGTGCCTGTGATCGGAATGCGCACCTTGATGTGTCGGTTCTTTCCGACTTGATGTCAGAATGTGCAGGTTTGCAAACCACCTTGCACCGCGTGTTTGACGATGTGCCCAATCAGCGGTACGCCCTAGAGCAGGCGATTGAAATTGGCTTTGATCGTATTTTGACAAGTGGGGGGAAACCCGATGCAAAATCGGGTGCAAAACAGATCGCTGCGTTGATCAAGGATGCCGCCGGACGGATTGTCATATTGCCGGGAGCTGGTGTCAGTGCGTCAAATGCCACCGAAATACTTGAAGTTACAGGTGCGACGGAGCTACACGCATCCTGTAAGACGGTGACGACGGATATGCTAGATGATGGCCGAACGTGCGTGGATGTTGTGCGGGTTTCCACGTTGCGCAACGTCATGAATGGTCGCGCCGAAGGTCGTTTGGGTTAGCCATCCACCAAGTTTGTCATGGCGTCGATATAAAGCTATTCGCATTGAAATGTATTGGTTTATGCTATGGTATAGATCGTGCGAAAATTGTGAACAAAACACTGCCAGTACAGCGTATAGGGTTTGCCTTCATGTAAGGCGCTTTCGGTGGAAACGGCATCTTATTTTGGAGTGGATATAGTCATGTCAACCGACACACATGCAGCCGGTCAGGTCGCTGCTGAACAAGCGCTTAGTCGGTTGCATCGTATCACGTCGTCTGGTGAACTTGATTTTGAACAGCGTGTGGATGCGATATTGCGTCTTGGGGCTGAGCATTTCGGGTTGCCGATTGCGATTTTCAGCAAGATCGACGATGAAACATACGAAGTTCAACAGGCCATTCACCCCGAAGATGCCCTTAAACCCGGTATGAGCTTTGAGCTTGAGAATACCTATTGCAGTCATGTGGTTAAAGCCGATGACGTACGCGGTTTTCACCATGTTGCCGACAGCGAAATTCAAACCCATCCCTGTTATAAAAACTTTGCACTCGAAGCGTATCTTGGCGCGCCGATCATTGCTGACGGGGTACGTTTTGGCACATTGAACTTTTCAAGCCCGGAGCCAACCCGACCATTCACCGGTCAGGACATCGAACTGGTACGGTTGTTCGCAGCCTGGGTTGGCAATGAAATCGCAAGACGTCGTGATCTTCGCGAACTTGAAGTCGCCCGAACCGAGCTTGAACGTCTGGCCACGACCGATCCGCTGACCGGACTTTATAACCGTCGTTATATGGAAAATTGTCTGACCAAGGAACTCGAACGGGCTAAGCGATATGGTAAGTCGCTTATCATCGGATTGTTGGATTTCGATGACTTCAAAGAGCTCAATGACAATTACGGTCATACCACTGGTGATGCAGCACTCCGGCTGTTTGCCAAGGTATCCTCGGACATGATGCGCGAAACCGACGTCATTGCGCGTTGGGGCGATGAAGAATTCCTGATCCTGATGCCGGAAACCGGTGCCGCCGGGGCGCTTAAATACCTTCAGCGTCTGAGTGACCGGGTGCGTGAAAGTGATTTTCAGGCAGAAGATGCCCGTGTTGAGCTGACGATGAGCATTGGGTTGGGGATTGCCGAGGCCGACGATACGTTGGACAGTCTTGTTTCACGCGCTGATATTGCGATGTATGAGGCAAAACAGGCCGGACGTAACGTAACCAAGTTGCAAAATGATCGTTAGGAACTGCCGTTAACCTGCATCCTTGATTGTTTTTGCCAGAGTTTCCTGTGTGATTGGTTTGGCAAGGTAGCCGTCAAATCCTGCTGAGATATAGCGTTCGCGTGCCTGTTCAAGTGCATCGGCGGTGACAACAATAATCCGCGCATTTTGGGATGGACCAGCCGACAGACGGATGGCATTCATCGCCTCTGTACCATCCATCACCGGCATCTGTGCGTCCATCAGGATCAGGTGGAAGGCGTTGTTGATCGCCATATCAACCGCCTCCTTGCCATTGGTGGCATAACTTACCTGATACTGGCTGGTGTCCAGAAAGGCGCCCAACACAATACGGTTGAGTTCCTTGTCATCGACGACAAGAACCTTGATCAGGTCGTCTGACACAGGTTCCGACTTGGATTGTGAATGCACAGCTTTATCCAACCCCGGACCAAACTCGTTAAGGTCAGGATCGGATTTAAGAGCGGTTTCCACAGGGGAGAAAGGTAAATCCACCCAAAAGGTTGCCCCTTTGCCCGGTGATGATGTGGCATCGATTTCGCCACCCATGGCGTTTGTCAGGCGTTTGGCAATTGCAAGCCCCAGTCCTGTGCCGCCAAATTGCCGTGTCGTGCTTTGATCGGCCTGGCTGAACGCTTCAAACAGGTATTGCTTCTTGTCGGGGGCGAAGCCAATGCCGGTGTCGGCAACTTCAAACCTTAAGACAACGCGTTCGGCCCAGTTTTCGGATAAACGGTCACTGCGTTGCAGGGTGACGGTAACGGATCCTTCCTCGGTGAATTTAAGGGCGTTGCCGATAAAGTTTGTCAGGATCTGTCGCAATCTTGTCGGATCGCCCTGAATAAGCTGCGGGGTGTCTTCGGCAATTACGGTTTTTAACGACAATTTCTTTTCCGCTGCTGTGCTGCCAAAGCTGCCAACTGTGTCGTAGACAACGTCACGCGGGGAAAATGTGATGGTTTCAACGCCAAGGTGCCCCGCTTCGATTTTACTGAAATCAAGAACATCATTCAGAATAGCCATCAGCGATTTTGCCGACTCATTCACCAGCACGGCATACCGTTGCAAGTTGCCCGACATTTTACCCTTTGCCAGAAGGTCCGAAAGGCCAAGGATGCTGTTCATCGGGGTTCGGATTTCGTGGCTTACCGTTGCCAGAAATTCCGATTTTGCCTGACTGGCGGCGTTCGCACGATTCCGTTCGTCAGCAAACTGATGCAGACTTGTGCGGATGACGGCGATCATTGGCCAGACGATTGCGAACATCACAACAAGGATGCTGGCAACCAACAAGAATCCCATGAAAAGCGAGACCTGCTGACTTATCTTTAAGTGGTGTTCCGCATCCCGTTGATAAATTTGAACGGCTTTGTCGAGTTTGCTTAAAAGCGGTTTGAAGGCGGCTTTGCGAATGGCTTCGACATCGTCTGAAATCCCCGGCTGATTTTCCGTATGCGTGAGGACCCGGGTAGCAGCATCCAGAAAATCCCGAATTTCCATGTCCAGTGATGGGTTTCCATCAAAGTAATGCTGTCGAATTTCACCATATGGGGCGGCAAGACCAAGTTCTTCGCTGCCATGGGTGAGAGCCAGATGGGCGCGCCCCATCAGATCAATGGCGTCCGCCAAGGCTGATCGGATTTCGCTTTCTTCTGTTGCCGGGACCGAATCGTAGCGTGCCAGTGATTGGGTGAACCCGCTAATGCGCTGACTGAGCATGCGCTGGCGGCCGCTCATGTTGATTTGAAGGGCTGCCTCATTGCGGGTGTTTTGCGTGTAATATTCAACAAAGCCATCGCCAATGATCACGGCAAGCATCAAAACCGTGGCAACGATGATACGGCGACGAAAAGGGACAATTACGTCTCGCGGGCGCAGCAATAGGGGCCGGCCTGTCTGCGTATCTTGTTCCCCGTTTGTCATTCGGTTTTCCTGGAAAATATCGATTTTGCGCAAAGGCTTAAGGCTCACGCGGGTTGCATGAGGTGACAGATCAAGTCGGTAAGATGTTAAACGCTACAGTGTTGATATGGGGCCTGTCACGCGCATTTCGATACTTTGTGCGCAGGTGCTCGGCCAACAGACAAAAAGAAAACCGCTTTGAGGAAAACCTCAAAGCGGTTTGTCTTGGCTGGGGCGGTAGGATTCGAACCTACGGTACACGATACCAAAAACCGATGCCTTACCACTTGGCCACGCCCCATCAGCGTGTGTGGCGCGGAAAATAGCGTTCCCGTCGCCAGAGCGCAACCCTCTATTTGAAGGTTTTTTTATCTATATCTCAGTCTGGAAAGGATGCGCCGATATTTGACAAAATCTGGGACTGTTCACAACGGATTTCGGTGGGAACAATCCACCAGTTTTCGTGCTGCGACGCGATGGCGTTTGCCGCCTTTTCTGCCTGTGTAGCGGTGTCATAAATGGCAAAGCAGGTTGCCCCCGATCCTGACATGCGCGCCAGTAAACAGCCTTCTTCGCGTGCCATGGCATTTAAGACATCACAGATGTCAGGCAGGATTGATGTCGCGGCAAGTGTGAGGTCATTTCCGCATTCCTGAAGATCCGCCGCAAGGGCGGCACCACTTTCATAACGCGTGTGAATGTTCCACAGGCCTTCGTCACTAAATCCGTCTTCCTCGCGTGCTTTGAAAATAGCCGGTGTTGAAACGGGCTTTCCCGGATTGATCAGGACAATCGGCAAGGGGGGTAAATCTGGAAGTTCGGTCAGTTTTTCGCCAATCCCCGACATCAGGGTCGCTTTGCCATGAAGACAAACTGGAACATCCGCACCAAGCGATAAGGCAATCGCAGAAAGCCGGTCGCCATCCAGATCAAGGTTCCACATCTCATACAGAAGGCGTATGGCTGCGGCCGCATCGGCAGAGCCCCCACCGATGCCAGATGCAACAGGCAGGCGTTTATCAAGGATCAAATCCGCACCAAGTTCGGTATTGGCTTCTTCCTGTAAAAGACGTGCAGCCCTAACGACAAGGTTGTCATTGGTGTGGTCGTTTGAAAGGGCGTCAGCCATCGGGCCAGTGACGGCAAGGGTAATCTTGCCGTCATTACGAAGCTCACCGCTTACAACGTCCCCTGTGGCTGTAAAGCAGACGAGGCTTTCCAGAAGGTGGTAGCCGTCGTCTCTTTTGCCGGTGACATGCAGGAACAGATTGATCTTGGCTGGAGCCTGCTGGCTATAGGTCGCGGACATCGGGTGTTTCTTCCCAAACGGTCAGTTTACGACAATCGGGTCTGTGCTTGGCACCTGGCCGTTGAGCTTGGCTTCTACTGTGGTGCGCAGTTCTTCTGTCGGGTTGAAAGACAGCGCACGATGCCATTGGAAGCGGGCCTCGTGATAGCGTCCTGTCTGCCAGTAGGCGTCGCCAAGGTGATCATTGATGGTCGGATCATCGGGTTTAAGTTCGACTGCTTTTTCGAGTTGCGTCACTGCATCATCAAAGCGGCCAAGTTTATAGTAAACCCAGCCGAGGCTATCGACGATGTAGCCGTCATCAGGCTGCAATTCGACCGCGCGTTTGAGCATGTCTTCGGCCTGATCGAAATTCATGCCCATATCAACCCAGCTATAGCCGAGATAATTCAAAACGTATGGCTGTTCGGGTTCAAGTTCGAGCGCTAGCAGGAAATCATACTCCGCCTTTTTCCAGAAGCCTGCACGTTCATGTGCGATGCCGCGACGATACAACAGGCGCCAGCCGACCTGACTGTCACCACCAAGTCGTGCAATTGCCTTGTCATAGGCGCTAGCCGCCCCGGCAAAGTCCTGTTGAATGCGCAGGATATCGCCAAGCTGAATAAGGGCGTCCGGGCGGCTGTCGCGTTCATTGACCATGTTCTTAAGCAGATCGACAGCCTTATCGGCCTGACCAATCTGTTCGAGGCTGGACGCGATACGCAGTTTTGCGTTCCAGCTGTGCGGGGATGTATCGGGGATTGAGCCATAGACCGAAACGGCGGCGTCAAAGCGTCCCTGAATTTCCATGACCTCACCGACGAGCAAACGGGTGATGTCATCCCCCGGTCGCAACGACAGGGAATAGCGTGCCAGCAAAAGCGATGGATCAACGGCATTTTCCTGACTGAGCAGGGTTGCAATATCCAAGTAAGCTTCTGCCAGACCCGATGCCGGTGTCAAAACGGTCGCAAGCGGTGGGTCACCGCGTTCGAGACGTTTGAGGTGGTAGGGCATCGCCAGCGATTGTGGATGACGATCCATATAACTTGCATATAGAAGGGCGGCTTTTTGTGTCTGGCCCTTGCGTTCATAAACAGCACCAAGTGCCTCGGCTGCGCGCAAAGGGGCGTCGGCCGGATCACCATATGCACTGGCAAGCGCGCGTTCGGCAGCGTCGAGATCATCGAAATATGCCAATATCAGGCCGCGGTGGTATTCCGAAAGCGGGTTAAGCGCGCCATTGCCTTCTATTTCATTTAGCGCTGCAAGTGCGGGCTCCTTGGCATCAAGCCCGGTATATAGCCATGCTTTGGCAAGCGGGGAGATCAGGGCGTTGATGCCACGCTGCGGCAAGCCCGATACAACATCCAGTGCTGCCTGAAAGTCATTATTTTGAATGTCGGCATCCATGACTGCCATGACGGCAAACAGGTCTTCCGGATTTTCGGCGTAAAGCTGACGTGCGATGTCTTCGGCATCGGCAATGCGACCATCTGAAATCAGCGCAAGGAACGCACGACGACGCAGTTCCTTGTTGTCGGTGTTCAGCTCATGCGCACGCAAAAGATATTTTGCGGCGTAATCGGTGCTGTTTTCAATCTGTGCGGCCTTGCCAGCAAGGAAGTTACCCGAGAAACCATCGCTTTGCGGATATTCGAATTCTACCTGCCCGCTATCCTTTGGCATGGTGCCACAGGCCGACAGTGCAAGGGCCGTCATCGGAATGATGATGTGTAACAATTGACGTTTCAAAGGCTTATCCTGCATCCGCAATTCGGGTTTGGCATCGCTACATTCTAACAAGTGCCATATTGAATCTCAGGGGTAGCCTACTCAGTCGGCAATTATAAGGCAAAGCATTTGCAACAACGTAAAGCTGTCTTTGGCAACGTTCTTAACCGATAGCCGGTGCCGATATGCTGTGACTAGCAGTAAAGCGGGCGTTTTGCAGGGATATCAAGCTGTTTGCTGATGATGTCGCGCGCCTGTTTGGCAAATTGTGATTTCTGACCAACCGGTGCGACATATTCCAATATCGAGATGGCTTTATCGATCCCGACGTGTTTGGCCAACATCCAGCCGGCCAGATAGCTTGACGACAAACAACCCCCACTGGTCACGATATTGCCCTGTGCGACAAGCGGGCGGTCTTCTATGACGGCATCGGTGCGGGCCAGAACGGGGCGGGTTTTGGTGTCAGTCGTAATGGTGGCGGGCAGAATTCCAAGACGATGCAGGAACAAAACCCCGGAGCATTGTGCGCCGATCAATTGACGTGACGGATCAAGTGAAAGCTTTGCCATCAATTCAGGCGTATTGATCTGATCGCGGGTGTGAATGCCACTGCCAAACAAAACAGCGTCAGCCTTAGCAACAAAAGAAAGCGGTTGTTGAACGGTAACGGTCACACCGTTCATCGACGTAACGGTTTCACCCGTGCCGGTGATTTCAGCGCAAACACCATCGGCCTTTGCCCGGTTCAAAATCGACAGGGCGACAAAACTGTCAAGCTCGTTAAAACCATCGAGTGTAACGATTGCAATCTTCATGGCGTTCTGACCGCTGCTAAAAAAGGGCATGTATTGAACGCTCAGATTGTGTCTTGGGCAAGGGAAATCTTCTTTGGCGTCAAGCCGAAAGATATTCTTCGGTCAGTGCAATCCAAAAAGTCACGCCATATGGAATGGCATCGTCATTGAAGTTATAGGCCGCATTGTGTAGCAGGCAGTTACCATCGGTCGGGCCGTTGCCCAACCAGACATAGCTGCCCGGCTTTGTCTTGAGCATAAAGGCAAAATCTTCGCTTGCCATTGATGGTTCGGGATTGGTGTCAATATTTTGTAGACCAATCACCTTGGCTGCGGCGGCCTGCGCGATGCCGGTTTGGGCTTCGCTGTTAATGGTTGCCGGATAACGCCGTTGATAGGAGACGCGTGCCTGACAGTCAAACGCGTTTGCGGTCGATTTAGCCACTGTCGCAAGGCGTTTTTCGATCATGTCCTGAATGGCGGGATCGAATGTGCGTACTGTCCCGCGAATGGTTGCGGTATCAGGAATCACATTCCAAGTGTCACCGCCAAAAATCTGGGTCGGGGAAATGACCGCACTTTGCAACGGATTGACGTTGCGCGCCACGATGGTTTGCAAGGCAAGCAAAACCTGCCCCGCTGCTGTGATCGGATCGCGACCCAGATGGGGCATGGCGGCATGGCAGCCTTTGCCTTCGACGACAATTTCAAACACATCATAGCTTGCCATCATTGGACCGGGCTTCATCGCCATGGTTCCGACATCGCGTCCCGGCCAGTTATGCATGCCATAGACCGCATCGCACGGATAACGATCAAACAGGCCTTCATTGACCATCTCGCGGCCGCCGCCTTCGTTTTCTTCGGCGGGTTGGAATATGAAGTCAACCGTGCCGGTAAAATCGGGGTTCTCGGCCAGAATTTTTGCAGCCCCCAGCAACATGGCCATGTGGCCGTCATGGCCACAGGCATGCATTTTACCCGGGTGTTTCGAGGCATAGGGAAGGTTGGTGGTTTCATGGATATCAAGCGCATCCATGTCAGCACGAAGACCAATACGTTTGCCTGAACCTTTCTTGCCATGAAGTGTTGCAACAACACCGGTTCTGGCGATACCTCTGGTGACATCCAAGCCAAAGGATTTCAATTTATCGGCAACAAAGGCGCTGGTCAGATTTTCTTCAAAGGCCGTCTCAGGGTGGGCATGCAGATGATGTCGCCACGCAATAAACTCATCGACAAGTTCGGTGGCACGAGGATGAAGGGCAGGCGAGGTAACAGTCATCTGCATACTCGATCTTTGAAACAGGTACGAAAAATCTAAGGCAATCTTCACCGGGGCATCCAAGAGACTGAAACACCCCGGTGAAAGGATAGGTTAGATCAGATCAGCATTAGATGCCTTGCAGGCGCAGGATGCCCTCGGCAACCAGCACGGAACCGGCATAGGTGCCAAAGAAAACAAGGCAGGCAATAATGACCAGCTTCCAGCCGGAATGCTTGGCAACCTCAATTTCCTTCTTGGCAATTGCAAAGCCAGCATAGGCAAGAGCCGGGGTTGCAAGGGCAAGGAAGTTAACTGATTTTGCTTGTTCAACAATCCATTCCGAACCCGGCGTCCACGGCAGGGTGGCGACAATGCCAACCAGAGAAATCCAAGCAACGCTTGGCAGATAGAACGGTGAGAACCGGGTTAGGATCAGACCGACCATCGAAATCAGATAGATCACGATCATGCCTGCAAACCCATCAGCAAGCGGGATAGCCGGGCCAACCGTGTTCATGATCAGGCCAACAAGGCAGACAATGAAAAGAGTGGCGGCATGATCAACAAGGTTGATATTCGGACGTGTGGTTTGTTTTGCAACGACGCTATCAGCCATGATCAAGCCTCCTTCTTTTGGGCGGAGGCAAGATCACGTTTGCCCGCGGTTGCGTTATAGAGTTTCTCAACAATTGGCAGGGCGATGAATAGCCCGGCATACAGCCCTGTCGCATAAGTCAGAAGGTTGCTGGCGCCGGCAAGGGCAAGGATTTCATCCTTCATGGCCGGAACAGCTTCGCTTAGCGCACCGGTACAGGCCGCCATCATGGAGCCACTGCCGATACCACATGCCATGGCAAGGGCGCGGGGGTCGAACAATCCGCTGCTGGCAAAAAGCGACGCCAGAATGGCAAAGATGAATGTCCCAAACAGCGTGCCAATGACATAAACGCCCATCACGCCCGTACCTTCTGGGCTTTTGAGCGTATAACGATCCGCAATGATGGCAAGGTTCGGCTCACGCGCAATCGAGAAGGTCGCGCCAATTGCTTCACGGCCCATTTTTAGGCCCCAAACCGCAAGCGGGAAGGCCAGAACGATGGTGCCCAGATTGCCAAGTTCCTGCAGCAGAAGTGCGGGGCCAGCTTCTATGATGGTTTCAATTGCCGGGCCAATCGTTGTGCCAAATTTTGCAATGAACGGCATGATCGCAATAACGATCAGTGGAGAGGCTGCCTTCACTTCTTTTTCGCGAATGAATTTGCCGAATTTCGGCATCACATTCGGATTCATAAGGGCTGCCATGACAAAGGCATAAAGCAGCGGCAGAAGAAGGATCGCACCAATTCCAAGCGGAATTTTACGAATACCAATAAGTTCGGCAATCACGCCGATGATAATAACGGCCAGATGAAGCTTCCATAGCTCCATTTGCCCCCGAAGCGCATTCATTTCCCTGTCTCCTTGACAATACAGTGGCACCGACGATGTAGGGCGCATTCGCAAGAGGTCTGAGCTAAACGCGCCATGTAATCCCTGAAAATTCCCGGCGGCAGCAAATTTCACAGTTTTGCCATTTTTCGAAGCCGGAATTTTATCCGACAATGAAAAGTTGCGGAAAAAGGGGCAAGTGCCATTTTGGGATCTTGCTGTTGCCGTTTCGGCAACAGGTGTCGGGGCCTCAATTATGTTCGTCGGGATACCAAGCGGCGCCAAATGCTTCCATCCGGTCGCGGATCACCCCAGTAACGGCCCGAACTGCTGCGGTTTTGGGCCGACCTTTGCGGACCAAAAGATGTGACGGAACACGGTTAAGAAAATCGTCTGTCATGGGAATGGCAACGATCTCGCCGCGGCGTAATTGTCGCGACACAGCAAAGGCCGGGAGATAGGTGATTCCCCCACCAGAAAGAACAAAGTGAATTGCGACATTGATCGAATCGGCGGTCAGAAAGGCATCTCTTGCTGCCCGATCACCTTGATCTGTGTTGGCCAATAATTTGGCAACTCCGAAATGTGGGTTCAAAAGGGCAAGCGGGTAACCCAGTGTCTCTGAGAAACTGCAGGCTTTCTTCTTCGCTAATGGGAATTGTGGCGGGACCAGCGCACAGAGGGGGGCGTGGTCTTCGGCGAGCAATTCCAAGTCAGCTGTGCGCGGTGGGTTGAAAACAAGCCCCATATCATAGTCATCGCGCAAAATGCCGTGGGTGATCTTTTCCGTACCCGCGACATCAATTTCAAGTCGGATATCAGGGAATTCATCGCGCAGTGGGCGTACCACATGGTTGACTAGATCAACAACAAAGCCTTCGCCAGTGGCAATGCGTACGGTTCCTGCAATGGCCCCGCGTGCGGTCGCCAAATCAACGGCAAAACTTTCGTCAAGCTCGATACGCCTGCGGGCATGGGCTGCGACCATGTGTCCAGAATCGGTAAAGATGATCCCGCGTTTGGTGCGTTCCATCAAAAGCGTATCAAGATGAGCTTCGAGACCGGAAATCTGACGGCTGATGGCCGAAGGTGCGATGCGCAACGTTTCGGCCGCTGTGCGGATTGAGCCTGCTTCGAACACAGCGAGGAAATAGCGGAGCGGTTTGTCGTCAATCTTCATGTGCGAAACATCAATTTGGAAGGTGATGACTTTATCAGAGCATATCTGTTGCTGTTTCGGCAACAACATGTTCCGGCAATTGATCTTGAATGTGATGGAGTTCCACCGGAAAGTTGGTTGGTAAGTCAAAAAATGTGATCGGATTTTTGAGCGTGACTAACGGGATGAAATAAGTGTTTCCTCCCGAACGTACGCGTGCATCCGAACGAACAGAGAGGCATCTATCGTGACGAATTCGAATACCGGTGTGAACGGCGCTATTGGTGTGGTTGGCTTGGGCAATATGGGGCTTGGCATGGTGCGTACTTTGTTGCGCGAAGGTTTTGCCGTGATTGGATTTGATCTGTCTGACGAGCGACAGGTCGAAGCCGCACGTGCTGGTGCAGAAATTGTTACCAGCCAGAAAGAGCTTTTTACAGCGTGTGACACCATCATTTTGTCGCTGCCAACGGTCGCCCATGTCACCGCGGTTCTGACCGGAGAAGGGGGAGTGGTCGAATATGACTGCACGCCACGTCTGGTGATTGATACCACGACATCTGAACCCGATGTGACGCGCAATCTTGATCAGATCCTTCGTCCGCTTGGCCATATTCTGATTGATGCACCGGTCAGCGGTGGTCCTGCCGGTGCAAATTCAGGCCAATTGACCATGATGGTTGGCGGATCGGATGCTGACTTTGCAAGGGCTATGCCCATTCTGACAGCGCTTGGCGGTAAGATTACCCATGTTGGGCCGGTAGGGGCAGGCCACGCGGTGAAGATCGTCAATAATATGCTGGTGGCGGCCCATCTTTTGACCATGAGCGAGGCCATCCGTCTTGGCACTGCAGCGGGTGTTGAGGCCGAGCATCTGATCAGTGCGCTGAATGCCGGTTCCGGTCGGAGTGCCATTAGCGAGGTCAACTATCCCAAATGGGTGATGAACGGCGCCTTTGACAGTGGATTTACCATGGGGCTGATGCGCAAGGACATGCGCCTTGCCATGGCACTGGCGGAGCAAAAATCTGTCGCGATGCCTGTTTCCGAGTTAGTTGGCGCGCTTTGGGCTAAAAGTGCTGATGCCTTAGCCGATGACGCTGATTTCAACCGGATTACCGAGATTGAGATCGTAAAAGATGTAGCAGCCATACATCCGATCAAGGCAGGAGAATAACAATGAGCGCAACAAATGAAACCCTGATGGATCGCGATTACAAGGCGGCGTTATTGCCATTCTTTGGTGAGGGTGAAATCGGCAGTTGGGTGAATGGTGCAATGATGCCCGGGCGTGGCGATGCGTTCGCGTTAACCGATCCGGCAACCGGTAAGGCATTTTTTGAACTCAACGATGCGGGGCCAGAGGTTGTCGATGCCGCAATGAAAGCCGCTGCAGCTGGCCAACGTGTCTGGTGGGGGCTAACCGCCGCAGAACGGGGTCGCATCCTGTGGCGGATTGGGCAGGAGGTGCGTGACCATCTTGAACAACTGGCCTTGCTTGAGACTGTATCGGCCGGAAAGCCAATCCGCGACACGCGGGTTGAGGTGCTTAAAGTTGCCGAAATGTTTGAATATTATGCTGGTTGGGCTGACAAGATTCATGGGGATGTCATCCCGGTACCAACCAGTCATCTGAATTACACCCGTCCTGAGCCATACGGGGTTATCACCCAGATTACGCCATGGAACGCCCCTGTCTTTACCGCGGGGTGGCAGCTTGCACCTGCACTTTGTGCGGGGAATGCTGCTGTTCTTAAATCCTCGGAAATGACGCCTTTGACCTCGCTTGCGCTTGGTGTTCTGAGCAAAAAAGCAGGTCTTCCCGATGGGGTGGTCACGATTTTGACTGGGCTTGGCATGACCACAGGTGTTGCTGCGACCACCCATGATGTTACCCGCAAGGTTGTTTTTGTTGGGTCGCCCAAAACAGGCGCTGGGATTGCGGCTCAGGCAGCCGCGAATATTGTGCCCTGTGTTCTGGAGCTTGGCGGTAAATCGGCCAATATTGTCTTCGAAGATGCCGATTTGAAACGCGCAGTACTGGGCGCACAGGCGGCAATCTTTAGCGGGGCCGGGCAAAGCTGTGTTGCTGGATCACGGCTGTTGGTTCAGCGTTCTGTGATCGACCGGTTCCTTGAAACGCTGGTGGATGGTGCAAACAGAATTCCGGTAGGCGATCCGATGGATGTGGCAACCCAGATCGGGCCGATCAACAATGTGGCGCAATATCAGACAATTCGTGAGTTGATCGCATCAGGTTGTAAAGAAGGTGCCAAGATTCTGGCCGGTGGTGAACGTCCGGAAGGGGATGTTTGTGCCAACGGGTATTTCCTGCGCCCGACCGTTCTTGGCAATGTGCACAACGATATGTCGATCGCCCGTGAGGAAATCTTTGGACCGGTTGTTTCTGTTATTCCGTTTGACGACGAGGCAGAGGCAGTTGCAATCGCCAATGACAGTAAATTCGGACTGGCCGGTGCGGTTTGGACCAATAGGGTTGATCGTGCGCACCGGGTTGCTGCGAATGTCCGTGCCGGAACATTTTGGATCAACAGTTACAAGACGATCAATGTCATGTCGCCCTTTGGTGGGTTTGGTCACAGCGGTTATGGCCGGTCCAGCGGCAAGGAAGGGTTGATGGAATATGTGCAGCCCAAAAGCATCTGGGCCGAAACTGCTGCAAACCCGCCTGCCGGATTTGGCTACGCCCCGGAATAGGACAGCTTTTCTGATCGACAGACAAAATAATAAGGGCCACAATCTGCGGCCCTTATTTGTGTGAGGAAATCCCGAGGAACTTCTATTTACATATTCGGGTAGTTCGGACCGCCGCCACCTTCTGGCACGACCCAGACGATGTTCTGGGTGGGGTCCTTGATGTCGCAGGTTTTACAATGCACACAGTTTTGCGCATTGATCTGGAGGCGGCTGCCACCGTTTTCTTCGTCTTCGACAAACTCATAGACACCCGCCGGGCAGAAACGGGCCTCGGGCCCGTCATATACCGCAAGGTTGGTGCTGACCGGAACACTGGCATCTTTCAATGTCAGGTGGATCGGTTGATCTTCGCTGTGGTTGGTGTTTGACAGGAAGACAGACGACAGTTTGTCAAAGGTGATTTTGCCATCGGGTTTCGGATAGTCGATCTTTGGCATTTCACTGGCAGGCTTCAGGCAGGAATGATCCGCATGGTTTTTAAAGGTCCACGGTGCCTTGCCGCCAAACAGATATGTATCAACCGCACTGTAGGCCATGCCACCCCAGAAGCCCCATTTGGCAAAGCTTGGGCGGATGTTGCGCACTTTGTGCAGTTCGGGATACACCCAGCTGTCTTTTAAACGTGCCGGATAGCTTTCCATTGATGCCGGAACTTCGTCAGCGGTCAATGCTTCAAATGCGGCTTCGGCGGCAAGCATGCCGGTCTTCATTGCGGTATGGGACCCTTTGATCTTGGGCACATTCATGAAGCCTGCCGAGCACCCGATCAGGCATCCTCCCGGGAAAACCAGATCCGGGATCGACTGGAAGCCGCCTTCGTTGAGCGCACGTGCGCCATAGGAAATACGGCGACCGTTTTCGAAAATCTTGCGGACCGTCGGGTGGGTTTTGAACCGCTGAAATTCGTCAAACGGGCTTAAGTGCGGATTTTCATAATCCAGACCGATGACGAAGCCGACAACCACCTGATTGTTATCAAGATGATAGAGGAATGACCCGCCATAGGTGTCCTTATCAAGTGGCCAGCCGATCGTATGCTGGATCAGGCCTTCCTTGTGGACTTCCGGATCAACTTCCCAAAGTTCCTTGATGCCGATGCCATAGGTTTGCGGATCGGAATTTTTGCGCAGATCAAACTTCTTGATCAACTGTTCGGACAATGACCCGCGGCACCCTTCGGCAAAGAAGGTGTATTTGGCATGCAATTCCATGCCCGGTTCGTGGTTCGGGCCCGGTGTGCCATCGCGTTGAAGGCCCATGTCGCCAGTCGCAATACCCTTGACCGAGCCGTCTTCGTTAAACAGAACTTCGGCAGCAGCAAAACCGGGATAAACTTCAACGCCAAGGGCTTCGGCCTGTTCGCCCATCCAGCGACAGACGTTGCCAAGGCTGACAATATAGTTGCCCTTGTTGTGCATCTGGGGCGGGGTCGGCATCTTTTGTGCGCCCGTCTCGCTCAACATCATGAACTGGTCTTTGCCCGCCGGAACGTTCAGCGGCGCGCCGCGTTCTTTCCAGTCCGGGAACAGTTCATTCATGGAGCGGGGCTCCATCACAGCACCCGAAAGGGTGTGTGCGCCAACTTCGGAACCTTTTTCCACCACACAAACGGTGATTTCTTTTTCCTGTTCCTGGGCGAGTTGCATCAGCTTGATGGCAGCCGACAGACCGGATACACCAGCGCCGACGACAACCACGTCAAATTCCATGGATTCGCGTTCCATTTGGCCTCTCTCCTTTGGTTGCCAACCATATCAGACTGTTTCCGTCCGTTTGGTTGCAAGCCGGTATTCACCGATCAGGGTCTCGCCCAAGCCCTGATTTCTCACATTTAGCCTTTTAATCGGTAAAGCTATACCGATTTGAGGCGCGTTTGTATATGGTACAAGTGGATCAAAATCGTTAAAGTTCGTCCAAATATCAGTGCGCCATATACAGGTGCGCCGCAACATACACCGTCTTTGTGTAGATGAGCAAACCAATTACAGATTTTGATGTAAATAATCTCGATCCATTTCAGGCGCTGATTTGGCAGTATGAAATGGGTGTCGACGAGGCGATTGCTGACGAGCCGCTTGATCGTTTCAAGGCGTCGGAAAGCCTGAGCCGTAATGCTGCAAACCGTCCGGGCTTTGCCCCTGCGGCGGCGGCCAGTCGACCTGCGCGTGGTTCATCGCCCGCAGCAGCGCGACCGGCAAACGTTCCGTCGGGTGGTGTTGGGGCAGGCGGTGCTGGTGCGCAATCCACCCCGGTTGATGGCGGGTTCCTTTTATCCGATACGCCCCATGAAGCACGCCAGTCCGCCCGTGATGCGGCCGCGGCGGCCAAGACGCTTGATGAGCTTAAGGATGCGATCGAGAAGTTTGAAGGCTGCGCGCTCAAGAAATCAGCCAGCAACACGGTATTTGGCACGGGAAACCCCGAAGCCAAGCTTGTTTTGGTCGGTGAAGCTCCCGGTGCCGAAGAGGATCGTCAGGGACTTCCGTTTGTTGGGCCAAGTGGCAAGCTTCTTGATGCGATGCTGCGGTCCATCGGACTGTCGCGCGAAGAGGTTTACATCACCAATATCCTGCCGTGGCGGCCACCGGGAAATCGCCAGCCCACCACAGCCGAAACGGCCGTGTGCGAGCCGTTTGTTCGGCGCCATATTGAGCTGATCGCGCCCAAAGTCGTGATCTGTCTTGGTGGAAGTTCGGCCAAGGCCCTGATGGAAGAAGATCGCGGCATTACCCGTTTGCGCGGAACGTGGAAAGAATTGATCTTTGCGGATGGGGGCAAGGCCGATTTGACGGCAATGTTCCATCCCGCTTATCTGTTGCGCACGCCAGAGCAAAAACGTTTGGCGTGGCGCGATTTGCGCGCGACGGCGCAAAAGCTTTGATGATTTCGCGTTTTGGCGCCCTTGCATAGGAGATATGCAGGCTAACGGTGTGTCCTTGCGGTTCCTCGCCAAGTGATTGATTCTGGATAAATCATTTCGCTGTTTTGGTGTTTCCTGCTATAACAGGCCCCATCACGCGGGGGGAACACCGCAAGCAACGGGTTGCGACATCAAACTGCTTCGGGATAAATACGCGGCTTTACTATAAAGCCGCGTTGGGGAAGATACTGATTTTGATCGAAGCAATAAGAACGAACCTGCTTGGTGCGCAACGTGCACTGGGACGGGGTCTTATCATCGCTGTTTTCGGTGCCATGTCATTTGCCATGGTTGTACCGTCACCTGCTGTCGCCGAGACGCAGGAACAGGCGGCTTTGGGCAATCCCGATCTTGGTGATGCGCTTTCGGTTTCACTCCCAGAACCACTTTCCGAGCGTGACGCAGAACTTTACGAACAGATTTTTGCCGTGCAGGAGCAGGGCCGCTGGAAAGATGCGGACCGCCTGATTTCGCGCCTGAATGATGATGTCCTGATGGGGCATGTGATGGCGCAGCGATATCTGCATCCGACGGCCTACCGTTCGCGTTACAAGGAACTTAAGGACTGGTTGGCGAAATATGCCGATCTTCCGCAGGCACCACGCATTTATAAACTGGCCCTGACCCGCCGTGGTTCGGCAACCTATCCGAAAAAGCCGGTTGGCGGCTATGTTTCGGGAGCCGGATACGATTACGAAGACATCCGCCCGTATTATCACAAATCCACCAAAAGCCTGTCGTCCAAGCAGCGTTCGCGTCTTTCGACGCTTAAGCGTCGTATCCGTCATCGCATCGGCAGTGGCTGGCCGACCGGGGCGTTGCAGGTTCTTGAAAGCCAGGAAGCAAAGCGCCTGTTTGATGCCTATGAACAGGATCAGGCACGTACGGCGATTGCGTCGGGATACTATTATTTCGGAAAGCCAGACCTTGCCTTGAAATTTGCCGGTGAAGCCGCAAAACGGTCTGGAAAATACCTGCCGCAGGCGCATTGGACTGCTGGCCTGACCGCATGGCGTCTGGGCAAGATGGATACATCCCATCAGCACTTTGTGGCTCTGAGCTCCAATGAATACGCATCAAGCTGGACCCGGACTGCCGGTGCATTCTGGGCCGCACGTATTGATTTGGCCGCAGGGCGCTTTGAAGAAGCTGACACGATGCTAAACCGGGCGGCGGAATATCCGCGCTCGTTCTATGGCCTGTTGGCGATGCGTGCCCTTGGACGCGACGATGTGTTTGACTGGGATAGTCTTGAGCTTGATGAAAACCGTGCGAACAAGCTGAAGCTTGATCCGCACGGGCGTCGTGCACTTGCGTTGTTGCAGATTGACCAGCGCGATGAAGCCGAACGCGAATTGCGCAAAGCCGCGGCCTCGGATGATGATGCGCTGCGTCGTGCGGTTTTGTCTTTGACTGATACGGCGAATTTCGCATCCCTGACCATGCGGTTGGGCAGCTATATCGCGCAGAAAACCGGCGAAGTGATCGTAAACGCGTTGTATCCGGTCCCGCCATGGGCGCCGGAAGGCGGCTATGAAGTTGACCGGGCACTGATTTATGCGTTCATGCGTCAGGAATCGGGTTTCAATACCGATGCGCGCAGTCATGCCGGTGCACGCGGATTGATGCAGTTGATGCCCGCAACGGCAAGCTATATCGGCAACACCCGTTATCGTGGTGCCAAACGTGCGGAGCTGTATCAGCCGGAAATCAACCTGTCGCTTGGGCAGAAATATGTTGATCATCTGCTTGAACAGAACGGCGTTGATAATGGCGTTTTGCAGTTGATGGCGGCGTATAACGGTGGCATCGGCAATCTTGGTCGCTGGCAGAAGGCGCTTAAGGATAACGTCGATCCGCTTTACTTCATCGAAAGCATCCCGTCGCGCGAAACCCGTCTGTTTGTTGAGCGGGTTATGGCCAATTTCTGGATGTATCGTTCGCGGTTCGGTCAGGAAGCACCGTCACTTGATCTGTTGGCGGCAGGAAGCTGGCCGACCTATCAGCCCCAGGACAGTGCCCCCCAGCGTGGCCTCACCGCAGAGCGTTAACCGGCATCAATTTAAATCATGGCTGAAAACACCAACAAGCCCGGTTCGGATGGTTCGCATAGAACGGATCGGGGAACCGTGCTTGATCGGATTCCCATGCCGCCGATGAGCGGTGAAGAAGCCCTTCGCCGGTTTGATGAGCAACGGTCTTCTGATCAGGAATATGGCACGCGCATGACACCTCAAAGTGAGCTGTCGCAACTTCATCCCGTCATGCGTCTGTTGGCGCTTATTGGCACATTGGGATTGATAGTCGGCGTGTTGATAGGTGTTTTGTATCTGATTGGGTGTTAAGAAGCGCTTGATCTAATGTCGTTGGGGCGTGCGTGCTGCATCAGCACCCTGCCGAATGAAGCTATTCAGCCTCAACCTTTTGATCGACTTTTTTCTGAAGCGCCTTGATCTCGCTCTCAGTGGCATTGCCCAGCGGATCATCCTTGGGGATGTCACGATGAAGATCGCTCAGGACGCGCAGCGCCTGTTCGGATTTGTCATCCTGTTTAAGCATCATGCCATAGTAGTAGCGCGCCAGAAGATGGTTTGGCATCTGCCCAAGGGCATGCAGCACCAGATCGCGTGATGTGCTATCGATTTCGCCGTTTTGCGCGGTAATCCGGGTATCGGCATATTCAATCGCCAGAAGTGGATTATGCCCCGAAAGGGCATATGCCCGGGCAAAGGCCGCAACTGCGCGTTCGACATTCCCCAGACGCAGCGATCCACGTGCCAGAACGATCCAGCCTTGCAAGTTACGTGGATTAACTTCTAACGACAGGACGATCTGGTTGAGCAATTTTCGAATTTGCTGATCGGTTTTGTAGTTCGGATCGGTCACATTACCGGCCGCGGCGGCCGCCGCCGCCAGATTGCGTTCGCCGTCGCGATCTGCATATGGCTGTGCGGGGAGGGTCGGGTTGCCCAAAAATACGTATAGGCCCATGGCACCAATCACCGGCACAACCGCGACGCCCACGCGTCCAAGCGACCGTTTGGGGTGGTCATCTGTTTTGGGCACGCTGACATAGATCGCAAAGCTGACCATGCATGCCAGAACAAGTAAGCCAAGCCAGATCACAGACGGCCTCCGATGGACATTTTAGGATGTACCAGACAGAAAGGTCGCATCATTTCGAGCCGTCTTTTTGTGCTGTTTCGAGGATTTCATTCAGGCGCGTTTGTTCGTCCTTGGACAATTTATCCGGTTTGGCACCGGCTTCGCGCTGTTTACGGCGATAGAAGGCGGCAACCGCAATCAATGCAAGGATTGCCAGCACAATCGGACTTGCCCACAAAACATATGTTTCGGGTTTAAGCGGCGGGTTCAGCAAGACATAGTCGCCGTACCTTGCAACGATGTAATCGATGACTTGCTGATCTGTATCACCGGCAACCAATCGTTCGCGGACAAGAACACGTAGATCGCGCGCCAGTTCGGCGTCAGAATCGTCAATTGACTGGTTCTGACAGACAAGGCACCGCAGTTCCTGACTGATGTCGCGCGCCCGTTCTTCGAGCACAGTGTTAGACAACATTTCATCGGGATTGACGGCATGAGCCGGGCTGCTGAGCAGCAAGGGAACGACAAGCCCGATGACGCCGAGTAATATCAGGAAAGGTCTGTTCATCCTTTTAACTCCGCGATTTTCGGCAGCAGAACGTTTTCAAGGACTTCTGCGGTGACCGGGCCAATGTGCTTGTATTTGATTTGTCCCTGCCCATCGATGATGAAGGTTTCAGGAACCCCGTAAACCCCAAAATCAATGCCGGTGCGACCCGATAAGTCCATGCCGACAGCCTGATAGGGATTGCCAAGTTCTTCAAGCCACTTAACCCCGTCCTGCGGGTCTTTTTCCTTATAGTTCAGTCCAAAGACCGGAACGTCTGCTTCGCTTGATAGTCGTTGGATCATTGGATGTTCCGCTCGACACGGGATGCACCAGCTGGCAAAGACGTTCAGCACGGAAACTTTGCCTTTGGTAAGATCGGCGCGCGACAGGCCCTTATCGGCACCCGGTAACGGCGGCAGCGAGAAATCAGGGGCTGGTTTGTCAATCAGGACAGACGGAACAACCGAAGAATCCTTGTCGATATTGATCAGGAATATTCCGGCCAATGCCGCAAACAAAACCAGCGGGATCACAGCAAGCGAGAATCTCATGAAGCGGGAACTCCGTTCTTCCGAATGCGCAGGAACATGCGCGTCAGGATGCTGATACTGCCACCAATCAACATCAAAATCATGCCAGTCCAAACCCACGGCATCATGGGCAAAAAGCGTACCGTTACAATGCGCCCGCCGTCTTCGGAACGGTCGCCAACCGAAACATGGACGTCGCCGTCACGTCCATGAAAAATGTCGGCTTCGCGGGTTTCCGTTCCCCGGATCGGGTAGTAGCGGATTTCAGGAAACAGTTCGGCCACCGGCAGTGAATGACGATAGAGGATAAAGGTTGCCTGACGCGTGGCATAGTTTTCACCTGCAAGCAGGGCAACGCCTTCGTATTGCAGGTTATAGGGGCCAACCTCAATGCTTTGCCCCGCACGGGCTGACAACACAACCTGTTCTTCCCAGACTGCACTGGCCGACCCGCCGGCAATCAGAATGGCAAGTCCGATATGGGCCAGTGTCATGCTGATATAACGCGGACCAAGAAGCTGCAGATTGCGGTATTTGCTTTCGCCGTGATCGGGTTGATGCCACAGGCGCGCCCAAAGGTCACTTAAGGCCGCAGCCAGTATCCAGCCAGCAAGGCCAATGCCAATTAACGGCAAAGGTGAAAGATCGATAAAGCGGATCGACACAAACAGCACAATGATGAGCGAAAGCATGACGGCCAGCTTCATCCGCCGTCCGATCAACCACAATTCATCCTGCCGCCAGCGCAAAACGGGGGCAAACCCCATGATGAACATAAGCGGTAAGACAACCGGTAAAAGAGCTTCGACGTAGAAGGGCGCACCAACGGTAATTTTCTCGCCGTCAACCCAGCGCAGGACGAGCGGATAGATCGTGCCAATCAGAATGACGGCAGCAATCAGCGACAGTGTGACGCTGTTCAGGAACATGCCACTTTCGCGCGAAACAAAGCCAAAAGCCTTTTGTTCTGCCATGCGATCTGCTTGCCGCCAGAACAGAAAATAGGCTGCACTGAACAATAGACAGAAACCAACCAGCAAAGCGGTACTATCTGCTGACTGCGACAGTGTTTCGGTCAACGGACCCAAAAGGTCCGAGCGGGTCAGGTAAACCCCGAACCATCCAACAGCGAACGCAGACACGCCAAGGAAGGCTGTCCAGCTTTTTAAGGTGTCGGTCTTTTCAAGCACAGCCCGGCAATGGACAAGTGCGGTGGTCAGAAGCCAGGGGATCAGAAGACTGTTTTCAGCTGTATCCCAATACCACCAATTCCCCCATGCCTGCTGGCTATAGGATCGGTAGGCGTTGATCGCGATTGCCAGGCCAAGAAACAACCATGTGCCAATTACCCACGGGCGCAGTGTTTCGGCAAAGCTGCGATCAATTTTATGGGTTAGAAGCCCGGCAATACTCACCGTGAAAATGACGGTTAATCCGGCCAGACCAAGATAAAGAACCGGTTCACGCAAGATGCGTAAAACATCCTGACTTTGCGGGCTCATACCACGGCCATCCAACGGTGCGACAGCGACCCGCAAAAACGGATCAGCATCAATCAAGGTCACAAGGGCGAGGAGCGCTATGACAAGCCCAAGGATTGAAAGCGCGTTGGAGATAAAAAGAGTATCGCTGCTGGCAGTGGTCGGCGTGTGTGATGCCCGGCGAAAAACCTGCAGGGCAAAGACAATATTTGCCAGTGTCGTTGCTAAGACCCAAAGCAACATTGCCCCGCCATCGGGGGTGAAGGCCGCACCAACTCGAAACAGTAAGGGGGTGGAAGAATGGCTGACATCGGCAACAATCGGCAGGCTGAAGTCACTGACAACAAACGCATGGATCAGTGCCGCCTGCGACAGGATACCCAAGGCCAGAATAACCAGCGGCAGGGCAATCAGGTTGTTGGGAAACGGGGTTGGGAGTGCCGACGAATGAGGTGTGGTATCGGGTTCGTGGACGTCAGACAATGCTTCGTTCCCAGAATTTCCTGAAACGGCTGTGACGGTTTTGGTCCCGAATGACAAGGATGCAACAATTCTGCCTGCGTGCAGCCTAAGGGGGCTAAACAGCAGGGCCTGGCTGAAGCCGGCCACCAGAATCAGAAGCAGGGCAAAATGTCCGAACTCTGCAAGCATCTGCGGTTAAGGCTTCCCCGAATTTAATTTGCAACCACCGTGGTTCTGCCCGCCCGCAATGAATTGATTTGCGGGTGTGATGATGGATGCAATGTTTTCCTTATGCACGAAGCAGGATTTTATGATGGCAGAATGTGGCTTAATTGCGCATTTTCTTTGCGTTCTTTGCTTCGATCTCTTCCCAGTATCCGCTTTTTTTAAGGGATTCTGCAACCTCTGGCGGCATATAGTTTTCATCATGCTTTGCAAGGACCTCTGACGCGACAAACGTTCCGTTGGCGTTCATGTGTCCTTCGGCAACAATGCCCTGACCTTCGCGGAAAAGATCGGGCAGGATGCCGCTATAGGCAACGGTTACCGATTGCGCCATATCGGTGACGACAAAGGCAATGGTTTTGCCATCCTGAAGTTTGGTGACAGTGCCTTCTTCGACCAATCCACCGATCCGCAAACGCTGATCCGGATCAATTGGTGATTTTTCGACAATTTCGGACGGGCTGAAGAAGAACACAACAGAATCTTCAAACGCCGTCAGCGCAAGGGCCGCTGCCCCGGCAACGGCAAGCAGCACGGCACCGATGATATACATCCGCTGGCGTTTGCGGGACTTGGCGCGGGAAAGGGACACGTTTGATCTCCGATCAGGTTGCCTTGCGGCGTTTTCTGTTGCGACGCTGGCGTTTGGTGTGCAGCACCGTTTCAAGTTGGTCAAGTTCACGGCGGCTATTGCGTAACCCACGCAAGGTGGCAAGCAGGAGCACAATCATCGCAATCGCAGTGACACCATAACTTGACCAGATATAGCTGCCATATCCCCCCATCGAGAAGAACTCACTCATTGGCTTGCCTCCGCGTTGTGACCCGGATCATAGGGTTCTGCGTCTTGGGCATTGTCATCAAACATGCCGCTCAGATGCAGGGCGCGAATGCGCCGCTCGTTGAGCTCCAGCCGGACACGTAAAATGAGAACCACGAAATAATATCCGGTAAACCCAAGGATCATCAAAGCCAGTGGCAATTGCATGCTTGGATCAACGGCTGGCCCATCCATGCGTACAATCGATGCTGGTTGATGCAAGGTGTTCCACCAATCGACCGAGAATTTGACAATTGGCACATTGACCGCCCCAACCAATGCCAGTGCCGATCCGGCCTTTGAGCCACGATCAGGATCATCAAACGCATTCACAAGGGCGATATAGCCAAGATACAGGAACAACAAGATCAGCATGGATGTCAGACGTGCGTCCCAAACCCACCATGTGCCCCACATCGGTTCCCCCCATAACGACCCGGTGATCAGGCATAAGGCGGTAAAGGTGGCGCCAATTGGTGCGGTGGCACGCGCACAAATATCGGCAAGTGGATGTTTCCAGATCAGGCTCATCGCGCCACAAATGGCCATCCCGACATAGCAAAAAAGCCCCATCCATGCCGACGGTACATGCAGATACATGATCCGGACAGTATCGCCCTGCTGATAATCAATGGGTGATGCAAGCAGGGCAAAATAAAGCCCAGCGGCAATCAAAATTGCCGTCGCACCCGCCAACCACGGCAGGATTGGCGCTGTTAGTTTTAAGAACACACTTGGTTTGGCGAAGCGATGCATTTTCTCTTGTCCGATGTGCGGGGTGCCGCAGAAGTCGTTTGTTTGGTGTTGCGGTTATTCCATAGCCTGACGCAGGGCATGTGCGGTGGCAAATGGTGTTGCCGCAAGTGCAAGCAACAATATTGCGCCCATTATTTGTAACTGTGCGGTGGCCGACATGCCAAGCAAAGCAGCCTCAACCGCACCGGCCCCAAAAATCAGGATAGGAATATAAAGCGGTAAAACCAGCAAGGATACCAAGACCCCGCCGCGTCGTGCGCCCAATATCAGGGCTGCGCCAATCGCGCCGATTAAACTAAGGGCCGGTGTGCCCAGCAACATTGCGATCATCAGGACGACAAAGCCGTCCGGGTCCATGTTCAACATCACCGCCATCAAGGGGGCTGCGACAATCAACGGCAGCCCGGTGGTCAGCCAATGGGCAACAACCTTGCCCAAGACAACAACCTCCAGCGAGACCGGCGACAATGTCAGCAGTTCTAATGTGCCATCCTCATAATCGGTTTGAAAAACCCGTTCGAGCGATAACATTGCAGCCAACAGGGCCGAAACCCAAATAACACCCGAAGCAATGCGCGCAAGAATGTTGGCTTCCGGGCCGACACCGAATGGAAACAATGTTGTGGTGACGATGAAAAACGCAACCACCATAACGGAATCCGCACCCTGACGCATGGCAAGCTGCAAATCACGCCGCAATATTGCAGTAAATCCGTTCATTGCGCAGCCCCTTTGGGATCAGATCGCATACCATCGTCAGCCGGGGCATCGTGATCTTTGAGCCACTCAATCATCGGGATGGCAAATTCATCAAGATCAAGTAGGACTGGTTCTTTGACCGCCAGATCAATGTGGGTGGAATAAATCACAATGCCACCCTTGGCACGGAAGTCGGCGATCAGATGGGCAAGTTCATTGCTGCTTTCGCGGTCAAGGCCAACGGTTGGCTCATCAAGAAGCCATAAATCAGCGTGGCCGATCAGAATACGGGCAAGAGCTGTGCGGCGTTTCTGACCACTGGAAAGATAGCGGCCCGCCGTACGTGAAAGATGATGAATATCAAGCGCATGTAAGGCGGTGTCGATCTCGCGGTCAATATCATCCACACCGCGTAATTGCCCCCAAAGGTGCAAATTGTCGCGAACGGACAGTACGGGCTTAATCGCGTCCTGATGGCCGAGATACTGCAATCGGGCATGGTGGGCGATACGGTCACTATGGATGGGTTCATCATTCCAGGTGATCTGGCCTGAGCGTGGGATAAGAAGCCCCGCCATCAGGCGCAACAGGCTTGATTTTCCAGCACCATTGCGTCCGCGCAGCATGATCGCGTCACCGGGATTGGCCGCAAAGGAAAGCTTGCCAAAAACCAGTCGCTCACCACGAAGGCAGGTCAGATCAGAACCGCTAAAAACTGCCATATAACCCGTTCTATTGTCGGAAGTCGCATCGCATCACGTCATTCTATAACGTGTTAGGGCGTAATGTTCATGCTTTAACCGACATTGACGGCAATGACATTGTTTCAAATCAATCAAAGAGACAGTTGTGTTTGAGGGGATTGAGACTCTTGAGCAGGACATCAAGCGGTGTATCACAGACGGGTAAGCACATTCCAATCGTGGGATTGGGTAATTTACGGGTGTTTAGGGTGCGCTGGGAGTGATCGCCAGATTGCGCGATGTCAGAACCGCACCATCGAGGCCGCAATGATGGGGCCGCCCCGCCCTTGTTGCACCAGAAGGGCAACGCCGCCGTCACCAGCCGTTTTCATGGCAAAGGTGCGTTCATCCGCAGAACCGTTCCAGGTTCCCAGATCGATCATTTCACGTACGACATTGGCGTGTACCAAACGTTTGCCGGCATTTTCGCCAGATCGAACATCACGGGCATGTTCACGGTCAAACCCGACCAACCACAGCTTGAGGCTTGATGTGCGCTCAGACGTGCTCAAGGTTTGCAGGGTTATGGTCCCGGTCGCGGGGCGCTGTTGGTCGTGATTTTCGACCATTAAGGTAGCAATATCGTGCAGTGGTTCTGCGCTGTTGCTGGTGTCACCGATTCGCTGCTTTTGGGTGGCGCGAACGACATGTTCCCCATTAATGATAGCTTGCGGCGTATAGACGTATCTTTCGCGCATATGCTGGGCATATTCACGTTGACGTTCGCTAAACATGCTGTCGGAAAATGGGTCGGTCCAGCCAAGATAGTTCCAGTAATCGACATGGTACGACAGCACCAGAAGATCGCTACGTTCCTGATTTAACTCATAAAGAACACGGTCGGCAGGCGGGCAGGAGCTGCACCCTTCCGAGGTGTAAAGCTCGACAACGGCGCGCGGGGTAATGCTTTCGCTGGCCATCAGGGGGGTGGAAAACCCGACAATGGCAAGTGTAAGCGCAAATATGAGGGGGCGAGTGTGTTTCATGAGCCTGATGATGCCCCAAAAGCGGCATCAACCCCTAATCACAAGACCTTGAAAGCTGTTTGAAGGGATTTGAGACAGATTTTTGCGCTTTTGGGTGGAATTTCGAAAGGAGATTTCCAAAGATTGATGCTATCAGCTGCGGACCAATCGGGACCATTGCGGATGCATGGTTACGTCGTGAGGCGGGGAAATCGCCTTTACGTTAAAAAATCAGGAACCGGTCTGTCGGCGGGAGCATCATTCCGGCAAGATCGGTCCGAAACAAGGTTTGCAGGTACATGATTAAACGTGAACACTGGGGCTCTCGCCTTGGATTTATTCTGGCGGCTGCGGGGTCAGCTGTCGGTCTTGGGAACATCTGGAAGTTCCCGTATATGGCAGGTGCCAATGGTGGTGGCGCCTTTTTGGTGATCTATCTTGGGCTGGTCTTTACGGTTGGCCTTTCGGTCATGCTGGCTGAATTTGTTATTGGCCGTATGTCAGAAAAGAATGCAATTGGCGCATTTGCCAAACTCAAGGGTGGGCTGTGGCCGATCATTGGTGTGTTTGGTGTGGCTGCGGCCTTTATCATTCTGTCGTTCTACAGCGTTGTCGCTGGCTGGACGATTTCTTACATGATCAAATCTGTGACCGGCGCACTGGCGGTCGAAGACCCGGCGGCACTTGGCGACATTTTTGGTACCTTTATTGCCGATACGACTTCACCGCTGATTTTCCATGCGGTCTTTATGGCCTTGACCGTCTTTGTTGTTTTGGCCGGTGTTGGCAGCGGTATTGAACGTGCGTCAAAAATCTTGATGCCGGCATTGTTTGCGTTGCTGATTGTATTGATCGTGCGTTCGGTGACGTTGCCGGGTGGCATGGAAGGTGTTGCGTTTTTGCTGTCGCCGGACTTCTCAAAAGTCACATGGTCGACGGTTTCCGACGCATTGTCGCAGGCCTTCTTCTCACTCTCGCTTGGTATGGGGGCGATGATCACGTATGGGTCGTACCTGTCAAAGAAGGAAAATCTGCCGGGATCGGCAGGGTGGGTAACACTGCTTGATTCTGCGGTTGCGGTGATGGCGGGTCTTTTGATTCTGCCCGCTGTTTTTGCCTTTGGCTTTGATCCGAGTGCCGGTCCGGGGCTTACCTTCATCACGCTACCGGCTGTGTTTGCGCAGATGCCTTTTGGCGCGTTCTTTGCCTTCCTGTTCTTCCTTCTTTTGGCAATCGCGGCACTGACATCAGCGGTTTCGATCCTTGAAGTGGTCGTTGCTTATTTCGTCGATGACCGTGGGGTCAGCCGTAAGTCAGCAGCCGTCATCATCGGGTTTGTGATTTTCCTGCTGGGCATTCCTTCGTCGCTGTCGATGGGGGTTATGGGAGATGTGAAAATCATTGCGGGCAAGAACTTCTTCGATCTGATGGACTTCATCAGTTCCAGCCTGCTTCTGCCAATTGGCGGCCTGTTTATTTCGCTGTTTGTTGGCTGGGTTGTCTGGGGCAAGGCGCAGGAAGAAATTGCGGCGCATAATGGCATCATTCCAATATGGGTCGGCGCATGGGGTGTGATTGTCAAATTCATCGCACCGATTGCAATTGCCTTCATCCTGCTCAAGGGACTTGGTGTTTTCTAAGCCAAAGAAACCTGGATATCGGTGATCTTTCTGAAAAGGGCGGGGTAATCCCGCCCTTTTCGATTTACGGTGCCAAGGAGTGCTGATTTTTGGCCAATGCACTGATGTCTTCCGCCGACATTGGTTTGCCCAGAAGGTACCCCTGGATCAAGTCGCAGCCTGCATTGCGCAGGAATGACAACTGGTGATGGTTTTCCACTCCTTCGGCAACGCAGGTCTTGTCAAGGTTCTTGGCCATATTGATGATGGTGAGTGCCAGTGCCTGACCGTCTTTGCCATCATCGATATCAAGGACAAAGCTGCGATCAAGTTTGATGCTGTCAAAAGGCAGGCTTCGCAGATAGCTCAGACTTGAAAATCCAGTGCCGAAATCATCGAGCGAAATCTTGACGCCAAGGTCGTGAACGCGTTGCAGTTTGGCGCGCATATCGTCGATGTTGCGCATGAACAGGCTTTCGGTGATCTCTATTTCAAGACGGTTTGCCGCAAGCCCCTTATCAAGCAAGATGGCGCGTAGCTGTTCGGCAAAATCAACTGTGCCATAGAATTGCTGCACCGATACATTGACGGCAAGCCGCAGGTTCAGCAGTCCTTGTTTGCGCCAGTTGACCAGTTGGCGGCAGGCTGTTCGCATGACCCAGCGTCCCAATTCACCGATGACACCGATCTCTTCGGCGATTGGAATGAAGGTGGAGGGCGGAATGATTGTGCCGTCTGGCGTCGTCCATCTTAGCAGGGCTTCAACGCCACAAAGTTCTTGGGAGCAGGCATCAAATTGTGGCTGATAGGCCAGATAAAATTCCTGATTGTCGAGTGCGTGGCGCAAGGCCGTTTCCAAGGCAAGGGCTTCGCCTTTTTTGGCGTGCAGGCCACGGCTGTATCGGCTGACACGGTTGCGTCCCTGTTCCTTAGCCTGCATCATTGCCAGTTCTGCATTACGCAGCAAAGTACTGGTGTCGTTGGCGTCTTCGGGGAAGCAGGCAATGCCGATGCTTGCTGAAAGATACAGATCAGTTCCCTTTCGAGTCAGGTGCGGTTCGCCCAACCGACCAAGCAGACGTTCCGACAGCATGCGTGCTTCGTTGGCTGTATCGATATCAGGTAAGATGGCGGCGTATTCATCTGCGCCGACCCGCGCGACAACAGCGTCCGGACCAAGTTCGCGACCGATACGGCGTGCAACTTCAATCAGGACATCGTCGCCGTCCGTATGGCCAAGCGCACTGTTGACCCGTTGGAAGTTGTCGATATCAAGCATGATCACGGTCAGGCGCATGCCGTGATGGCGTGAACGGCCGATATGATGTGATAGGAGTTCTGAAAACCGCCGACGGTTTGGCATTCCGGTTAGTTCGTCGGTGTGTGCCAGACGCAGGATATCTTCGCGATTTTTTTCCCGGCCACTGATGTCGGTGAAGATTGATGCATAGTGACTTGTGGTGCCATCTGCATCGCGAATGGCCATGATCGATAACCATTCGGGATAGACTTCGCCCGACTTTCGGCGGTTCCAAATTTCGCCTTCCCATTTTCCCGTGCGCAGAACATCAGTCCAAAGCTTTTTGTAGAAGGCCTTGTTTTGACGCCCCGATTGCAAAAAACGCGGATTTTGGCCGATAACTTCTTCGGCCTGATAACCGGTGACGCGGGTAAAGGCCGGGTTGATGGCCTCTATAGCGCCAAGTGCATTGCACACCATCACACAGTCTGGTGATGTTTCGATAAGTTTGCGCGCCAGCAAGAGTGAACGTCTGGCTTTGGCGCCGTCACTGTTTCTGTCTTCGGTGAGTGCGCGCAGATGTGAAAAATAGTCCTGTTCAATGAATTGTAGCAAGTCGGCAAAAGATAAAACGCCGATCACTTCCTTATGACGATTGCGCACGACAAGATGGCGGATTTTGTCACGCAGCATGATGTTACGTGCATCGTTGAGGTTAACGTCGTGCGTGACCATTTTGACGGGACGCGTTGCAATGTCACCAGCTGTTTGTGCGTCACGCCCCTCAACCAAATGACGCAAGATATCGCGTTCTGTGATGATGCCGGTTTGCTGCGCGGACGGAAGATCCGGGTTGAAGCCCGTGACGATTGCATTGTCGCATTTTTCTAGATGCATCTTTAGCCGCAAGTCTTGGACGGGGATCTGCGCATCAACAAAAAGCGTTGAACTTCGAATAGCCGTTTCGACATCGTTGGCACTAAGAGCCTTACTGACCGCAACCTGACGGATAAGGTCGGTTTGGCTGATGATACCAGCCAAATGACCCTGTTCATCGACCGTGATGAGGTGACGGACATTAAGATCACGCATCCGAACAATTGCAGTTTTCTGGCTGGCGTGAACGGAAATGGTGTGGGCCGGGCGCGACATGCGGTGTTCAATTGGGGCGATAAGGGCTGAGTGGCTGTCAGCGGGAAGCGACAGGATGTCTTTTTCGGTGATGATCCCGACGGGCTTGTTCGACCTTACAACCACAATCGAACTGCAGTTGTTGTCTTTCATAAGTGCAACGGCCCGACCCAGAGGCAGGTCAGGGGCGCAGCTTAGGACCTTTCCGGGCGACAGCGTTCCAACGGTCAAAGGATCACTTTGACTGTCATCAAGGTGGGGGCGTGTCATTTGAACCTGCAAATGTGCGTTGTGAACCTTTGGTTGTGGTGTGGTGGCTAACTCAACCATTGTCACTATCTATCAGAGTAGGTGCTTCTGAGAATTGTTCTGGATCAACGCCGCACTGTGGAAGTGTTTTGAAAAGATAAAAGATATTTCAACGAAAACACCCCGCCGGAAAACCGGCGGGGTGCAAGACGATCAGGCTATTGATTTCAAATTGAAATCAGGCAGCTTTCATCATGTTACGCAGAACGAACTGCAGAATGCCGCCGTTCTGGTAGTAGAGAACTTCGTTCTCTGTATCGATACGGCAGGTGGCGATGCACTCTTCGGTGCTGCCATCTTTGCGCGTGATGCGAACCGTGACGTCCTGAAGCGGGGTAATGCCATCGGCAATGCCCAGTACGTCGAAGGTTTCCGAACCATCCAGTTTATAGGTCTCACGACCTTCACCGTTTTTGAACTGCAGCGGCAGAACGCCCATGCAGACCAGGTTGGTGCGGTGGATACGCTCGAAGCTTTCCGCGATCACAGCTTTGACGCCAAGAAGGTTGGTGCCTTTTGCGGCCCAGTCACGTGACGAACCGGTACCGTATTCTTTACCGGCAACGACGACCAGCGGGGTGCCTTCGGCCTGATAACGCATTGCAACGTCATAGACCCAGCCTTGATCCCCGGATGGATAGTGAACCGAAACACCACCTTCGGTGCCCGGTGCCATCTCGTTACGGATACGAATGTTGGCAAAGGTACCGCGCATCATGACTTCGTGGTTGCCACGACGTGCGCCGTAAGAGTTGAAGTCGCGAACGGCAACGCCATTGTCCTTGAGGTATTCACCTGCAGGGCTTTCTTCCTTGATCGAGCCGGCCGGAGAAATGTGGTCGGTGGTGACAGAGTCACCGAGGATTAGGAGCGGACGTGCGCCGTGTACTTCGGCAAAGTCACCCGGTTCTTTCGCCATGTTGACGAAGTAAGGCGGGTTCTGGACGTAGGTGGAATTGTTGTCCCAGAGGAAGGTTTCGCCTTCGGTAACTTCAATTGCCTGCCAAGGCTTCGGACCGGCAAAGATGTTGTCATAACGATCTTTGTACATCGAAGCCGAGATCGAGGTTGCAATGGTGTCTGCGATCTCTTTGTTGGTTGGCCAGATGTCTTTCATAAAGACGTCTTTGCCATTTTTGTCGGTGCCCAGCGGATCGTTGTTCAGATCGATCTTCAGGTTACCGGCAAGGGCATAGGCAACAACCAGCGGCGGTGAGGCAAGGTAGTTTGCCTTAACGTGCGGGCTGATGCGGCCTTCGAAGTTACGGTTACCAGACAGAACTGCCGTTACCAGCATGTCCTTGTCTTCAATCGCACCGGCAATCGGTGCGGACAGCGGACCGGAGTTACCAATACAGGTGGTGCAACCAAAACCAGCAACGTTAAAGCCTAGCTGATCAAGATAATCCTGAAGGCCTGCTTTTTCGAGGTAGTCGGCAACAACCAGCGACCCCGGTGCGAGCGAGGTTTTCACCCAAGGTTTGCTCGTCAGGCCAAGTTCGACAGCTTTTTTCGCCAGAAGACCTGCTGCAATCAAAACACTCGGGTTCGAGGTGTTGGTGCAGGACGTGATCGCAGCGATAACGACGTTACCGTCTTTCATGTCGAAGTTTTCATTCGAAACCGGAACGGAGCGGTCGGCATCAACACCCGGCGCCATGTCGGCAAAGGTGTCTTTGAAGCTCGTCACGGCATCTTTTAGCAGAACACGGTCCTGCGGACGCTTCGGACCTGAAAGGGCCGGCTCGACAGTTGAAATGTCAAGTTCAAGCGTTGCGGTGTATTCAGCTTCATGCGCCGGGTCGCCCCACATGCCCTGTTCTTTGGCATATGCTTCGACCAGTGCAATCTGGTCTTCGTCACGGCCGGTCGAACGCATGTAGTTCAGCGTTTCGTCATCGATCGGGAAGAAACCACAGGTCGCACCATATTCCGGAGCCATGTTACCAATGGTCGCACGGTCCGGCAGGCTCATGTTTGCCAGCGCATCGCCATAGAATTCGACGAATTTGCCAACAACGCCTTTTTCACGCAGCATCTGAACGACACGCAGAACAAGGTCAGTTGCGGTGATGCCTTCTTTCATGGAACCGGTCAGCTTAAAGCCGACAACTTCCGGGATCAGCATCGAGATCGGCTGACCGAGCATCGCGGCTTCGGCTTCAAGACCACCAACACCCCAACCCAGAACGGCAAGGCCGTTGACCATGGTGGTGTGTGAGTCTGTGCCAACCAGTGTATCAGGATAAGCAACGGTTTTTCCGTCTGCGTCTTCGCCGGTCCAGACGACCTTGGCAAGATGCTCAACGTTCACCTGGTGGCAGATGCCTGCTCCGGGTGGGACGATGCGGAAGTTGTTGAATGCATTCTGGCCCCAACGCAGGAAGCCATAACGTTCGCCGTTACGTTCGAACTCGACTTCCATGTTTTTGTCGAGTGCGTCGTCGGTACCAAAGAAATCGATCATGACCGAGTGGTCAATGACAAGGTCAACCGGTGAAAGCGGGTTCACCTTCTGGGCGTCACCGCCCATGTTGACAACGGCATCGCGCATCGCAGCAAGGTCAACAACAGCCGGAACACCCGTGAAGTCCTGCATCAGGACGCGGGCCGGACGGTAGTTGATTTCGTGGCTGCTTTTGCGGGCTTTCAGCCAGTCGACAACAGCTTTGACATCGTCGGTTTTAACAGTGAAATCGTCTTCGTAGCGCAGAAGGTTCTCAAGAACGACCTTCAGCGTGAACGGAAGTTTGGAAACGTCGCCGAATTTTTCGGAAGCAGCTTTCAGGCTGTAATAGTCGAAGGACTTATCCCCGACTTTAAGCGTGCGGCGCGTATTCAGGTTGTCTTTGCCACAAATGGACATCAGACCCTCCTCAAGGTGGTTAAAAGGGCTTGTCGTGACAAGACACCCCGACCGTCGGTGCGCCGAGCGGTGGGCTATCTGTATCTCGTGACGCGGGTCACGGCTACATATGTATGTGCAACGGCGTTACACCACAAATCCCCATGAAAGTCCAGACCCGGAAAAGGGGTATTCGGGAAAACGCCCTGATCGCAGCATATTGGCAAAGCACAACAAGCATTCAAAAACCTATAGTCGATATGTGAGGTGGTCATTCGCCTTTCAATGGTGGGATAAGGATGCTTCGAGTCTATCTGCTCACTTTACCCTCGGGCCTTGTCATCGCGACGCGATCTCAAGCCGGGTTTTTGACCAGACCGACGAGGCGGACGCACAGCTTAACGATGCGAATCGGGAAGGGGATTATCTTTCACGTAATCGACTTGCGGCAGCTTTTATCCCGACATGCGCCCTAAAATTGTGCGCTGCACGATGGGGAAGATTTTTTGCACTGCAGTGATTTTTCGGCCCATCGGGAGCGAGTAGCGTTGAGATAACGTTACGTAATCAAGGGTAGAAAGATCATCTATGCGACACGCAATTAAATTGTGCGGTGCGAATTTGTAGAAAAGGTTCAATCCCTTGTGGATCATTGCATTGACGCAATATGCTGAAATTGGTACTTAAATGCTTATTAAATGTGTCAGGCCCGGTTTCCGTAAGGTAAGGGTCACATAAAAATCCGACACATCATCAGGGAAACTGAAAAGCGGTTAGCAATATTTACCGACATGAACCGGAAATACGGTTCTGCGGAATTTGCGGCCCAAGTCAGGGAGGATAAGCGACGTTATGACGTCACAAGGTCCCATTTTGCAGATTAGCGACGTGTCGCTTGTGTTTGGCGGTGTGCGTGCGCTGAGTGATGTCAGCTTTTCCGTGCAGCCAGGCGAGCTTTTTTCAATTATCGGCCCAAATGGTGCAGGTAAGACGTCGATGCTTAACTGTGTGTCGGGGCGATATGCACCGACCACAGGGTCCGTATCCTTTAACGGGCAGGATGTCACCGGGCTTAAGCCAAATGATCGTGCCGAGCTCGGCATTGGTCGAACCTTCCAGAACCTTGCTCTTTTTGGGCACATGAATGTGCTTGATAATATCATGGTCGGGCGGCACCACCTTCTGAAGAACAACGTCATGAACGGTCCGCTGTACTGGTTGGGGGGCGCTCAGAAAGAAGAGCTCGAACATCGACGCTTCTGTGAAGACGTGATTGATTTTCTTGAGATCTCCCATATTCGCAAAGCCACAGCTGGCACCCTGTCATATGGGTTGCGCAAACGTGTTGAGCTTGCACGTGCAGTGGCGCTTCGCCCTGATTTGATTCTTTTGGATGAGCCGATGGCGGGCATGAACCTCGAAGAAAAAGAGGACATGGCACGCTTCATCATCGACCTCAACGAAGAATGGGGGATGACGGTGGTGATGATCGAACACGACATGGGGGTGGTGATGGATATCTCCAACCGTGTGATGGTTCTTGATTTCGGTCGCAAGATTGCCGAAGGCGAACCCGACGAAGTGATGGCCAACAAGCACGTCAAGAAAGCCTATCTCGGCGAAGAAGACGATGACACAGACGAAGACGAGCAGGTGGCCTGAGCATGAGCAGCAATATTCCCGATTATGCAGATGTCCAGGCGATGGACACGTTCCCCAAGGTGCTGGCCTATAACGCGCGCAATTGGGGCAACGACGTTGCCATGCGCGAAAAAGAATTCGGCATCTGGCAGGAATTCACCTGGAAAGACTACAACGACCGCGTCAAATGGATGACGCTTGGCATGCGCGCCCTTGGCGTTGGACAGGGCGACGTTGTTGGTATTATCGGTGAAAACCGGCCTGAATGGGTATGGGCAGAAATTTCGGCCCACGCGTTACGCGGCATGTCGGTCGGCCTTTATCAGGACAGCCTGCATGAAGAAGTTGCTTATCTGATTACCTATTCCGGCGCGCGCATCCTGATTGCCGAAGACGAAGAGCAATGTGACAAGCTGATAGAGCTTGGCGATGACATCCCAACAGTTGATCATATTGTCTATTGCGACCCGCGTGGCATGCGCAAATATGACGATCCGCGTCTTTTGGATGTTGAAAAGCTCTATGAAATGGGGCGCGCGCTCGAAGCGCAAGACCCCGGTCTATATGATAAGATGGTTGTCGATACGCGCGGCGATGAATGCGCGATCCTTTGCACCACATCTGGGACGACGTCCAAGCCGAAAATGGCGATGTTGAACTCCGGCGATTTCCTTGATCATTGTGCGGCGTATCTGCGGGCTGATCCGAAGTATCCGGGGGATGATTATGTTTCGGTTTTGCCACTGCCATGGATTATGGAGCAGGTCTATGTTGTTGGTCAGTCACTGATCAGCCGTCAGATCGTCAATTTCGTCGAAGAGCAGGAAACCATGATGGAGGACCTGCGTGAGATTGGTCCGAACTTTGTGCTGCTTGCGCCGCGTGTTTGGGAAACCATTGCCGCTGACGTGCGGGCGCGCATGATGGACTCAACCCCGTTCAAACAGAAAATGTACGATGTTGGCATGGCGCTGGCGCGCACCGCCTTGGACAACGGTGGGCATTCCAAACTGGCTGACATCATCCTGATGAGTGCGCTGAAAGACCGGTTGGGCTTTACCAATTTGCGGTCAGCAGCCACCGGTGGAGCGGCGATTGGGCCGGAAACCTTCAAGTTCTTCCACGCGATGGGCGTTCCGCTACGCCAGCTTTATGGTCAGACCGAGCTGTGCGGCGCCTATACCATTCATCAGCCCGGTGACATTGATTTTGATACGGTTGGTGTTGCCTTTGATAATTCCGAGATCAAGGTCATCAACTCGGATGAAAACGGGGTTGGTGAAATCGTTGCCCGGACATCGGGCATGTTCACCAGCTACTATAAAAATCAGGCGGCCTATGACGAGGATGTCCATGATGGCTGGATGCATACCGGGGATGCCGGATACTTCAAGGAAGCCAACAAGCACCTTGTGGTGATCGACCGGATGAAGGATCTGGCGGAAACCTCGACTGGGGTGCGCTATTCGCCGCAGTTTATTGAAAACAAACTGAAATTCTCGCCATTTATTGCCGAGGCGGTGATCCTGGGCAAGGACCTGCCGTTCCTGTCGACGATGATCTGTATCCGCTATTCGATCATGGCCAAATGGGCCGAGCAGCGCGGTATTGCCTTCACCAACTACACCAACCTTTCGGCCCAGCCCCAAGTCTACGACATGATTGTCGATGAAGTGCGTCAGGTGAACGAAACCTTGCCCGAAGCACAGCGCATCAAACGGTTCCTGCTGCTTTACAAGGAACTTGATGCCGATGACGGCGAACTGACCCGGACCCGCAAGGTGCGCCGCAGTGTGGTTGCCGAGAAATATGCCGATATCATTGATGCGGTTTATGCCGGAAATGACAAGGTTGATATCGACACCATGATCACTTTCCAGGATGGGTCGAAAACCCGCATCCAGACAAGTGTCAGGGTCGTTGATCTCGAAGAAGCCAAGGCCGCACAGACGGCCCCGAAAGCAGCCGAATAAGGCCGCAAATAAACTGTGGTCCCACCGCTTTGCCGGGGCCGCCATTACAGGGATGGCAACATGAATTTCGAACTTCTGTTCCAGCTGCTGCTGAATGGGTTGATCGTCGGAACATTGTATGGCGTCGTCGCCATGTGTTTTGTGCTGATTTATAAATCGACCCAGATCGTCAATTTTGCTCAGGGCGAGTTCCTTTTGATCGGGGCGTGGGTCTGTTACGCATTCCTTGTTGAAATGCACATGCCGTTCTGGATGGGGTTCCTGTTTACGCTGCTGTTCATGATGGTGTTTGGCATCGTTTTGCAAATGGTCGTCCTGCGCCCGATGATTGGCGAACCGATCATTTCCGTGATCATGGTGACCATCGGGCTTTCAATCTTTTTCCAGGCGGCGACCAAGTGGATTTTCGGGGCGACCACCGCCACCTATCCGCAAGTGTTTGAAACCCGTTCTTTGAACGTGCTCGGGATGCAGATCGAGACGGCCTATATCATGAGCTTTGTGATCTCATTGTTCATCATGGCCGGGTTCTATTGGTTCTTTAAATATTCCAAGCTTGGCCTTGCGATGCGCGCCACAGCCTTTGATCAGCAGGTCGCCCAAAGTCTGGGGATTTCCGTCAAAACCGTATTTGCCATGTCATGGGCGATTTCGGCCCTTGTATCGGGGGTCGCGGGGATCGTGATCGGGATGGTCAATGGTGTGTCGTCGGCATTGTCGGTCATTGGGATCAAGGTGTTCCCGGCGGTTATTCTGGGCGGGCTTGATTCGATTGTCGGCGCGATTGTTGGCGGGGTAATTATTGGCTTGCTTGAAAATACGGCCGAGTTTGTCGATGGCCAGTACCTGCATTGGGGCAACCTGTTCTCGATCGCACCGTTCTATGTGCTGATCATAATTTTGTGCATCAAGCCGTATGGCCTGTTTGGCACCAAAGATATCGAACGTATCTAAGGGACGAGGAAAGAAACGATGGCTGGATTTTCGATGCGTCCCTGCGGTGATTTCCGAACGACATATCGTCAGGATACCCGCATTTTCGATACGACGGTTGTGCGCAATGCCGCCATTCTTGGCATCATTGCCGTGGCATTGATCCCGTTTGTTCTGGATGGCTATTACGTCAACCTGTTCATTCAGATTTCCTATTTTGCGATTGCCGCATTGGGGCTGAATATTCTGGTTGGCTTTACCGGTCAGATTTCACTGGGGCATGCGGCCTTCTTTGGATTTGGTGCGTTTGCATCGGCCTGGATCAACAACACCACCGGCATTCCGGTGTTGCTGTCGATCCCCTTGGCTGGTTTGATGACTGCGGCAGTGGGGCTCTTATTTGGTCTTCCTGCCGCGCGGATTAAGGGGCTGTATCTGGCAATTGCCACCCTTGCCGCCCAATTCATCCTCGAAGATTTCTTTGCCCGTGCGGAATGGTTTACCGGTGGGTCCTATGGGGCCGCGGCCAATCCGGTGAATGTGTTTGGCTATGAAATCTATGATGATTTTAGCTTCTTCTATGTCTGTCTGTTCTTCCTGGTGGTGATGTATTTGCTGGGCACCAACCTGATGCGCACCCGTGATGGTCGTGCGTTTGTTGCGGTGCGTGATCACTATCTGTCGGCTGAGATCATGGGCATCAATCTGACGAAATACCGTCTGATGAGTTTTGCGATTTCATCGTTTTATGCCGGGGTCGGTGGGGCAATGTATGGCCATTATCTTGGCTTTGTCTCGGCTGAGGGTTTCACCATCCTGCTGTCGATCCAGTTCCTTGGCATGATCATTATTGGTGGTCTTGGCTCGGTCAAGGGGACGCTTATGGGCACTGTCTTTATGGTGCTGTTGCCCGAGGTGATGGAAAGCGGTGTTAGCGCACTCAGTGTTTTCGACTGGGCAAGTTCGACGGATGTGACCGACGGGCTGGCCTATATCAAGGAGATGGCGATCGGTCTGGCCATTATCCTTTTCCTGATCTTTGAGCCGGATGGGCTTGCCCATCGCTGGCAACAGATCAGGGCGTACTGGAAGCTTTATCCCTTCTCGTACTGATAAATACCGCCGAAGCCCGTTTCGCTAAAAACCAAAAAAGAAACGGGATCAAAATCGGTGAAGACCGGGAGGCTACTTTGTTTAGTAAAACGTCCAAGGGAGACGTCGTGATGAAACGATTGATTGCTGCAACCGCGATGGTTGCGACCAGCTTGTCGATGACGGCAGCCAAGGCAGATGACGACATGGTATTTGTCGGTCATCTGATGGATATCACCGGTGCAACCGGCTTCATCGGCAAGTTCTATGCTGATGGTGTGCGTGACGCGCTGTCCTATATCAATACCCATGGCGGGATTGATGGCACGGTTCTGGATTCAGAATCCGTTGATTATGCGTATAAAGTTCCGCAGGCAATTGCGAACTACAAAAAATGGCGTTCGCGCAATGATATGGTCGCGATGCAGGGCTGGGGCACAGGCGATACCGAGGCCCTGATCAGTTTTGTTGCCAAGGACAAGGTGCCGGTCTATTCCGCATCCTATTCCGGGCACCTGACCGACCCGACCGCAAAAAACCCGAAAACAGCCAAGCCGGCCCCTTATAACTTCTTCTACGGTGCATCCTATTCCGATGCCTGCCGTGCAATGGCTCAGTGGGCCGCCGAAGACTGGAAATCATCTGGCAACAGCGGCAAGCCGATCTTCTCGCACATCGGGGACAACCATCCGTATCCGAATGCACCAAAAGAAGCTTGCGCTGAATATGCAACCGAACTTGGTTTTGAAGTCACCGCACCAGTCGTCGTTTCGATGAAGCCGGGTGATTTCAAGGCACAGTGCCTGACGCTTAAGGAAGCTGGCACCAACTATGGCTATCTCGGTAACCTCGGCCCATCGGTTGTGTCGCTGGTGAAATCCTGTGACACGGTTGGTGCGACCCCGAAATGGCTCGCCAATATCTGGGCAGGCGATTACGAAACGCTCAAAACCATTGGGGATGTTGATAACTACATCTTCCCGGCGATGACCAGCTTCTGGAGCGATGAAGGTGTTCCGGGGATGGATTTGGTGCGCGAAATTTCAAAAATGTCCGATAGCTCGGGCGAGGAATTCCGCACCCACCATTACATCCGTGGCATTTGCTCTGCTTATTACATGAAAGAAGCCATGGAATGGGCAAAGGCAAATGGCGGCATCACCGGTGAAAACATCAAGGCAGGCATGTATGCCCGCGAGATGTGGGTGCCAAAAGGTCTTGAAGGCGTTTGCATGGAAGCAACCTGGACCGCCGAAGACCATCGTGGCATCAACACCGTTAATATCTATAAAGGTTCGGCAAAAGGTGGCGAAGCGTCTGTTGAGAAGCTGACCACTGTGACCTTGCCGCGCCGTGACGATTGGCTTGGTTACTAAGGCCTACGTCTGAGTTGGTCTGAAGACGAATGTCTCCCGTGGTGATCGGGGACGGGCTTTATGCTCCGTCCCCGATACATGGGAACGAAACACGGATGTGATCGAAGGGGACACCATGGCAGAGCCCGCCCGTAAAATCGAAAATGCCGAACCGATGCTGTCGGTCAACAATATCGAAGTTGTTTATGACGAGGTGATCCTTGTCCTGCGTGGGGTATCTCTCGAGGTTCCGCAAGGCAAAATTGTTACCCTTCTTGGTCCGAACGGGGCGGGGAAATCGACGACGCTTAAGGCGATCTCGGGCTTGCTTAAAACCGAAGACGGCGAAGTGACCCGTGGCGATATCAATTTCATGGGAAAACAGATCGCGAATGGCAATCCCGAAGATATCGTGCGGTCCGGCCTGTTTCAGGTAATGGAAGGCCGTCGCATTATCGAAGATATGACCTGTATCGAAAACCTGCGACTTGGCGCTTATACCCGCAAGGATAAGGGGGTCAAAGATGACATCGAGATGGTTTTTGACTACTTCCCGCGCTTGAGAGAACGCACCGGTCTTGCCGGATATCTTTCGGGTGGGGAACAACAAATGCTCGCAATTGGTCGCTCCTTGATGGCGCGCCCGAAAATGATCCTGCTTGACGAACCATCGATGGGGTTGTCGCCGCTTCTGGTCAAGGAAGTGTTCGGGATCATTGAAAAGATCAATCGCGATCAAGGCATTACCATGTTGATTGTCGAGCAGAACGCCAACTTTGCGCTGAAAGTCGCCGATTACGGCTACATCATGGAAAGTGGCAAGGTGGTGCTTGATGGCACGCGTGACGAACTTCTCAATAATGAAGACGTTAAGGAGTTCTATCTTGGCGGTGGGTCGGAAGACCGCAAAAGCTTTAAGAACATCAAGTCATATAAACGGCGCAAACGTTGGCTATAACAACCATATCATGATGGTTGACGAAATTGGATGAAAGACGGGCAAAATGCTAAAGACCTTTTACGACGGAAGAGAAACGCGCAAACCTGCTGATCGCGAAGTCGGGTTGATGGCAGCATTGCCGCGAATCATTCACCATGCAAAATCGCAGTCTGTGGGGTTTGGCCGGGTTCTTGTTGATGTTGATCCAAAAGCCATCACCAGCCGCGAGGCTCTGGCGTCATTACCGGTCACGCGCAAATCCGATTTGATCGATGCTCATGCGAAAGAACCGCCTTTTGCCGGATTGAATGCGACGCCGGTTCCAGCGCTTGCGCGTATTTTCCAAAGCCCGGGGCCGATTTATGATCCGCAGGGAAAAGGTGATGATTGGTGGCGGATGGGACGTGCGTTTTTTGCTGCCGGGTTCCGCCCCGGCGACATCGTCCATAATTGCCTGTCCTATCATTTGACGCCGGGTGGCTTCATCTTTGACAGTGGTGCACGCGCATGTGGTTGTGTTGTGATCCCGGCCGGGGTTGGACAAAGCGAAGCTCAGGTCAAGGCCATCAGCGATTTGAAACCGACGGGCTATTGCGGCACACCGTCGTTTTTGAAAATACTGATCGAAAAGGCTGAGGAGCTCGGGGCGGACATTTCGTCGATCAAGCGCGCACTGGTGTCGGGCGAAGCCTTGCCCGAAACGTTACGCGACTGGTTTGCCGATCGCGGAATCGCGATGTTGCAATGTTACGCCAGTGCAGACCTTGGTTTGATTGCGTACGAAAGTGACGCCAAGAACGGCATGATCGTTGCCGAAGACATCATTCTTGAAATCGTTCGTCCGGGCACTGGCGATCCGGTGGCCGAGGGTGAAGTTGGTGAAGTTGTCGTGACGTCGCTGAACATGGATTATCCGTTGATCCGCTTTGCGACCGGTGATCTGTCGGCGATTGCATCGGGACAAAGCCCATGTGGCCGCACCAATGACCGGATCAAGGGATGGATGGGCCGTGCCGATCAAACGACCAAGGTCAAAGGCATGTTTGTGCACCCACAGCAAATTGCCGAAATCATCAAACGCCATGACGCAATTACCAAGGCGCGCCTTGTTGTGACGCGTGAAAGCGATAATGACGTCATGACCCTGTTGTGTGAAGGCGTGGATACCGGGCACATCGATGCCATTGGTGAAACTCTTGCCAGCGTGTGCAAGCTTCGCGGGATTGTTGAAGGCGCTGCTACCGGCAGCCTTCCCAATGACGGTAAGGTGATTGATGATAAACGGGCGCTTTAATAAGTAAGTTAACTAACTCATTAAAATATTATTTTATTCCCGCTCGGGAACCTTGATGCCGCCCGGTTTCGACCAGCGGCATCTTTTTTTGATTCAGAGGGTCAAGGCGGCCTTGACGATCAAACCGGCAGTCAGCGCAATCAGGACGGCCAAAATGAGGATGTTTTTGAAGGACCATAGGGATGAAGTTCCGTGGTCGTGATGCTGATGACCCGAATGATGGTCGTGCTCATGATCATTATGGTCTGATGTCTCAGACGCCGCGTGTTGGTCGCGATACCTTAACCACAGCAACAAACCACCCAAGGCGAATGCCGCAATGTTGAGGAAAAAGGTGTAGTTGATGCCAAAGGCGCTAACCTCTGCGATGTCGCGACTGCCTTCAGGAATGATGCCAATTACAGCATAGGCATAATGCAGGGTCAGGGCGGTTACGACAATACTGGCATACATGATCGCAGCGATATAAAGCGCTGCTTTCCAGCCATAGTAGCGTGCGTTCACCTTCACCAGCGGTGGTACCATCAGGTCAGAGTATATAAAGCCCATAATACCGGCAAAACTGACACCCCCGGCACTCAGTACAGTTGCAAGCGGGATGTTGCCCATGGATCCGATAAAGGTAGCTGCGGCGACAAATGGTGCAATCAGAGCATTTTCCAGAACGACCAGAAACGGCATATTTGCCTGATCACCCGAAGCAGCGTCGGCCATAAACAATGTTTGCCAAACCTGATTTGGGACGAATACGGCAATAAAGCCCGCAATCGTGAAACCGATCAGGATTTCGCGCCAAACCATCTGCCATTCCATGGCAAACCGGGTGCCAACCTGTTGCCAGCCCTTGAGTGACTTAATGCGTTTTTTCCAGTCAAAATCTTCTTCGTCTTGATTGCTTGCATCGTCGGCATGCTTTTTGGCCGCATTGATTAATTTCTCAGGATACGTCAAGCGGATCAAAAGGGCGGAGATGGCAATCATCAGAATGCCACCGACAAGTTCGGCGGCAAGGTATTCCCACCCCAAAAATAGGAAAATCAGAACGCCAAGCTCAATCACCAGATTGGTTGATGCAAACATGAATGCGACGGTGGCAATGAAATGAGCACCTTTCTGAAAAAGCGACCGTGCTGCCGAAAGGGCTGCGAATGAGCACGAACTTGAAACCGCACCAAACAGGCCCGCAAGAGACACACTTCGAAGATTGGCATCTCCCATCTGGTTGGTCAGACGTTTCTTGGGGACGAAAACCTGAATGGCGGCACTAATGGCGTAACCAAGGACAAAGGCCCATAATGCGTTCCAGAAGAAGCCAATGGCGGTGATGACACCGTTTGCATATTGATCCAGGAGGGGCATAGGGCGCTCCGGTTCTATTGCAAGGTTGCATTTCCTAGTATTTCTGAACGGTTGAAACCCCAAACAGTTCCAAGATAGTCATTCTTGGCCTTCTGTGTATTATGGCCCGAACGCGTACAAATCGGTCGGAGAAGGCATGGCACGCACGGGAAAAAGCTTTGCCGTTTCAATGATTACGGTGTGCCAGTTGATGGCGCTTGCTCTTTGGTTTTCGGCAACGGCGGTTCTACCACAGTTGCGCGCAGAGTTTGATCTTGGTGCTGTCCAGTCGTCCCTTTTTACCAGTTCGGTTGTGCTCGGCTTTGTTTTGGGCACGGTTACCAGTGCGGTTTTTGGTCTGGCCGACCGGATTGAACCGCGTCGGTTCTGGGCTGCATCGGCAATCATTGCCGCAACGGCCAATATCCTGATCCTGACGGTTCCGGTTGACGGGGTTTTGGTCATTGTCCTGCGTCTGGTTACCGGTGTCTGCATGGCCGGAATTTACCCGATTGGCATGAAAATGGTCGCGACATGGGCGCGCGGGGATACCGGGTTTCTGGTCGGTCTTCTGGTTGGGGCGCTGACCATGGGGTCGGCATTGCCGCATCTGTTTTCCGTGGCCGTCCCGCTTGATTGGCGGCTGGTGATTGTTGCGGCCAGTATGTCGGCCTATGTCGCGGGGATTGCGGTTCTGTTTGTTCAACTGGGTGGGACACCGGGAAAATCACTGCGCTTTGATCCGCGTATGGTCGGCCAAATTTGGGCCAACAAACCGCTGCGGCATGCCTGTTACGGCTATTTTGGCCACATGTGGGAACTTTATGCCATGTGGGGCTGGATCGGTTTGTTTCTGTATGGAAGTTTTTCGGATCGTTTGATTGAAAATCCCGGGGTGTGGTCGGCTTTGTCGACATTTGCCATTGTCGGGGTTGGTGCGTTCGGATCCCTTGCCGGAGGGTATTTCGCCGACCGCATCGGACGCACCACTGTTACCATTGCTGCAATGGTGGTCAGTGGGGCATGTGCGCTTGTTGTCGGGACTTTCGGTGGTGCGCCTTTTGCGATCCTGCTTGCCGTTTGCATCATCTGGGGTATTTCAGTGGTTGCGGATTCTGCCCAGTTCTCATCCTGTGTGATCGAACTGGCTGATCCCCATCAGGTTGGCACGGCTCTGACCTTACAAAATGCGATTGGTTTTCTCATTGCCCTTGTGTCGATCCATCTTGTGCCGGTTGTTGCGGATCATTTTGGATGGTGGGGGGCGTTTGCCATGCTGTCGATCGGGCCGGTTTTGGGCACGATTGCAATGGTGCGTTTGCGCCTGATGCCCGAGGCAATTCGTCTTGCAGGTGGTAAACGGTAAGTATTTCAACGTCAGGGTTGTACTTTTTGGTGATCGGTATCACTTGACAGGCCGAAAGTAAAAAACGGTAAGGGTTGGGTTTTCTTGACCATTTTCTGTACAAATATTACCTTCTGCGGGATTTTCTTGCTGTCTCGCGTTGGGGGCGATACGGCGACTTCCAAAAATAAGGGTCTTTCATGAGTCTCACCCTCATTGTTTTGCTTCCCTTCATTGGGGCGGTACTGCCCGCCATAATGATCAGGGCCGGGCGCAACGCATGCGCGACTGCGACTGGTTCTGTCACGCTGCTTGCCCTGATTTTACTGATGGCAAAGGCACCTGCCGTGATTTCTGGCGAGGTGTTTCAGGTCAGTTATAGCTGGCTTCCGGAACTGGGTCTTAATGTGACCTTCTTCCTTGATGGGCTGGGCTTGCTGTTTGCGACCCTGATCCTTGGGATCGGGTTGCTGATCATTATCTATGCGCGGTTCTATCTATCCAAGGACGATCCGATGGGGCGCTTCTATGCGTTCCTGTTGTTGTTCCAGGGGGCTATGGTCGGGATTGTCCTGTCGGACAATATCCTGCTTTTGCTGGTGTTCTGGGAGCTGACGTCGCTGTCGTCGTTCTTGCTGATCGGGTACTGGAAACATCTGCCCGAAGGGCGTCAGGGCGCGCGTATGGCCCTGGCCGTTACCGGGGCAGGCGGGCTTGCAATGATTGCCGGGATGTTGATTCTGGGTGATATTGTCGGGTCCTATGATTTGACCGTGATCCTTCAGAACGCAGATTTAATTCAAGCGTCCCCGATGTATGTTCCGGCACTGGTTTTGATCCTGCTGGGGTGCTTTACCAAATCGGCTCAATTCCCGTTCCATTTCTGGCTGCCCCATGCGATGGCCGCGCCAACGCCAGTTTCGGCCTATTTGCATTCGGCAACCATGGTGAAGGCCGGTATCTTCCTGATGGCCCGCATGTGGCCGGTTTTGTCGGGGACACCGGAATGGTTCTATATCGTTGCAACCGCTGGTCTTGTAACCATGGTGCTCGGCGCATGGATTGCGATTTTCAAACATGACCTAAAGGGACTTCTGGCCTATTCGACGGTCAGCCACCTTGGTCTTATTACCATGCTGCTTGGGTTTGGAACGCCGATTGCTGCCGTGGCTGGTGTGTTTCACATCATCAACCATGCAACGTTTAAGGCCGCCCTGTTCATGACCGCCGGTATTATCGATCATGAAACCGGAACCCGCGATATTCGTCGTCTGGGTGGGTTGCTCAACCTGATGCCGATTGCCGGGACCATTGGCATTATCTCGGCGGCATCGATGGCCGGGATAATTCCGCTTAACGGGTTCCTGTCCAAGGAAATGATGCTCGAAGAAGCATGGCATACCATGTGGCTGGATCAGGGCTGGGTTGTGCCACTTCTGGCCACCGTTGGGGCAATCTTCTCGGTGGCGTACTCCTTCCGCTTTATCTTCCACGTCTGGCTGGGCAAGCCACGCGATGAGAACTTGCCGCATCATCCACATGATCCACCCTTTGGCATGTGGGGCCCGCCTGCATTGCTGACGGTTCTGGTGGTTCTGATCGGCCTGTTCCCGGCGGTGATTGCCGGGCCGCTGGTTGCTGCGACGTCCAGTGCGGTTATCGGTGGGGAACTGCCGGAATATCATCTGGCACTTTGGCATGGGCTGACGCCAGCCCTTGGCATGAGCGTCATCGCGATTGTTGTTGGTGCGCTGTTGCTGATGCGCCACGGGACGTTGATTTCGGCGACCGCAAACCTGTCGCGGCCTGATGCCAAGGCGATGTTTGATTGTGCGATTGCCAAGCTTGTTGCTTTAAGCCGGGTTATCTCGGACAATCTACACAATGGATCGTTGCAGCGTTACCTGTCGGTGATGATTGTTGCGTCCGTTGCGATCGGGGTTTCTGGATTTTATGCCGAGCCGGATCATACTGCGGGCACGCGGGAATTGCTTGATGTTTCACCTGCGGCGGCGATTGGCTGGGTATTGCTGGTTGTAACCTGTATCGCCGCGGTCGTGATGCATCATAATCGACTTCTAAGTTTGCTCTTGGTCGGTGTGATTGGTCTGATTGTCTCGCTTGGCTTTATCTATCTGTCGGCACCTGATCTTGCTTTGACGCAAATCTCGGTCGAGGTGGTGACTGTCATCCTGATGTTGCTGGCCCTTAATATCCTGCCAAAGGAAACGCCAAAGGAAAGCCTTCCGGGGCGCAAATTGCGTGACGGGGTGGTTTCGATTGCGGCTGGCCTTGGCATCGGCGGGGCAATATGGGCGATCATGACGCGTGATCTGCCAAACTCGATCTCGGCCTATCATCTGGCCAACTCAAAGATCGAAGGTGGCGGCACGAACGTTGTGAACGTCATCCTCGTCGACTTCCGTGGGTTTGATACCTTTGGTGAAATCATTGTGCTGGGCATTGCGGCCCTTTCGATCTTTGCCTTGATCGAAACCGTGACCCAGGGCGAAGCGGCTAAACGTCTGGCAAGCTGGGTCGTCAGCAATCGCCGGTCGGCGGATCGCCATCCGATGATGATGGTGGTCGCGACGCGTGTGATGTTGCCCTTGTCGCTGATGGTCGGTGTTTACATCTTCCTGCGCGGTCATAATGAGCCAGGCGGAGGCTTCATTGCCGGGTTGGTCGTTTCGGTCGCTTTGGTCATGCAGTATATGGCTTCAGGCTTTGGCTGGACCCAGAACCGCATGAAAGTCAATTACCACGGCATGATTGGTTTGGGGGTTATTGCAGCAGCGATTACCGGGGCTTCGGCCTGGGTGGCGGGCTTGCCGTTCCTGACCAGTGGGTTTGTCCACGTTCATCTGCCGATTGTTGGTGAATTTGAACTGGCATCCGCCATGGGCTTTGACCTTGGTGTGTTCCTGACGGTGGTTGGGGCGGTAATGCTGGCTCTTGCCAAACTGTCACAGGTCGAACGCATGGCAGAACATGTCGATGTCAATCTTGATCCGATGGATCACGATCCATCTGTTCGGATAGCAACGCCAGAGAAGGAGGCCTGATATGGAATTTCTTGTAGCAAGCAGTATTGGGCTTCTGACAACGTGCGGAACATACCTTTTGCTGCGTGGGCGGACGTTCCCGGTGGTAATTGGTTTGGCGCTTCTGTCCTATGCGGTGAACGTATTTCTGTTCGCCATGGGACGGCTTACCATCAATATGCCGCCGATCCTGCGTGAAGGTGTGACGGAATACACCGATCCATTGCCACAGGCACTTGTGCTAACGGCGATTGTGATTTCGTTTGGGATGACGGCATTGATCGTTGTGCTGTCGATCCGGACCTTTCTTGAAATCGGGAATGATCATGTTGACGGTCAACCGCTTGGCGAGCCATCCGAAGCAGGAGATAAAAACTGATGGGTGACTGGATTGTTATTCCCATAGTGCTGCCCGCTGTGATGGCCGCCCTGATTGTTTTGGCGGTTCGTCATGATATTTTGTTGCAGCGCGTATTTTCGATAACGGCAACCATGGCCCTTGTCGCAGTGACCTTGTCGCTGCTGATTTTCGCCAATGGCAATGGGCCGGAAATGTATGCCCTGTCCGACTGGCCAGCACCCTTCGGGATTGTGCTGGTTCTGGACCGGTTGTCGGCGATGATGATTTTTCTGACATCGCTTCTGGGGCTTGGCGTTGTCCTGTTTGCCTCAAGTGAATGGGATCAGCGCGGCAAGCATTTCCATGCTCTTTTCCAGTTCCAGCTGATGGGGGTGAATGGTGCGTTCCTGACGGGGGACTTGTTTAACCTCTTTGTCTTCTTTGAGGTTCTGCTGATCGCGTCTTATGGGCTTATGCTTCATGGTGCTGGGGCCGACCGTCTTAAGGCGGGCATGCAATATGTTGTCGTCAATCTGACCGGATCAGCCTTGTTCCTGGTTGGGGTTGGCATGATATATTCAGTGACCGGGACGCTGAATATGGCAGACTTGGCCATTCAGGTTGCAAACATAGCACCGGGAGATGCCGCGTTGCTGCGCGCCGGGGCGTTGGTTTTATTGCTTGTTTTCTGTGTGAAGGCGGCAATGGTGCCGATCCATTTCTGGCTTCCGGGAACCTACGCTAATGCGCCTGCACCGGTCGCGGCCCTGTTTGCGATCATGACCAAGGTCGGGGCCTATTCGGTGCTGCGTGTCTATTCGCTGGCCTTTGGCGACACTGCTGGTGATATGGCATGGCTGGCACAACCCTATATCCTGCCCGCTGCCCTGATTACCATTGCCGTTGGCATGATCGGTGTTCTGGCTGCAAAACGCCTCAACAACCTGATTGCCTTTGCGGTGATTGGCTCGATGGGGACGCTTTTGACAGCGATTGGGCTGTTCACCCCTGAAAGCATTTCAGCAGGCCTTTACTATTTGCTGCATTCGACGTTTTCGGCCGCCGCCTTGTTCCTGATTGCCGATCTGGTGGTATCTCGCCGGGGGCAGTTTGGCGACAGCCTGAACACCGCCCCGGTTTTCCATCAGTCTGGGTTCCTTGCCGTTCTGTTCTTTATCGGGGCGATTGGCATGGCCGGTATGCCGCCGCTGAGCGGATTTATCGGTAAATTGCAGATTCTTGACGCTTCGCGCGACAGTGATGCCATGGTCTGGATTTGGTCGGTTATTCTGGTGACGTCTTTGATGTGCATTATCGGGTTTGGCCGTGCAGGCAGTGTGCTGTTCTGGAAAAGTTCATCGCTCGAAGGCGAGATCGTTGTCGAAGGTGCGAAATGGCCGGTTCTGCCGATCATTGCCGCATGCGGTATGCTTGGTGGCTTGGTTGCCTTAACAGTGTTTGCCGGTCCGATTAGTAGTTACCTCAACGGGACTGCTGATCAGATATTTGATACGTCGCAATATATTCGAGCAGTGCTGGGCGATGGTGCCCTTGCGCAGTTTGGCCAGTAAGTGGTGTTGAAAGGATCATGATGATGAAACGTTATCTTCCCCACCCGCTGCTGTCGCTGGCTTTGCTGGTCGTCTGGGTGCTTCTGGCGAACGAAGTTTCGGCAGGTGCCGTTGTTTTCGGTGCAATCCTTGCGGTGATTATCCCCTTGATCACCGCAAGTTTCTGGCCTGCCCGACCCAAGATTCGCAATGCGTATGCGATCTGTGAATATGGTCTTGTGGTTCTTTGGGATATTCTGGTGGCCAATGTGGTTGTCGCCGGGCTGATCCTGTTTCGCAAAACCGAAAGCCTTGAAACAAAATGTGTTGTCGTGCCGTTAGAACTGACATCGCCCGAGGCAATCACCACACTGGCCGGCACCATCACCATGACGCCGGGTACGGTCACAATTGATCTGAGTGCCGATGCCAAAAGCCTTCTGGTGCATTGTCTTCACGCCCCGGATGCACAGGGTGTGATTGATGATATCAAGGACCGCTACGAACGCCGCCTGAAGGAGATTTTCGAATGATCGAATATGCACTGAATTTCGGCTTCGTCTGTGTGTCATTGGCATTGCTGATGAATTTATGGCGTCTGACCATGGGGCCGACAACGGCAGACCGCATTTTGGCGGTCGATACCATGGCGATTAACGCCATTGCCCTTCTGGTGATGTATGGTATCGCCAAGGGAACCGCGATGTATTTCGAAGGCGCGCTTTTGTTCGCCATGTTCGGGTTTGTTTCAACCGTGGCCTACTGCAAGTTCATCTTGCGTGGCGACATCATCGAATAAGGGAGCGTTGTGATGCCATTTATCGTCGAACTCATTATCTCGCTTCTGATTGTGATTGGTGGATTGTTCCTGCTGGTCGGGTCATTTGGGATGCTCAAGCTGCGTGATTTGTTGCCGCGCCTGCATGCGCCGACCAAGGCCAGTACCGTTGGCGTCGGGGGTGTTTTGATTGCCTCTATGCTGTATTTCTGGGTTGAACGCGGGCATTTCACCATTCATGAATTGCTGATCACGCTGTTCATATTCCTGACCGCACCGATTACAGCCAACCTGATCGCCAAGGCTTACATGCTGTTGAATGTTGATCCACATTCGGATTTGCCACCCAGTAAGCAGAATGAAGGTTGGGCGACTTTTGATCCGGTCGGGCCCGAAGGCTACGATCCCAGCGAGGAATATCAGGAAAAGGAAAACTGATTTTTCCGGCTTCTGACTTTCTGGCGTAACTTTAAGAACGGCACCGTCATTCGGTGCCGTTTTTGTTAGGATACCCCCATGACAGCATTGCGTGGAAGATTCGCCATGATTTTTGAAACCAACCGCCTGATATTGCGTCCCCGAACCATGGATGATTTTGACGACTGTATTGTCATGGACAAGGCGCCCGGTGTTGTCGATTTCATTCCCGGGCCTTGGGATGAGGACGGCGAACACAGAGCGTTTGTCCGAACCCGGATCAATGCGCACTATAGTGACGGGTTGGGATACTGGTCGGTCTTTGCCAAATCTGCACCAAACACCTTTATGGGCTGGGTACTTTTAATCCCCGAGGATGGCGTTGGGCCGGATGTTGAAATCGGTTGGCGGCTGCATCCCGATTATTGGGGAAACGGCTTTGCGTCTGAGGCGGCCCTTGCACTGGTGCCATACGCGTTTGAAACGCTAAACTTGCCGCGTATTGTGGCCGGGATTGATCAACGTAATCATGGGTCCATTGGTGTTGCCCGTAAAATCGGGATGACGTGCCGATCAAAACCGGATGGATATGATGTGTATGTGATCGAAAACCCACAACGGTCTGATGCGTGATCAGTTGTCTGACAGAGCCGTGACTGCTAGACAAAAGGCAAGAGGGAGCCTTTATCATCATGCCTGATTTTTCCATTGAAGATCAGTATTGCGGACGCATTGCCGGGATTGACGAAGTTGGTCGAGGGCCACTGGCCGGACCGGTTGTTGCCGCCGCGGTTATCCTGCCACGTGATGATCTGTTACCCGCTGTTCTTTTGAACGAACTTAATGATTCCAAAAAGCTGTCAGTCAAAAAGCGTGATCAGCTTCATGACATCATCATGAGCTGTGCCGAGGTTGGCGTTGGTGCCGCATCCGTGCGCGAGATCGATCAGATCAATATCCTGCAGGCAACTTATGTTGCGATGCGCCGTGCCGTTGCCCATTTATCAACCCTTCCCGATCAGGCACTGGTTGATGGCAATCGTGACCCGGGGTTGCCTTGTGCGGTTGAAACCGTGGTTAAGGGCGACAGTAAATCGCTTTCGATTGCGGCGGCATCGATTGTTGCCAAGGTGGTGCGTGATCGTGCCATGGCGCGCCTTGCTGTGCGCTATCCGTTTTTTGGCTGGGAAGGCAATGCGGGTTATGGTGTGAAAAAGCACATGGCAGGTCTTGGTGATGTGGGGCCAACCCCGCACCATCGCCGCAGCTTTAAACCGATTGCTAATTTGTTCGATGCAATGATGGACGGTCGTTAAGAGTGTGGCCGTCACTGATGGCTATCCGGATCGTTCCTAAGCCAGTGCGATGCGATTACGCGGTGTGATTTGGGCACGAACCAAATCGGTGCCGTCTTCGTCAAGGGTAATCGCGGCAAATCCATCGCAATATCTGATTTCAACCCGTTCATGCACGCGGCATTCGGTTCGGAACTGAATATCGAGGCTTTCGGGATGAAAGTCTGGTCGATTGTTTCTTCCGGCAATCCCCAGAACCCACTGCATCAGCCGCACATTATTGACGTGCCCATACAGATCAAGGTCCGACGGGCGTGCCTTGATGGTGTCGCACGGGGATAGCGGATCGGTGGTAAAGGGAGCGCGCAGCGGCGCATCAATCAATTTTGGGCCGGGCGGGTTCGGCAGGCGGTCGGAAATCCAGTCGGGCCATTGTGCAGCACGGCGTTCACGCAAATCAAACATCACCCAGAAACTTTGCGCGACACCAATTACATCGCCCTTGGCATTGGTCAGGCGAAAATCACGGGTGGCAACCCGGCGCGATACCCCTGAAGGCCATGTTTCAACCGTGATGTCTTCGCCATTGCCGGGATAGTCGCGAATATGAATGACCATGCGCGACAATACCCATGCGATCCCCTGATCAACCGTGTCGTCATAGGCCAGTTTTAGTATCCGGGCACCCCAACCAGCCGCATCTTGCATGTAATCGGCAAGGGCAGGGAGCATGACTTTGCCATTGTCGCCAATCTCGGAATAGCGGACCCGATATGTCCCGCGCCAACCGCAATTTGCGGGCAAGGGGGCATTGGCAATATGATTCCAGTCAATCGTCATCGGGCAGTCCTTTTAATACGATGGACCTTTATATGGATGATGATAGCCTGTTGGCAAATAAAGTGAGTTGTTTGGGCATCGTCGATGCCCGGTAAGCAAAACCGTTCATTGAAAAACCGAAGGCATGTTATCTTTTTGCTTTCTGTGCTGGATTTGGGGTCTGGCGGAGATGCAGACACGCTGGGGGAAACATGGCGACGCGGACATACACCAAGACCAAACGCGCAGATAAGGAACAAGATACCCATCAAAAGATCATTGATGCGGCATTGTTGCTCTATGGGGGTGTTGGTCCCGCGGCAACGACAATCAGTGCGGTTGCAACCAAAGCATCTGTGCAGCGCCTCACAGTCTATCGCCACTTCCCCAAGGAAGCTGATTTGATGGCAGGCGCGCTAAAGGCATGGTTTGAAAGCAGCCCTATGCCTGACCCGGCAGACTGGCGCGACGGCGTTAACCCGCAAGACTGGCCCATCGCAATTTTGAGCATGCTGTATCATTATTACAGAGAAACCAGTCATGTATGGGTGGGTTTGCAGTCAGACCGTGGAAAGCTTGATGATCTGGACAAGGCATTGATCCGCGCCGATAAACATCTTGCCGTTATCCAAGATGATATCATGCGTCATCTTCCTGCGGCACGACGTGACAATGCTCTTTGCAGGGCCGTTGTTCGTCACAGCGTACAGTTCTCAACCTGGCAGAGCCTGACGGCCAGTGAACTTGATACGGTCGAGATTGCGGCACTGATGGAAGACTGGGTGCGGCATTGCCCCCTAAGTTAACCGTGTAATGGAATTTTGCTGAGCAGATACGTTCATCAATATGATGGAGTTTGACGCATTTTTTTCGTGTCGCCGCGCTTTTTCTTGTTATCAGTGCGTTTGCGTTTTGCCGACATGCTGGGACGTGTTTTTACGCGATATTTCTTGCGCTCGGCGGCTTTGCGCAACAGGGCGAGAAATCGTTCTATCGCATCCTGTTTGTTACGCTCCTGTGTGCGGTGACGCTGGGCGTCAAAGATGATCTCGCCATCGTTGGTCAGTTTGCTTCCAGCAAGTTCACGCAGGCGGTTGCGTACGCGCAAAGGAAGTTCGGTCAGGTCATCAATACGCACGCGCATGTGAACTGCACTCGATACCTTGTTGACGTTTTGTCCGCCGGGCCCCGATGCGCGCACGAACTGAAAATTCAGATGGCGTTCATCCAGATAAAGGCCTTTTTCGATCTCAAGCATGGGCAACCGTAAAAGATTTTCAGGGCGTAACCGGGGCGGTTAACATAACTGAGTGTAGTAGTCGGCTATTAATTGAATTTCGCAATTACTGCGCCTACATTGACGTGGATCTAGCCTGTCAGGGGCGTGACGAGCTGTAAACAGGAAATCGACGGTGCGCTTTTCGCATATTTATATTGGTCTTGGCTGGCTTGCAATTGGATTGGGTGTTGTAGGTGTTTTCCTGCCACTTTTACCAACGACGCCGTTTATGTTGTTGGCCGCTTGGCTTTTTGCCAAGGGATCGCCAAGACTGCACGACTGGATTTGCAATCATCCCCGGTTTGGCGGCCCAATTCGTGACTGGAACAATCATGGTGTCATCAGTCGGCGGGCCAAATATATGGCGATGTTGGCATTCTTTGTTGTGATTGCGGTGTCGCTGATTTTTGTCGAAAGCCGTTGGGTCGTGATGGTTCAGGTGCTGGTCGCTGTTCCGGTCAGTTTGTTTATCCTGTCGCGGCCATCAGAACCCCGGATTGTGAAAGTCACAAATCCAACGGCGGGCAACCCATAAAGCGGATCAATCTGGGGGCACTTGATCTTAGCCGGTCTTCTTGCGGTTGAGTTCGCCTTGGCAGGATTCTTCAAGTTTATCAAGTTCATCAAGTGTCGCATCAATGTCCTCACGCTGTGTGCGAAGCGCATCGCGGCGTTCGTTGATTTTGGACACAAGGATGGTCAACTGGGTGATTTCGCTGCGGTCGCCATCATACAGATCAAGAAGATCACGTATTTCCTTCAGTGAAAAACCAAGCCGCTTGCCGCGCATGATCAGGCGCAAACGCACCCGGTCACGCTGGCTGTAAATGCGGGTTTGTCCCTGACGTTCGGGCTCGATCAGTTCCTGATCTTCGTAAAAGCGGATGGTCCGGGTGGTTACGTCAAACTCGCGGGCAAGATCAGTAATGGAGTAGCTGTCGCTCATGGGGGCTCAATGCTGTTGAAGTTTACGCTTACGTAAACTGAAAGCTACATGCTTTCCGATGCTGCGACAATCGGCAATTGTTTTGGAAACTCGACGCAAAATGTGCTGCCTTCGCCCGGCGTGCTGGTGACGACCAGCGATCCACCGTGCCGATCGACGATCTTTTTGCAAATTGCCAGGCCAATTCCTGTCCCGGCATAATCACCATAGCCATGCAGACGTTTGAAAACCTCAAAAATGGTTTCGTGATATTGCTCTTCAATCCCGATCCCGTTATCGGCGACAAAAACGCGGTAGCTGTTTGGGGTTTCCTTGGCAAATACCTGTACCTTGCCATCTTCGGGGTCACTATATTTCAGGCCGTTGGATACCAAGTTCTGGAACAGCAGCAGTAATTGACTGGCATCGCCGGTGATGGTGGGAAGGGTTCCTTCGCGGATGATATTGCCTTCGGGTGCGGACCCTGCACGTTTGAAGTTGGTCACAAGCGCATCAAACAAGGCTTGCAAAGAAACCGCGTGGAACGGCTTACCATGCCGCCCAACCCGCGACAGGGTCAGAAGGTCATCAATCATGCGCTGCATGCGTTGCGTGCCGTCAACAGCATAATGAATGAATTCATCGGCTGTATCGTCAAGCTGGCCTTCATACCGTCGGGCGATGAGCTGGGTATAGCTTGACACCATGCGCAGTGGTTCTTGCAAGTCATGGGACGCGGCATAGGCAAACTGTTCAAGTTCGCTGTTGGAACGTTCTAGTTCAGCCATGGTGCGCTGAATTTCCATCTCATGGCGTTTGCGTTGGGAAATATCACGCAGGGTAATAATGTAATGATAGCGTTCATCAGCGGAAAAATGACTGATCGCGACTTCCAGAGGTATGTTGCGCCCGCTCGACGTGCAGGCGAGAACCTCGATCACCCCGGTACCAAGATCGGTCAAAAGCCGATCCTTTGGCGGTGGCGAGGGGGTGATGTGTTCGCTGTCAGGTAAAAGGAAGCGAATGATGTTGCGCAGTTCCGGGTCGCCTTCGGGGCCGCAAAGTTCCTGCGCGCGTGCGTTTAGGGGTTCAATATTGCCATCATCTGACGCCACCAGAATGGCATCAATGGTATTTTGCAAAATCGCCCGGGTCCGGCCTTCGCTGCGTCTGGTTTGGGTAACAAGGTCAGCCAATTCGGCGGCCTGCTGTCGAAGCAGTCGGTCGCGTTGAACGGCAAGAGTAACATCGCGAATGGTCAACGAACACAGCGTGCCGTTGTTGCTGGTCTTGATTGGATGGATGCGGATTGATTGCTCCATGCGATCAAAGCTTGCAGCAAATTGCGGCAGGGGCTTTAACGGCAGGGCCCCTTGATTAAGTGATGGGGATATAACGGCGGGCATGCCAAATTTCAGGCAGTCTTCAATCGCCTGACTGACCCGGCCCAATTTAGTTTCAGGAAAAACGTCAACAAGTTGTTTGCCAAGAACTTGATGCGGTGCAAGATCAGATCGGTTCTGCATCCATCTGTTCCAATGGCAAATCGCGCCATCCTGCGAAATCGCCAGCGATCCGGTATCTGCCGTATCAAGCAACGCGGCATAAAGTTCGGCAGCTTTATCTGATCTATTGAGGCTGCCCGATAGCGTTCTGTGGTCCAACGATGTTGGCGTCGTTTTTTTCATTCACCTCGACCCAGTTAACCAAGTGAATTGGCCAGAAAACGACGGACCAGTTCCCTTAGCATCTGGATTGAATCCAGATCCATAACAAACAGGACATATCCATCAATGTCATTTTGACGCAGCATGAATTGCACATGCAAGATCATCAAAACGGGTTTTTTGCCAGTTTGGCTACTTGCGTCATCTTGATCCAGCAACGACCGACTTTCGCGTTTGCGAAATGAGGGCATTGAGCAATTTATCGGTTCACCAAGCACATTTGAAATGCTGCCAAGGCAGGCATTCAAAATGATATTGCCAACTTCCATCAGGGCTTCTTGCTCAAGATCGGTCAAAGCCTCAAGCGGAACGTCGACTTTCAAAAGGCTGCGTACCAGTTCCAGGCTGCGTTCTTCGGGAAAGACCAGCATGGCCTCGCCTTTAAAAGGGCCGTCGAATGTCTGGCTTACGGCAGAAACAATTTCAGTTGGCGCCTTGGCAAGGTCAGTATCAGAGAACCGCTCGACGAAAGTAATGCGCGGAACGGTTAGTTCAACCGGTTGCTCGACCATTTCGGACAAGGATGATGCGGCCCGACCAACACCGATGTTGATCAGTTCACTGATGGTATCATGTTCAAGTTCTGTCAGATCTATCATCGACCCGCTTCCTTGGCCGCGATGTAGTCACGAATTTTTTCTTCGGTCGGTGGCTTTGCCAGAAAATCAACACCGATGCTTTCGGCTTTGTTCTGGATTTCTTTTTGAATATTGGCCGTCAGAAGGGCAATCACGGTATCAGGAAACTGCGCACGTAACTTCTCGCAAAGCTCAAGGCCATTCATGCCGGGCATATTGAAATCGACCAGCAGATAATCGTAGGATTTTTCCGCGACCATCGCCAATGCTTTTGCCGCATCTTCGGCCTCGTCAATTTCCCATCCCGCAAAATTGCTGGATATGAACGCCTTGACCAGCAGCCGGGCGAATTTGCTGTCATCTATGAGCAGGACGGATTTTTGTGGGGCCATTTTGCTTCTCGGATAACCAGACGTTTAAATGTGGTGCGCAGGTTGCGCTTCTTCGTTGGTATTGGCGACTTATGGTTCAATATCGGCCTTGGCGGACAGACGTATAATATGGTGAACAGCCTCATGTGCAGGCAGCGGTGTTGCAATCAGGAAGCCCTGAACTTCGTCACACCCACTGTCGCGTAGAAAGTCCATTTGTTCTATGGTTTCAACACCTTCGGCAACCACTTGCAGGCCAAGATTATGGCCCATGATGATAATCGCGCGCGTGATCGCGGCATCATCGCTATCGACTGTGATGTCGCGGACAAACGACCGGTCAATCTTGATGGAGTTGATCGGCAGGCGTTTAAGATACGCCAAGGATGAATAGCCCGTGCCAAAGTCATCAACCGCGATTTGCAGCCCAAGGTGGCGCAGTTCTTCAAGGATTGTAGCCGATTTCTTGATTTCCTGCATCATCACGGTTTCGGTAACTTCAAGCACGATGCGTGCAGCAGGTGTATTGGTTTGTTCAAGAATACGCGCAATGGTTTGCGTGATCCGGCCTTCCATCAATTGTCGTGGTGACACATTAATCGCAATCGGAACCGGCGGGACATTCGCAGCGTCCCACTCCCCGATCTGACGGCAGACTTCCTCGAAAACCCACTCGCCGATCTTGCCGATCAGTCCGGTTTCTTCTGCCACCGGGATGAACTGCATCGGCGAGATATAGCCGCGCCCCGGATGTTTCCAGCGGATAAGTGCTTCAAGCCCGCAAATCTGATCGGTTTTAAGGTCGACCTTGGGCTGGTAATGCAGTTCAAATTGATTTTTTGCGAGGGCTTCCCGGAGATCATTTTCGATCACAAGGCGCGCCATCGCACTTTCGTTCATCGTCTTGGTAAAGAAGTGATAGGTGCCGCCACCCCCCGATTTCGCGCTATACATCGCAGTATCGGCGTTGCGCATCAATGTTGGGAAATCTTCACCATCGGATGGATAAAGCGCAATGCCAATGGATGGGGTGACAAACAGAATGCGTCCCTTGATATCGAAGGCTGGTGTCAGTGCGTCAAGGACAGCTTGCGACAAATTGGCGGCATCCTGCATTTCCTTTAGATCGGGAATAATGATCAGGAACTCATCCCCGCCAAGACGTCCGACAATTTCCTGACGGCCAATGACCTTTTGCAGTCGCAGCGCCACAGCCTTGAGCAATAGGTCCCCGACATGATGTCCTAAGCTGTCATTGATTACCTTGAAACGATCAAGGTCGATAAAGACAACCGCGGTTGCGCCGTGGCGTCGGTCTTTGTCATCTTGGTGTACCGCCAGTGCATTTGACAGGCTGTGTTCAAGCATGCTGCGGTTCGGCAGGTTGGTCAGCGTGTCGTGGTTGGCCATATAGACCAGCTGTTCTTCATAGCGTTTGCGGACGGTTATGTCGTTTAGAACAGCTGTAATGAGCGGGGTTGCCGCATCAGGGATCGGTCGGAAGGCAAAAGAAACGTCAATCTCGCGTTGGTCTATCCGAATGATGGGTAAGATGATGCGTTTTTCTGTTATCTCAATGCTCGGATCATATGCGGCGAGTTCTTCAAGGGTGTGTTCAAGTGTCGGAATTGATCGCGGGGCGATAAATTCCTGCAAGGCGCGTCCTTGGGGTGTTTCATCACGCATCAACCCCAGTAGGGGCCGGATGGCAGCATTGTATTCGACGATACGACCTGTCGGTGAAATCGTCAGAATCCCGTCAGCAACATTTTGAACAATGGCGTTAAGTTGCGATTCACGGTCTCGGACTTGCTGTTCGGTAACGCGCAGCTTGGTAAGGTTTGTCGAAATGCTGTTGATCAGATTGCGTGTGGTATGCAAAATCATACCGAGCTCATCGCGGTCATGTTTGGCCGGGACGACGATGCTCTGGGGATCGGGGTGTTGCGGGTTAATCTTGCGCAGTGTGGCCGAAATGCGCAAGAGCGGTTTGGTCAGTGTCGCATAGAAAAACGCAACCAATACCAGCCCCAAAAGCAGATTTCGTAAAATGCCTGATGCCAGGATGCGCGTCGCACGATTGATAAAACCCTCGGCAATCAGGTTAGTATCGATTTGAACACTTAAATATCCGACCAGTTCCCTGGTCGGACCTGTTTCAAGGCGAACATCATATTCCTGATTGTCACCAAACATTAGTCTGGTCAGCAGGGAACGGCTGGAACTGCTTGGTGGCTCTGAATGGCGGGCAAGGACATTATCGAAATTGTCGCGCAAGACCGCTTCATAGACAGGCTCATATTCAAACAAGCCGGCAATAACGCGCGAGGCCAGATTTTCATCAAGACCGTACGCCGCCTGTGTCGCGGATTCGCGCAAGGTCGCAAGGACCTGATTAACAGTACGGTCAATCAGGGTTTGTTCTTCGCGAAGATCAAGGGTGATTTGAATAGCACTGAGCAGCAGGCCAATAAGCAGGGTAATGGCGACCGCAATACGTGCCTGTTTTACAGACAGGCGATCCAGCCACTTAAGTTGTTGCTGATCAAGGTTTTCGTCAGACACCCCGAACCCCAAATATTCACTTTTCCCAATCAGTTAAAAGCACACTATGGCGTTGTGTTGTTAAAAGCAATTGTCCCAAGGCCCTAAGAACTGGAAAAGAGCAAAGAAATCTGTATGGTCTGCGCAGAATTTCAAAGGTAAATATCCTATATCTTGCTGGCCGATGTTTCTGCACTGCATCAAACTGGCAATACTACGCAAAAAAATGGGGTTTTAATGGAGTTGCACACAAGGGCCGTGCGTGATAACCCAATGCCCGAGAGAGAACAAGGCCAAGCGCGGGTGCAGCCGCAATCTGGTCCAGCAACCTGTACGGAGTTACACCATGACCTATGTGGTGACGGAAAACTGCATCAAGTGTAAGTATCAGGACTGCGTCGAGGTTTGCCCCGTCGATTGCTTCTATGAAGGTGATAACTTTTTGGTTATTCATCCTGACGAATGCATTGATTGTGGTGTCTGTGAGCCGGAGTGCCCCGCAGAGGCGATTATTCCTGATACGGAACCGAACTTGGACAACTGGTTGGAAATCAACCGGAAATTCGCTGAAGTCTGGCCAAATATTACCCGTAAAGGGGATGCGCCAGCTGATGCGGACGAGTGGAATGGCAAAACGGGTAAAACCGAAATGCTCAGTGAAGCACCTGGTAAAGGTGACTGATCAAGTCGCATAACCATCAAGAATTAAACCATATTTGGGTCAATCCTGTGTCGGCGTTTGGTCCTTTGCATGGCTGCATTGAGCTGGTGACACGGAAAAATTCTGTGAAACACCGGCTCTTTGTGTTATTGTCTCCAACTCGCGTTTAAGGGCTCGACAGGCTCGTTCCGAATTTACCGGATCCCCGTTTAATATCCCCTGTCTGAAACCGCGACTTTGCCAAAAGCTTGGTCGTGTGCCGCTCTTCGCGTCACTGGGTCTATAGTGTTACAGTTGAATGACCAGGTCTCATACGGCCGGAAGGATGCTTGATGTCGGATAAGTTGCCCTTTACTGTTGGCGATTACGTTGTTTACCCCGCGCACGGTGTTGGCTGTGTCGACGGCCTGGAAACCCAGGAAATCGCGGGTCAGGAATTGCGCCTTTATGTAATTACCTTTGAATCCAGCCGCATGACTTTGCGTGTACCGGTTAATAAGGTGGGCAACTCGGGTCTTCGTAAGCTTTCCTCTAAAAAGCAGATGGACTCCGCACTTATTACCCTTAAGGGGCGTGCACGTGTAAAACGCACCATGTGGTCGCGCCGTGCACAGGAATACGAAGCAAAAATCAATTCAGGCGACCCTGTTTCCATCGCAGAAGTCGTGCGCGATCTTCATCGCAGCGCAACCCAGCCGGAACAGTCGTTCTCTGAACGTCAGATTTACGAAGCAGCCTTTGAGCGCCTCGTTGACGAACTGGCTGCGATTGAAAAAATCGATAAGGACAAGGCATCTGGCAAACTTGAAAAGCTTTTGTACAAAGCTGCCTGATTGCAGACGTCTCCTTACACACCTATTTATAAAAACCGGCCCACAAGGTATCCTTGATATCCTCGGGGCCGGTTTTGTTTTTGTTTTAGGCAGGTTACAGCGATGAGTGCAGTTCTGGCGCCGATTAAGCCGGCAGAAAGAATCTGGGTTGTCGGCGCGATCAATGGTGATCATGACGCGTTGCGGGCAGTTCATCAAAAGCTTGCCCCGCGCATCACCCCGGGCGACCGGCTGGTCTATCTTGGGAACTACTGGGGCGATGGATCGGGTGAAACTGTCATCGCCACCATCAATGAGCTTCTGTTGTTTCGTCGCTATTTTATTGCGATTGAAGGCATTGATATCGCTGACATCGTTTTTCTACGTGGTGCATCAGAAGAAATGGTCACCAAGTTGCAACAAATCCAGTTTGCTCCTAACCCGGGTGAAGTTTTTGACTGGATGTTGACGCGCGGTGTTGCTGGTACGATCCGGGCCTATGGTTTTGATCCGGTCAATGTGCAGTCGATTATGCGTCAAGGCGCGCACGCTATTTCGCAATGGACCTCACAATTTGCCGATGCGCTGCGTCGTCACAGCGGGCACAGTGCCCTTTTGGCCGATCTTAAACATGCGGCCTATACCACAGACGGTCGGCTGATCTTTGTCCATGCGGGCCTTGACGGATCGCGTCCTTTGACCGGACAGACTGATACGTTCTGGTGGGGCGGGTCGATGTTCGAAAGCATCACCGACCGGTACTACGATTGTGCGCGTATTGTGCGTGGTGCATCAGGCAGCCAAACCGGATTGATTGAACGTGAATTCACCCTATCACTTGACCATGGTGCGGGGCGTGGTGGGTCGCTTTTGGCACTGGCTCTTGATGGTCAGGGTAAGGTTTCTGATCGCATCGAAAGCATTTAAATACCTTGGCCTTGCCGTCGGTTGGTCGGGACGGTCATTTGATGTGCCGTCCTAAAATACGTTGACGGTTTTCAAGGAGCCAGCGGATATCGTCCGCTGGCTTTTTGATGCACTTTGCCTGAAGTAGACATTGTCATCTCCTGTAGGTGACAACGTATTTCAGGACGTGACATGAATACGAAAAAAGGCAGCATGTGATTATGCTGCCTTTTGATGTTTTGTCCGCTGGTGGTCTTGGTATTGCTAATGCCTGACGACTTTGACCAAAGCGTTGGGGGCAGGGGCCTCGCCTGCGGCCAGGCCGTTAATGGTCGCAAATGTTGCGGCGGGCTCACGGTCAACCTGCATGTCATCAATAAACGTCTGCAAGGTATATTCCGGGTTTGCTGCCCGCACTTTAATGCGAAGCGGCGTGTTGACCTGTTGTTCCTGAGTGGTCAATGGACGGAAGCTGTATGTCGTGCGGCGTAATGCGACGTTATACGAGTCTGCCTTGTCCAAGGGCATGATGAACAGGAACTGATAGGTCGAGTCCTCATGTCGGATAACGACCACGCGCAACCGCGCAGCGCCAGAGCTTAGTGAAACATCAGCACTTCCGGTCGCGGCTTCCTGACCGTTAATATCAAGCATTTCGATATTCTGAAGTGTTATCTGTTTTGAAAATGCGCTTTTAAGATAGTTATCGAGGCGCATGTCTCGCGCTTCGGGCGCTCCTTCAAATACGATTTGCGCCCCTTGTTTGTCGCGCGCGACCACGGCCGTTGGCTGATTAATCATGGAAAAATCATCGGGAACTTCAAACTGGAAGTTAAGCGGGACATGAACGAATTCTGAACCATGAATATAACCCTGGTCCGGGCCGTCGCCATACAGGATGCCATCAATGGCAGTCATGTATCGCACGGTGCCCAGTTCCGGGTTGGCAACCGGGGTGACATTGGCCTGCGCATGGGCTTGTTGGATGCGGTCAAGTGTGCGCGGGTGTGTTGCCATGAAATCAAACTGATCGACGTCATCGGGCGAACGTCCCGCAAGCACGGCCTGAAGGCGCGAATGCGCGCGCAGCTTTTCAAGGAAGGTTGCCATGGCATCGGGATCGTATCCGGCTCGCGTGATATAGCGCACACCCAGCATGTCTGCTTCCAGTTCATGCTCACGCGAGAAGGATTTCAAATAAGCGTTCGCACCGGTGCCAATAATTTCCCCAGCGCCATTGCCTATGGCAACCGAAAGCCCCCCAGCCAAAATTTGGGTAATCATGCCCCGGCTATATCGCTGAGCTGAATGGCGGGCAACCACATGGCCGATTTCATGGGCAAGAACGCCAGCAAGTTCTGCCTCGTTTGAGGCAAGTGCAGTAAGCCCGCGCGTGATGTAGACATATCCGCCCGGAAGCGCAAAGGCGTTGATAACCGGGGAATCAAGAACTGTGAATGTAAACTTCTCATCGGGCGTTTCTGACACGGCGACCAGTTTTTCACCGATTTTAGTGACATAGGCTGGCAGGTCCTTCTCATCGTATTTCCCGCCAAATTCCTTGACCATTTTCGGGTGTTCCTGTGCCCCGATCTTGCGTTCTTCGTCCGGCGACATAAAGGCGGTAAAGCTGTCTTCACCGGTTGCGCGATTGGTCGAACACCCGGCAAGGCCAACCGTAAGAGTGGCCGCCGCAAACAATGCCGCCACGTGTCGTTTGTGTATGGAATGCAGCCAACCCATTGATGTCTTTCCTCTTGTCGCTTTGCCGCGTAAGTTTGAATCAAACGCCAGGCAGAATTTCATGAGAATTGGTAACGCGTGTTGCAGAACCGATCAACACATTCGCAGTCTTTATCCTACGCGGTGAAATTGGGAAATTTTACGGCCAAGGTGGTGCGCGTTTTCAAAGTGATGTTGGTTTTACTGGTTTCTTTGATGCCAGTCAGGAGCGCTCAAGCAAGCGATTGGCGCTGTGGTGCCGGTGTGAATTCTGATGGTGCTGACAGTATGGCTGCCGGGAAAAGGTCATCGTCATGGAGTACGTATCAGTTGTTGCCTCCTGTTGCGGTTGACCAGCTTTTTGCGCCTGATTTTGCAAAACAACCGCTTCGATTGTCTGACGTCGCGTTTGTACCGCAGTTCGAGGCCGCAGCATTTAATTGGCTGAAAAAAGCCAGTCAGGAGCCAGTGGAAATTGCCAAGATTACCGCAAAGGCAGATTACTTTGATCGTCTTCCTGTCCGCATTCGCAGTGGTTCTCCAAACTCCTTTCTGATCTGGCAGGAAGCGCTGTTGTCAAAGGGGTTGGCATTGCTGATGCCTGAAACTTCCGATGATATGGCCCGATTGATTGCAGCAGAAGATACCGCCATTTCCAGTGGGTTGGGTATGTGGCGCGATGATGCGATGCATGAGCCTCCTTATGTCGTTGCAGGTGCCTCAGACAAAACCTTGTGGGGACGGTCAAACCTTGCGGATGTAAAAGATGCGATTGGCCGGTTTGTCGTGGTTGATGCTGTTCTTGTTAGTGTCGAGCATCAGGAATGGCGCAGCTACCTCAATTTCGGGCAGAACTGGCGACATGACTTCACCATCGCGATTGGTTCTGATCTTCGTGATGTATTGATCGGCTCTAAAGAAGCTCTTGATGACTGGATTGGTCGGAAAGTTCGGGTTCGAGGTGTCATAGAAAACCGTGGCGGTCCCTATATTGCACTTCAAAACCTCAATTGGTTGTGCGTTGAGGCACAATAGGTGCTTGTTATTGCCGTCAAAATCATGAGAAAGCTAATTTCTGGCGTTTACCAAACTCAATGAATGAGGTCCCCACGTGCTTTATCCAGACGTTACTCCCCACGCAACCGGCTGGCTTGCCCGTGACGGTGGTCATGAAATCTACTGGGAAGAGGTCGGAAATCCGGATGGCATTCCAGTTGTTTTCCTGCATGGTGGACCAGGGGGGGGGATTTCGGCCAAGAGCCGCCGCTTTTTTGACCCTGCCAGATACCGGGTGATTTTGTTTGATCAGCGTGGTGCGGGAAAATCAAAACCGTTCGGCAGCCTTGAAAACAACACCACAGATCATTTGATTGGGGATATTGAAGCCCTGCGCGAAGATCGTGGCATTGACCGTTGGCTGGTGTTTGGCGGGTCATGGGGATCTACATTGGCGCTGGCATATGGGCAGTCCCATCCCGAGAACGTTCTTGGGTTCGTTTTGCGTGGGATTTTTCTGTGCCGGGAAATGGAAATTGCCTGGTTTATGGACGGCATGGGGCGTTTCTTCCCGGAAGCAGAGCGCAAATTTATCGAGATTGCTGGATTCCAGAAAAATCCGGGTTGGCAGAAATTACTTGATCGCTATGACGATATTTTTGCAGGCAAAGAAGGTGAAGATATCGCAATAGAAGCAGCCCGAGTCTGGTCTGCATTCGAGGCAACCTGCTGTACCCTTTTGCCCGATGATGGCTTGGTCGAAGTCTTCGAGGGTGATCAGATCGCATTGGCCTTGGCAAAACTTGAACATCATTATTTTGTAAATCGGGGCTTTTTTGAACCAGATCAGCTTTTGCGCAATATAGGACGCATTTCGCATTTGCCTGCGATCATTGTTCAGGGGCGCTATGACGTTGTTTGTCCGCCGACCTCAGCATTTTCATTGCATGCGGCTTGGCCGGGTTCTGAGATGTTTGTGGTTGATGATGCTGGTCACGCAGCAAGCGAACCTGGGATTGTTCGTGAACTGGTTCGGGCAACTGACAGATTTGATGGCTCTCGGTTTGCGGGAAAGTAGGATTTTCGTTCCAATGTTTGATTGTGTCTGTTAAATCCTTGGCTAGAATATCTTATTGATTGATCTCATGGGGACGTGATTGATGAAACTGGGCTTGGGGAAACTGCTTGCAGTTTGTGTCTTTTTTGGTTTTTTGGGTACTGCGCACGCGCAGCAGATTTTGGGTAATAACAACGATTCGGGGCTGCTTGAGTTCTCGACCGGTATGGTCGATATCACTCAGGATGAAGAAGCTGCCGAGTTTCGTCTTGATTACCGCGCCCAGCACGCAATGTTTGATGTGACCCGACCGATTGGCGGTGTGATGGTAACGTCGGAAGGTGCGGTTCACGGATATGGTGGTTTGGCTGTTGATGTGCTCTGGGGGGATCACTTCGTCTCGAGTGTCTATACCTCTGTCGGGGCATATCATCAGGGGAACGGTGAAGACCTTGGTCATTGGATCGAGTTTCGCTCTGGTCTTGAGCTTGGTTTCCGCTTTGACAGCCACGAACGTCTGAGCCTTGGCATTGCGCATATCTCAAATGCTAGCATCGGCGATGAAAATCCGGGGACGGAAATTCTGTCGCTGACTTATTCGTTCCCGATCGAACGTATTTTTGAATAGTCGCTTTTAGCGATCAAACATTCAACTTGACCGATTTGCCTAAGTGTATGATGTGGCCTGCCCGACTATAGGGTTACGTTACAGGGTATCGAAGGGCAAATCGGTTATCTTTTGATGCTGTCACAGTTCGTTGATTTTATGACTTTATTGCGGTGAGCAATGATTAAGTGAAATCGAGACAGTCTAACGCCTTGTGATCAGCAAAGCTGCTGATTGATCACACTTTGATTTGCTGCTAAGTCAAGGCTGCCTTTGTGCCGCGCGCCCGTAGCTCAGCAGGATAGAGCACCAGATTCCTAATCTGGGGGCCGTGGGTTCGAATCCCGCCGGGCGCGCCAAATTCCTATTTTCCCTTAATATATATCCCCATAAAGTACATTAAAGTCGGCACGTTTCGGGCTTGCTAAGCATGGTTTTGTGTTTAGGTAAGGGTAGGCGGTAATCTCTACATCTTATGAGTGTGCGGGGATAAAACTTTGCTCGGCTTGAAAAGAAGGTCCATTCTTCACATATCCGTAATAGGTGCGGCACGCATAAAACCGCCAAACAGGACCGCTATTGCATATCGGTCGGGAGGGTATCGTGAAGAACTGGATCAGACTTCCAAATAGCGAAGGAAACTGCATTTCAACACTGGATGGTGGCTCTGGACAAAAACTGTATCAGCGAGAAGTTGGCCGATCCGGTTTTCGGGGGCCATCTGCCCAAATTTACCACAAGCATCCACCTGCGGGTTGGTCGACTTTTGAAGGGCCGTTGCGTCCACGGGCATTTACGCTTGGCAAGCTTGCCGCGGGGCCAGCATGTCCGCTTCAGGCGCGACGTGTTTTGTTTAATGATGCGATGGAAGTTCGGTACTGGAAAACCGATAGCAGAATGCATGCGTTAGCACGCAATGCTGACGGTGATATGCTTTTGTTCGTACACGAAGGTGCTGGGGAACTGTTTTGTGATTACGGACATCTGTCCTATCGCGATGGGGATTATATCCTGTTGCCTCGTGGAACGGCATGGCGGGTTGAGCCAGAAGGCACTTGCGAATTCATGATGATAGAAGCAACGGGGGATGCATTTGGTCTGCCGGATCCAAACAATGTGCCCGGCGGCGTTTCTGTGGATCCGATGCGCTTTACCTTACCCAGCATTGATGATGCGTTTCGCGCCCAGCAAGATGATGCCTTTTGGGAAATCCATATCAAACGCCGTGGGGCGATTTCAACACTGACATATCCCTATAACCCGCTTGATGCTGCGGGCTGGGAGGGGGATTTATGTGTTGTGAAGCTGAACTGGCGCGATTTGGCGCAACGTCGCGCACCGGGGCAAAAGGTTCCGCCTGCGGCCCATTGCACCTTTGTCACCAATAACATGTCGGTCAGCACTTTTGTGCCCAAGGTTGGTGAGGGGCAATCGGGCATGCTGCGCGTACCATTCTATCATTCCAACGAGGACGTTGATGAATTCGTGTTCTACCATCGCGGCGAGTTTTTCAGTCGCGGTGACATCAAGGCCGGTATGGCAACCTTCCACCCCAGTGGTTTCCCACATGGACCCCATCCATGTTCCTATCAGGAAAAAATGATAGAAGCCCCGGTGGAAACGGACGAAGTGGCGGTTATGATCGACAGTCTAGCTTTCCTTAATGTCGATGAAACGATTCCCGATGGTGCTGAATGGAAAGCTTATGTGAAAACTTGGGAAAAAGCTCAGGAAACGCTATAAGCTCTTGATCGGGATCATCGGGCAGTGGCAATGTCATCGCCGCGAGATTTGAGCGCGGCGATGGCCAAAACGTTAATGATTTTGTCAGCTTGTCGCGGTAACTTATGATTTGATCAAGACACAGGCCCTATGGTGTCAAAATAGTCCAAACACCAGACGTTCCGATAGATGGTCGTTGTGGTTTCGCAAAACGTGCAAGCGGCTCAAGAATTATTGTTACCGGAACAGGTTGACCAAAGCCGATAATGACCAAACAGAAGATTGTCCAATCCGTAAGTCATAAAACTCCTGATGCGCCGCAGGCATCAGAACATCCATTGGCATGTCTGCCGCAAAGTTTTCTTTCGCGCGGCGCACGCACACCGTTCACCAGCAAAAGCCTGCGATATGCGCGCGTGGCTGAGGGCAAGGGTGGACGCGCCATGGTCAATTTGCCAGGTCTTGCCGGCGGGCTTGGGACATATGAGTTGCCCCTTGATACCCTGCGTGAAGTCTTTGATCTTTCGGTTCATGACAGGATGTTGTTTGACCGTCTGCTGGAACTTGAAACATTACGCCCGAACACGGTTCTTGAACAGGCACGTGCTGTTGCGATTACCGGCGTTGGTGGTATCGAACTGGCGCGGGTGAACAATGCGCGCGGCCAGGAAGAAAAATCATCTCGTGAACTTGGCCAGCTTGCCGTTTTGCATCAGGCCTTGCTTCAGCTCGGTGGTGCTGCCGTTCAGGACATGAAGCGTGAAGAGCTGCTGACGATGGAAGGGCAGATCCGTGCCCGCAAAGCGCTGAATCGTTTTTCCTCGGAGCACAAGGTTGCCAATGACACTATCATCGACAGTCTTGGCGAGTGGAGCAAAATGTCGGCACCGGTCGGGTTGGCACTTGATGGGTGTCAGGGGCCGTTGCGTGTTCTGGTCAGGGATCTTAAAAAGTTTGCATTAGATGTTGAGGAATGGTCCAATTCTGAACAGGCTGATTTCCGATTTATGGCAGGGCGTATCAGTAGTGCGACCAAGGCAACCTGTGACCACGCGATGAAGCTGATCAGTCAGGTTGATGGGTGGAACAATGAACTTGGCAAGGTCCTGACCAATTGGGAGCGTGCCAAGAATGATATCGCGAAAATGATTGATCATCTTTGGTGGTTGCTTGATGGCTGGCAGGAACTGATCGATCTTTGGCAAAAGCGCCCGGTAAATGACCGTGTGCGCCAACGCGAAATCATCGAAGAGGTCGCAAGTTTCACACCGGTTCTTCCAATCGATGAAATCTCAGTTGAAGAACAGCCATTCTGGATTGATGTCCGCGTGAACCAGATGTTGTGGGCTGGTGAATTGCGTAAATTGGGTAGTGGTGAAATTGATGCGGATATGGTGGATCGTCTCGAACGCTTCAGGAGACAGTCTGCATGAAGATTGAAGAGGCCGGAAAACTCGGTGCTTCGCAGCTCGGTCAATTGTTTGAATCCCTAAGCGGTTCTGAAATCGCCCGGTTTACCCGTGCGATCGAAAGCGACCGTGTCGATCCGAAGCTTCCCCTTCCGCATGAGACGATTCTGCAAATCCTGCGTCCGCGTCTGGCGTCTCTCAAACCGGAACGTTATCCCACACCGATGCGCCAGTTTTGCGATCCGATCGAAGACCTTTTGACGTCGGCAATGCCAAGTGACAAAAGCATTCGCATCAGCCGATCGTCGTTAATGCCGATCTGGAACTTTGTCAGCAGTGCCGCCGGACCCGAATTCCAAAAGGCGATGCGCGATATCGAGGTTGCTGCCGCCGCACGCAATGCTGATAAACTTGCCGCTGCCGAAAGAACGCTTTGGAAGCTGGGCGCACGTTGCATCGAAGATGAGGTCGAAGCGTCTCATAACGGCGTAAAGCAGGAACGTGCCCTTGCAACCCGGCTTGGGTCACGCCTTCATCTTAAGGCCCTGATCGAGATGGGGCAGATTTTGAATGTTGGCGAAGAGATCGCGCAAGTTCGAGACCGGTTCCCGTCCGCACCGATACGTGCCCTTGATCCCAATGATGTTTCCTGGTTGCGGGACCGGTTTGTCGAGATTTCCGAAGCCAAACCGGGGCTGGAGCCGATGTTCCTGCTTGCGGTGCTGGCCCGGCTTTTGCGGCCAAGTGAATTATTCAAGCTGATCCGTGTTCTGTCGAACAAGGCAGATGACCGTACCATCGAAAAAACCAATCTTGCGGAAACCGGCGACCTGATCATTGATCTGCTCGCAGAAACCGTAACCGAGATTGAAGAAGGCGTTGGGACTGGCAAGGACGAAGCCCATATTCTGTCACTCGCACGTTGGTATGCATCTGAGTTTACGCGCATCACCCGCGAATTTAAAATCCGCAAGGACGGTCGCTGGGGGGAAAAGCTGCTTGAAACACGCCGGCGCGTGTCAAAGGCGTTGGCAAATACAATGTTCGGGGCAACACCTGAACGCGTAATTGATGCCTTGCCAAAACTTGAAGTGCGTCAGGGGCCAGGTTCAGGCGCGAAAGGATTGGCAAGGCCAATCTTTGCTCAGGATTTTGATGATGAGAAGGTTCTGGCGGCTGAAAAGTCGGCAGAAGCCATCGCCGAAACAGCACGCATTTCCGATGTGCTTGCCGCACAAAGCTCAGCGGCCAAGGCGGTTGTGGAGCTTAAGAAAAAGCTCAATCAGATCGGTCGTGCGGGCGTTGACGGCATGGGGCGCTTGGCCCCGGAAGAAATCCCGGTTGCCCAGCGAAACCTTATGGCGACGGTACGTTTGCTTGAAATCGTCGATGGCCCCGAAGATGCTGATGTTTTACGTCGACGCGGCATGTCAGCCTTGCGCGCGCTTCAAGGGCAGAAGGCAGGTTAAGGAACCCGTTTTCGGATATCTTGAGTGTGGGTGATGGCTGGAACTTTGGATCTTAAGGCTTGAGTTTTGCTGTGACTTCAAGCTGATCTAGCCACCCCATGAACGCGCGAATTTTTGGAAGGCGTGATCGGCTTGCGGGACTGGTCGCATAATAATGAAACGGGCTAGCCCGTGGCGGGCCGAACGGGGCAATAATCCGGCCGTTCTTGAGCTCGTCTTCAATGGCAAATGTCGGGAGGAGTGCAACGCCCAGACCGGCTGCTGCCGCCTGCATGGCCATTGTGAAATGCTCGAACTTTGGACCGTTTTCCCCATCAATATCGGTAAACCCGCTTGCCGCAAGCCAATCAGCCCAGCCGCGTGGTCGGGTTGCGATATGAAGCAGGGGGAAGTGGCGTAAATCATCGGTGGTTGGCGTATGATCAAGCTTGCTGGTCAGTTGTGGTCCACAGATTGGGACCATTTCCTCGCCGTGCAAAATATGGGCGTCTAACCCGGACCACTGGCCGTCGCCAAACAGAACCGCGATATCGATTTGTTCGCGGTCAAAATCGGGCATGCCGATACGTGAAATGAAATTGATCACGATATCGGGGAATTGGGCGCGAAAGGCTGGCAGCAAAGGGATCAGACAGCGCGAGCCAAATGTTGGTGGGGCGGCAACGGTCAAAACACCGCTTTCCGATCCCCCTGACAGCAACGTCAATGTTGCACTTTCAAGGTGATCAAGGGCCGGGCGGATGGATTGCAGATAATTTTCGCCCTCAGGGGTCAGGACAAGTCGCTGCTTTTCACGGTTAAACAGTTTGCAGCCAAGCCAGTCTTCAAGTCCCTGTATCTGTCGACTGATCGCACTTTGCGTCAGATAGAGTTCTTCTGCTGCGCGCGATGCACTGCCAAAACGGGCTGTTTGCTCAAAACAGCTTAGGGCCTTCAGGCTGGGGATGCGACGGCTCACGATTTAGTCCTGTTTTTAATATCATGAACCTAGTTCATGAGTTTTATGCATAAACTAAATCACTTTTATCATTTGCAACTTGATCTGCCAATTCCTAGCTTACCCCTATAAGCGATAAGCTTTCAGGGGTAATGTCGTCTCGCCCTTCTATGACGTTACCCCTGTTTTGTTTTCATTAATTTCATAAGAGGATCAGGCATATGGCCAGCCGCGCACCTTTTCACTGGGAAGATCCGCTCCTGCTTGAAGATCAGTTGAGCGAAGAAGAGCGCATGATCCGCGACGCGGCGCGCGCATATTGTCAGGAAAATCTTCAGACCCGTGTTCTCGAAGCCAACCGCCACGAGATTTTCCACCGCGAAATCATGACCGAAATGGGCGAACTTGGCCTGCTTGGCCCGACGATCCCCGAAGAATACGGCGGGCCGGGTGTCAACCATGTGGCCTATGGTCTGGTGGCGCGCGAAGTTGAGCGTGTGGACTCGGGTTATCGTTCGGCAATGTCGGTACAAAGCTCGCTTGTGATGCATCCGATCTTTGCCTATGGCAGCGAAGAACAGCGCAAAAAATATCTTCCGAAACTGGCAACCGGCGAATGGGTTGGTTGTTTCGGTCTGACCGAGCCGGACCACGGTTCCGATCCGGGTGGTATGAAAACCCGTGCCCGCAAGGCCGATGGTGGCTTTACCCTGTCGGGTGCGAAAATGTGGATCACCAACAGCCCGATTGCGGACGTATTCGTTGTTTGGGGCAAGGATGACGACGGTGTCATTCGCGGCTTTATCCTTGAAAAAGGTATGAAGGGCCTGTCGGCACCTAAGATCGAAGGCAAGTTTTCGCTGCGTGCTTCGATCACCGGTGAGATCGTTATGGACAATGTCTTTGTGCCCGAAGAAAACATGCTGCCGAATGTTAAGGGCCTTGGCGGTCCGTTTGGTTGTCTGAATAAGGCACGTTACGGTATTGCATGGGGTGCAATGGGGGCAGCTGAATTCTGCTGGCATGCTGCACGTCAATATACTCTTGACCGCAAACAGTTCGGTCGTCCATTGGCTGCAAACCAGCTGATCCAGCTGAAACTGGCGAACATGCAGACCGAAATCACGCTGGGTCTTCAAGGGGCTTTGCAGTTGGGGCGTATGCTTGATGCCGGAACGGCCGCACCTGAATCGATCTCGCTGATGAAGCGTAACAATTGTGGCAAGGCTCTTGATATTGCCCGTGTGTCGCGGGATATGCACGGCGGTAACGGTATTGCTGACGAATACCATGTTATTCGCCATGCGATGAACCTTGAAGCTGTGAATACCTACGAGGGGACGCATGATATTCATGCCCTAATCCTTGGTCGTGCTCAGACCGGTATTCAGGCCTTCTCGTCTGAAGGCTAAGTAAGTTCTCGGCGGGCGGTTGCGTTAAGCTTCCGCCCGTTTTGAGTCCTGATCGTATTTTCTGTTTTTGATATTTCCGGGATAAGTAGATGACAGGCGCGCTTTCTGGCATTCGTGTGCTCGACCTTTCTCGTGTGCTGGCAGGACCTTGGGCCAGTCAGACGCTTGCCGATCTGGGGGCCGAGGTCATCAAGATCGAACGTCCCGGTTCCGGGGATGACACCCGTGGCTGGGGCCCGCCCTTTGCAAAGGACAAAGCCGGAAACGATACCACCGAAGCAGCCTATTACCTGACGGCAAACCGTGGCAAAAAGTCACTAACGGTCGATATCACCAAGCCCGAAGGTCAGAAAATCGTCCGCAATCTTGCGGCGCAAAGTGACGTGGTTCTGGAAAACTTCAAGGTTGGCGGTCTTGCCAAATACGGCCTTGATTACACGTCACTTGCAAAAATAAATCCCAAGCTGGTTTATTGCTCGATCACCGGGTTTGGTCAGGATGGGCCGTATAAAGACCGTCCGGGATATGATTTCATGATCCAGGGCATGGGCGGGTTGATGAGCATTACCGGTGCCCCGGATGAGGCTCCCGGCGGACAACCGATGAAAGTCGGCGTCGCGGTGGCCGATATCTTCACCGGCCTTTATGCCACCATCGGTATTCTTGCCGCTTTGCGTCACCGTGATGCCACCGGCGAGGGGCAATATATCGATCTTGCGTTGCTCGATGTACAGACAGCCGTTCTTGCCAATCAGGCGATGAATTATTTAACCACCGGCAAGGCCCCAGAACGTCTTGGCAATGCGCACCCCAATATTGTTCCCTACGAAGCATTTCCGTCGGCGGATGGCTATCTTATTTTGGCGGTGGGTAATGACAGCCAGTTTAAAAGTTTCTGCGAAGTTGCGGGCTTGAATGATCTTCCGGCTGACGCACGGTATGCGACCAACCGGTCGCGGGTGGCAAACCGCGAAACATTGGTGCCGATGATCCGTCGCGCCATGGTTACCAAAACCACTGATGAATGGATTGCGGTGCTTGAAAAGGCCAATGTGCCGTGCGGGCCGATCAATACCCTTGACCGCGTGTTTGATAACCCGCAAGTTCAGCATCGCGGCATGATCCGCTATCTTGATCACCCGGTAGCTGGTAAAGTTCCAACGGTTGCAAATCCAATCAAGTTTTCCAAAACGCCGATTTCCGGGGAAACAGCCGCGCCGATGTTGGGGCAACATAGTGATGAAATCCTGCGTAAGGTTGCCGATCTAAGTGACGAGCAGATCGAAAAACTTCGTAGCGCCGGAATTATCTGATTGGCCCTTTTGACGGGCTGTTTCGGTTTAAAGACGCATTGGTTTACGTCGAATAGATGGTAAATGGGTGATTTGTGCGGTGCACAAAATTTTAAAAACCCCTGATTTAACGCAACCAAAGCCTTTCTGATCAAGGATTGTGCGTGGATGTTGCGGAACTTCTTGAATTTCACGTGTTTTTGCTCAAGGTGAATTGCAACTATCTGAATATTTTATATCCTTTTAAAAAATACAAATCGGGGATGTGCATGTCAGAAGTTGTGATTTCTGCTCAGTCGGTCAGTAAAACCTTTGGTGCGGGGGCAGATAAGGTTACCGCCCTTGACGACGTATCGGTTGATATCTTTCAAAATGAATTCTTCACAATGCTGGGCCCGTCAGGCTGTGGCAAAACCACTTTGCTGCGGCTGATCGGCGGGTTTGAGCAGGTAAGTGCCGGGCAGATTTTGCTCGAAGGGCAGGCGTTAAACGATTTGCCGCCGTTCAAACGTCCGATCAATACCGTGTTTCAATCCTATGCGCTGTTCCCGCATTTGACGGTGCGTCAGAACATTACCTTTGGCCTGGAAATGAAGTCCATATCGCGTTCTGACGCAAATGCGCGGGCTGATGAAATGTTGGAGTTGGTGCAACTTGCTCAATACGGGGATCGTTCGCCAAGTCAACTTTCCGGTGGGCAGCAGCAGCGTATCGCACTTGCACGCGCCCTTGCCCCCGCACCAAAGGTGTTACTTCTTGATGAGCCGCTTTCGGCCCTTGATCTGAAATTGCGTAAGGAAATGCAGATAGAACTCAAACGTCTGCAAACCGAAACCGGCATTACCTTTGTCTTTGTCACCCACGATCAGGAAGAAGCACTTGCGATGTCTGATCGCATCGCGGTGATGCAGTCTGGTAAAATCTTGCAGGTTGGCGCGCCGCGTGAAATTTACGAACAACCGACCCATCGCTTTGTTGCTGACTTTATCGGGGACAGCAACTTCCTGCGGGGGGATTTGGTTGACGGACCAAATGGTGGGCATGCAATCAGCTTTGGTGAAGGTCAGGTGATCAATCTGGCGCAGGATGTTAAGTCCGACAAGATTAAGGATGTGAACGTCTCGATCCGTCCAGAACGGCTGAGCATCACAGACGTACAAACCGCCAAAAGTAACCAGCTTACCGGGACGGTGACGTTTGTGACCTATTTCGGAACCGATACCACCTATCGCGTTGATCTGGATGGTCAGGGGCCGGTGACGGTCCGTATGCAAAATGGGGACGGGGCAAATGCGCAATTTGGCAAAGGCGACCGTGTCGGTGTTGTGATGCCCTCCGAAGCAATCCGCGTACTGGTGGACTGATCATGGCACAGTTGTTTCGCAGTAAACGATTTTGGCTGATCGCACCGGCGGTTGTTTATATCGCTTTCTTCATGGCCATTCCGCTGATGCAGATGGCCTATGTCTCGATCCTGGAACGCGGCGATTATGGCGGGGTTAATTGGGGGGCGTTTTCGGTCGATGCCTATGTCAATTTCCTGTTTGAACGCGACCTTATGGATAATCTGGTGCTCAACACCGATTATATCCAAATCTTTGTCCGTTCCTTTGGTCTGTCGGCCATGACCATGGTTTTTGCGCTGCTGCTTGGTTTTCCAACCGCGTTTTACATTTCCATGCAGTCGCAGGGGCGTCGCAACTTTCTGATCTTTTTGGTGACGATCCCGTTCTGGACCAACATTCTGGTTCGAAACTATGCGTGGATGTTGTTGTTGCGCAATGGTGGTTTGATTGATGGATTTCTGAACTGGGCCGGGATTGAAACCGGCGGGCTTGATATCCTCTATACGCCTTATGCCGTTTCTATCGGCCTGACCTACACCTATTTGCCGTTCATGGTGCTGCCAATTTATGCCAGCCTTGAAAAGCTTGATCACAGGTTGGTTGAGGCCGCGTTTGACCTTGGTGCCGATAAGCGGCGCGCCATGAAGCGTGTTATCTTACCGCTTGCCGCACCGGGCATTGCGGCGGGCTGTATCCTTGTTTTCATTCCGTGTCTTGGTGCCTATGTCACCCCGGAACTTCTGGGCGGGGGCAAGTTCATGATGATTGCCAACCTGATTGGCAGTCAGTTTGGGGCAGCGCGTAACTGGCCATTTGGCGCGGGGCTTGGCTTTGTCTTGCTGGCGCTGGTTTTGATTTCCATGTTGGCCTATTCGCTGAAATTCAAATCATTGCCGGAGGAAAAGATATGAAGGTCGATGCCTCCAACCCGCTATGGCGTTTTCGCGGGATTACGTCGACGGCAATGTTGTTCTTTGCATATTTGTATCTGCCGATTGTGATCCTGATTGCGTTGTCCTTTAACGAAAACAGGCTGGCCACCATCTGGACGGGCTTTACCACTGATTGGTATGTTGTGGCATTGTCTAATGATGACATGTTGCGCGCGGCACAAAATTCGCTTGTGGTGGCGGTTTCCGCGACCGTCATTGCGACGATTGCCGCAACCTTGGCTGCAATGGGGATGTCGCGCGGGCGTTTTCGTGGTGAAACCGGTGTATCGGCCATGTTGGCCTTGCCGTTGCTGGTCCCCGAAGTTGTCACCGCGATTGCCACTTTGCTGTTCTTTGTTGCCATCGGGATCAAGCTTGGCCTTTTGACCATCATTATTGCCCATACGGTATTTTGCATCCCGTTTGCCTATTTGCCGATCCGCGCCCGGCTTGAGGGTATGGACCCGTCTTTGACCGAGGCCGCAAATGATCTTTATGCCAATGAATGGAAGGCGTTCCGTCGTGTGACCTTGCCGTTGTTGTGGCCCGGTATTTTGTCTGGTGCGATGTTGTCCTTTATCATCTCGTTGGATGATTTTGTGATTTCATACTTCGTCGGCGGGGCGGGGGCGACCACGCTTCCGATCTATATCTTTGGCATGATCCGTATTGGCATTACGCCAGAGGTCAACGCCATTTCGGCGATGATGTTGCTGGTGTCGATTATCTTTGTCAGCGTGTCATTCCTGATAGATCGCATTCGCTACTGATACTCTCTTTTCAGGTGTTCGGTTTCTGGGCGGGCCGAACACATAAAACAATAAATCACCGTCCATAACAGGGAGACTTACGATGAAATTTCGTTCCGTAATTTTAGGAGCATCTGCTCTTGCCTTGTTGTCCGTTGGGTCGGCAAAAGCAGATGGTGAACTGTTTTTCTATAACTGGTCGAACTACTTTCCGCCGGAACTGATGGAAAAGTTCGAAGAGGAAACCGGCATTAAGGTCACGCTGGATGTCTATGATTCCAACGAAACCATGCTGGCAAAGCTTCAGGCCGGCGCATCGGGCTACGACATTGCCGTGGCGTCTGATTACATGGTCGATGTGATGATCAAGGAAGGTTTGGCAACCGAGATTGATGCCAAAGACTTTGAGAATTTCAAAAATGTCGCCAAGCCACACGACACCATGAAATACGATCCTGATCGTAAATACTCCGCGACCTATCTTTGGGGCACAACCGGTTTTACCTATGACGCATCGGCAACCGATGCTGAAATGGAACGCAGCTGGAAAGAGTTCTTCGAACCACGTGAAGAATTTCGCGGCAAGATCGGCGCGCTGAATGACGAAGTCGAGATGTTCAATGCAGCGTCCTACTACGCCGGTGTGGAAAAATGCACAGAAGACCCGGCTGAGGCGCAAAAAGTCCTCGACGTTCTGTTAAAGCAGAAACCTTATATCGCGGTGTATAGCTCCGAAGGTACGATTGATCGGATGTCAGCACGTGAAGTTTCCATGCATATGCAATGGAACGGTGCCGCACACCGGACCAAGGAAACCATTCCAGAAGCCGTATTTGTTTATCCGAAAGAAGGCCTGACCTATTGGTCGGATCACTTCGTTGTCCCAACCGGTGCGCCAAACCTCGAAAATGCCAAAACCTTCCTGAACTGGATGATGAAGCCGGAAAATGCCGCCGAGGCATCGAACTATGCCGGTTACATGAATTCGATCAAAGGAAGTGGCGAGTTTATGGATCCATCCATGAACGAGGATCCTGCGGTGAATATGCCCGAAGAGTATGCCGATCTTTTGATCGCGGGGCAGAACTGCTCGGTCAAGGCGCGTGACCTGCGCAACCGCGTTTGGACCAAGCTCAAAAGCTGATCTCAATGATGAAAATCTGATTGTTTCGGCCCGGTGCATGTGCTGTCGGGCCGAAACATTTTTTCATGATTCTAGCCACTATCGCCCCATTCGACAGGAAAACCATGTCATGACGTCGCCCGCTTCTTTCCCTGATTACGTTACGATTGCTCTTTGGGCCACCAACCTTGGGAAGCCGATCAACAGCATGGCCGATTGGGCCGATCATGTTGATGGACAAATGGCGAAGGCCGCCAAGCAGGGGGCGAAGGTCTTTGTCATGCCTGAGTATGACAGTGAACAGTGGATGGCCTTTAAGCCAGAAGGTCTTCAGCCCAATCAGGAAATTTCCTGGATGGCAGATCAGGCACCTGCTGCACGTGAACATGCCGCCCGGCTGTCAAAAAAGCATGACATGCTGTTTGTCGCCGGAAGCATGCCCTGGCATCTTGATCCGGCGGACCCGGCCAAGGGGCAAACAAACAGTGCGATGATCTTTACGCCAGAAGGCGATGCAATCATTCAGGATAAACTTTCCCTAACTCCCGGTGAGCAGGAACCTGATGACTGGAACCTCATACCCGGTAAGGAATTTGGTGTTTTTAAATGGCGCGGTTTGAATGTTGCAGTTCTGATCTGCCTTGATATTGAAATGCCCGCTCTTTCGTGCTTGCTCGCCCCGCTTGATATTGATCTTCTTTTGGTGCCGTCGATGACAATGACCCCGTCGGGCTATCACCGTGTGTTTGGCTGTGCCAAAGCCCGTGCGGTTGAACTGATGACCGTGATTGGGGCGTGTGGCACGACGGGAACGGCAATCAATACAACGCAGAACCCGACAAATTATTCCGGCTGTTCGGTCTTTACCCCGTGCGAGCCGCAGCTTGGCCATACGGGTATTTTTGCCCAGACCGAACCAACATTTGATGATGGCGGCGATGGTGAAATGCTGATCGCCAAGGATATCCCGGTTGGGCTTGTCCGTGCGTTGCGTGGTGGCGATGCCGAAGTCTGGCCCGGTGGTTGGACGGCAAATCACGTGCAAATCAACAGTAAGATGCCATAACGACTTGAACCTTGCGGTAAAATGACAAGGATGATGTTGGTTGGGGAATCTGGCCACGGGGCATCTGTGTGCGTGACATGGACCAAGATACAAATAAGTTTGGAGCAAAAATCGCATGAAGATTGCAGTTATGGGTGCAGGTGCTGTTGGGTGTTATTATGGCGCCATGCTGGCGCGTGCCGGGCATGATGTGACCTTGATCGGACGTCCCACCCATGTTGTGGCAATGAACCGTGATGGATTGCTTCTCGATCTGGGAGCATCGCAGGAATATGTCGCCGTGACCGGTAGTACGGAGGCGTCGTCCGTTGACGGTGCAGAACTGATTTTGTTTTGTGTAAAGTCGACGGATACGGAAGATGCGGGTCAGCAGATCAAACCGTTTATTGGCAAGGACACCATTATCCTGAGCTTGCAAAACGGTGTTGATAACGCTGAACGCCTCGGTCAGGTTCTTGGTCAGCCGGTTATCCCTGTGGTGGTGTATGTTGCAACCAGCATGGGTGGTGCCGGCCATGTGAAACACCATGGTCGTGGTGAACTGGTCATTGGCATGTCGTCGCAAAGCCAGGTGGTCGCAGATACATTGCGTCCGGCGCGCATTCCCGTCGAAATTTCCGAAAATGCCGATGGTGCATTGTGGGCCAAAATGATTCTCAACTGTGCCTATAACGCATTGTCTGCAATTACCCAAACCCCGTACGGTGAACTGGTGAAGCAGGACGGTATTTGGGATGTAATGCGCAACGCGGTGGATGAATGCCTTGCGGTTGCGGCGGCCTGCGGCGTTACTGTTCCGGGTGACGTTTGGGGGGCAATTGAAAAGATTGTCGAAACCATGCCCGCGCAGTTTTCATCGACCGCACAGGATTTGGCGCGCGGCAAACCAAGCGAGATCGATTATCTCAATGGTTATATCGTACGCAAAGGCCGCGAATTTGGCATTGCCACCCCGACCAATCTTGCGCTGCATGCCATCACCCGGCTACGCGAACTTAAGGGCGTTGCGGGTTAGTTTCACATTTTTGTTTGCTTGAAGACATCGTCAAGGTGACGCTGAGTGACAGCGATGGCGGCCGCGGCGTCAACATGGCCAATCATTACGGATGTGCCCAGCCCGTGAACAAGCGCGATCAGCCTAGTGGCTTCAAAGGACGGATTGGCCTGTGCTTGTAAGCTGCCGTCTCGCTGACATTCCATGAACAGATTACAAAGTTGTCGTTCCAATCGTTTTGGTCCGTCGGCAAAAGGGTGGGATGCCATAACACTATCGGTCATGGCAATAACCGCATAGGACAACCAGACAAGATGGAAAGTCCGGCTGTCCGGTTCATTCGGGATAGCTTCGTTAGCAAATATCTCAAGGATACGGCGCGGACTTTCACTGGTGATTTCACCCGAAAGACGGTCAGCCCATCTTTGATGGCTGTCTGCTTCGAGTTTCAGCAAGGCGGCATGCATCAGGCCCGCTTTGTCAGTGAAGTAATATTGTACCAGACGCAGGGAAACATTCGCCTCGGCCGCAACGGCACGCATTGTAACCTCATGCAGTCCAATGCGTGTGGCAAGCTTGATCAGGGCATGAATGATCTCGTTGCAACGTTCCTCATGATCGACAAATTTTGGCATCTGGTTCCGTCATTTTCTTGATCTGATTTTTATGATACAGTTGTACCATAAAAATCAATACAGGCAAAGTCAGGAGTGAGCAAATGCCTGATCAGGAAAAAACGCCGTCAAAGAATAGTGTGGCATGCGACATCCCACCACGTTTGTGGTTGATTGCTTCAGTGATCGGTGCGGGGGCATTTCTGGCGATGATGGATTCAACCGTCATAAATCTGGCGGTTGGGCAAATTGACTCAAAATTCCCTCTCAGGTCAGACACCATGTCCATTGATGATCGCGTCGGCAGTTCGGGTTTATGGTCAGAACTGTTTCCGAAACTCTCGCCAGGCACACTGACCGTTTCGAGTTACTTGCTGGCTATGGCAGTTTCTTTGCCGCTGACTGGATGGCTTGGCAACCGGTTTGGGAATGCACGTTTATGGGTGATAACACTGGTAACGTTTCTAGGCGGTTCAATCATGTGTGCTGTTGCACCCGACGCAGTGGTCTTGATTGCCGGACGTATCGTGCAGGGGCTTTCGGCGGGAATAATGATCCCGGCGGGACAGGCACTTCTTGGGCGGATGGCCGGTCCAAGGCAGTTAGGGCGTATAATGGGAAGTGTCGGCTTTGCCGTCGCACTCGGTCCAGCACTAGGGCCAGCTATTGGTGGCTGGCTGGTTGAGACGTTTTCATGGCGCTGGATATTCTGGCTCAACATGCCGGTTGGCGCGCTGGCTCTGGTTGGTTCATTTCTTCTGTCGGCCAATAAACCTAAGCAGGCAGATTATGATGCTCGCTTTGATGCTCGGGGATATCTGCTATTGGCGACGGGGCTGCTTTTGGCTCTGACCGGGGCTATCATTGTACAAGAGCCAAACCATATGGATTTGGCGGCGGGGATGATTGCGGTCGGGACTGTCACCCTTGTCTGCTTTTTTAAAAGAACACCGTCGTGCGGAGGGTGTCTTGTTGATCCATCCTTGATGGAGGTGGCATGTTTTCGCGCTGGTTTCTTCGCGTCGGGCCTGACGGCGATGAATATGTACGGCGGGTTGCTGTTCTTGTCAGTTTTTTTCGAGACGCAAACCGGCTTGGGATTGGACCAGATTGGCGGATTGTTGTTTTCTATGGGGATCGGGGCGGCGTTGGCATTGCCGGTTTGCGGCATGCTGTGCGATCGGTTTGGAGCCGGGGCGGTCTTGTTGTCGGGATCGGGTTTGCTTTTGATCAATACCGTTGCGTTAATGTTTTCTGAAAATGGCAGCTTTATTATGCTGGCAATACTGTTGGCGTTGCGCGGTGCGGGTCTGGCATTGACTCAGATGCCAGCAGTGACTGGCGCCTATGTTTCGGTGGATAACGGGCGCATGGGCGATGCGGCTACCCTGATCAATCTGGTGCAGCGGGCCGGGGCCTGTATCGGCGTGGCGGTTATTGCAACGCTGACAGCATGGGGCGGGCTGCCAGATATGCTGTGGGGGTTGGTCTTTTTGCTGCTATTGGCAGTTGCAATGACATTGCCAGCAGTACAGATGATGCGCGCGGAAAATCGAGTGGGATCAGTCCGGTTGTAACGGTGATACCTTTTTGGCTGGTGGCGTTGTGATGTCCGGTTTTGGAATGGGAACGCCTATTCTGTCACCAAACATCACAATCGCGGCGGCAAGCACGATCAGGAAAGCCCCAACCAAGCTCACCGGTGCGGGTAGTAGGCCAAACACGGTAACATCTAGCAACAGTGCCCAGATCATTGCGGTATATTCGAATGCGGCCAGTGTCGATGCTGGGGCGCGTGCCAATGCTTCGGTCATGAAAATATGAGCAAGTCCACCGGTCAGCCCCGCTCCGATCAGGCAGGCCAGAACTTTGAATGATGGATCAGCCCAGCCAAACGGCAGGGTCAGCAACCCACCCAGCGAGCAGATCACAGCAAAATAAAACGCGATGGTACCAGCTGATTCTGTGCTGGTCAGGGCCTTGATCTGAATCTTGGCAAAGGCGGTGGTGACGGCCATGGCAAGCCCAGCTCCAATGCCGATCAGAACGCCGGTATCAATCCCCGGTGTTGAAAGTGTTGGCCACAGCATCAGGAATACGCCACCAAACCCGGCGAAGGTGGCGGTAAACACGGCAATGCCGGGCTTCTCCCGCAGCATGACCATGGCAATCGGTAAAACCAGAAGCGGTGCCAAGAAGCCAAGTGCTGTTGCAAGAGCAAGCGGTAGATAGGCCAAAGACAGGAACGAAAAGAACATCGATACGACGCCAAATGTGCTGCGTTTAAGATGTCCCATCGGGCGCGCGGTGCGAAGTCCACGCGGGAACTGGCGTCGCCACATCAAGTACATCACAATCGGGATCAGCGCGACAGAGCTTCGCCAGAACATGATTTGCCCCACCGGTGCCTCAAAGGACGCCAGCCGGACAAAAAGGCTCATAATCGCAAACAGGCCGGTCGCCGCTAACCGCAAGCCAACACCGGACCAAAATGTATTCATTCCTGCTGACCTCCGACAATGCCTCTTTTATCAATACCGGAACCCGTCAGGTTTGCATGAATGACAAATTCTCATATCTGGGCTGAAGAAAATTTGCGACTTGGTCGCAGGTGCCGATGTTTCGCGGGGTTACGGCAAATATCTGGACGCTTGGTGCATAGATATGGACAAACGGCATAGTGCCATTGGCAGATTGCTTCAAAGTTGTGCTCATCAGAAAGGGTGCCGTTGCCAGATACGATGAAATGTCATCGGGCGATGGTGCAGGTCGAAAACCAGGTAGGGAAAGGCCTTTGATGATGTTAAGCGCGACGTACTGTAGCGGCGATGATGTCATCGCGTGCAGACAGCCACCTCACCAGCGTCCAGTGGTGATTATTGAACAAAATCTTGCAAACCTTGATCAGGCGATTACGCAATACCTTGGTCTTGGGGATATTATTCTTGTGCCCAATCCGTATCATGGCCTTCATATGATACGGATGTTCGAGGCCGAGAATATTGAAATTATGGCGGTCGTGGGCATTCATCCCGCGCACGATACAGCGCTTTGGGCGGTATAACGCACAAATATCCCTGATCGTCTAACGAAAGCCTGAAAAGGACGCCCAACCGTACCACGTCGGTTGGGCGTTTTGCCATTAGGTCAGCCCGTAAAGCCAGCTTTCATAGCGTTTATCGACAAGGTCATTGGTGTTTGTTGTTTGGCGTTCGCTAACCACAGCCCCATTGCGGACTTCGCCCGGTGTCGTGTCGTACTTTTCACGGAATGCCCGGATAAAACTGGCGTCGCTGGAAAAACCGCACTCCAGTGCAATGTCATAGATCGAAGAACGCGCCCTTAAAGGATCGTTCAACAGCGATATTGCCTGACGTAACCGCATGTCGCGAATGTAATTGTAAACACCGCCATAAGGCGCAAAGTAATTGTACAGCTTGGACCGAGAGACCCCAAGATCATGTGCCGCCTGACGTGGGTTCAGATCCGGTGAGCCAAGGTTTTCACGAAAATACCGGCGCATGCGGACCATGTTCATGATGCCGTTTCGCTGATGGCTTGTTTCACGGGTGAGGCCGGTTGCCGTGTTGATGCAGTTTGCGAACATCAAGGCGAATATTTTCTCGACAGTACTTGATTGTTGATGAGTGAGAGTGCGGACATTTTTGTGCAATGAGATCAATTGATCACGCAGCATTCGGACCATCGGATCGCCTGGATCAAGAAACCGTATACAGTGATCGTTCGGTTGATGAAGTAATTCTTCAACAAGGGGACGTGGCATGACCAGTGTTAAGGTCTGCAAATCACTTGTCTGGGCTATAAATGGTTGTGTCAGGTCATAGACAATAAGCCCATTACGTTTTATTTCCGTGCCGCCCTTGCCGGTTTCGCAATGAACCGTACCGTTGGTGTAGAGGCCAACGCCATAGTGGTCCATACCGTTGCCAGCAATCTGACTATAGGCACGCTCAAAGCTTTGTTGCCGCGATTTCACATCCATCAACATCAATGAGCCGAAAAGATGTGACTCAATACTTGACGTAAAGTTTTCGTCGCGAACCGTTTTATCGGCTTCGACCCCAAAAAGACAATTGATTGAGTCCTTCCAAACGCCATAGCGTTCATGCATTGGAAGGTTATCGACCGTAAAAAAAGAGCTGGAACAACCAGCTGACGCCTGTTCCGATTGCATTGTTATCTTCCCCAAATGGCCTACATGGCACGCATCAGATGATGCATTATTAAAATGTGGATTGGGTCAGGCTTACTTGCCTATCCACTAATGTAAGATAGCCTAAATTAACCATTAGTGCAAAATCACTTATGTATAGGCATATTAAAAGTGTTAATTAGAATACTGAGAAAATGGTAATGCAACGTCGTGCGGGACAATGTCTCTCGGAATAGACCATGATGTCCGAGCCAAGGACCACGTGCTGCAGGTCGACGTCTGGTTGTCAGGCCGAGGAGCTAGGAAAACAGTTTCCGTACTACTTGTTACGGTTCCCTTATTTTAGGTACTTGTATTTCTTTCTGTTTTTGTCTTTGTCTTGCAGCTTGAGGCTCGGGCCACGGGAAAGATCGAACTTCGCATACCGTATATTTATATATTCACTTAATTATATATTTGAAAATACTTTAGTATAATAAATTCTTGAATTTCTACACCAAAGTATTGGTCCGTATTTCTGTAACGCGCGGATGACAAGGGTTGGCGGGCTTTTTCTGGACACTCTGTAAAATGTTTTGGACGCTCTGCGCATTGGTTTCACGCAATGTGTGATATCTCCGTCTAGACAAAACTAAAATAGAATCTCGAAAGCACAATCCGCTTCGAGCGATCAGGTAGAGCCGTCATATTTCTCCGGGGGAGAAGATGAATTCATTTGAATTACACCCAGCACGCCGTAAAGGAGAGGTCTATCATACAGACCCTGGACGGTATCTGGGGGAAAACTGCCATCTAGACCCAGGCCGTCGGCATGGGGAACCAAACCACGAGGTTTGGAAAGATCTCATTTCGATGCGTTTGACTGCTGCGGCCAAGCGCACCTTATTTTCCGCACAAGAGGCGGAAGATTCGACCTACTTCGACAATTCCAACGCTGAAAACGCCACAGCAATGATCCGTGCTATTGGCGACAGTGTTGCGGTCCTAAAGTCCATTGTCGATATCATGCCCGCCCTTGAACGATTGATTTCAGTAAATTCTGGGCTTGAAGCCAAGCACCGAGATCCCAAAACCATTCAGCATCGAACATCGGAAAAGCTTCCGCCCAAGCGACCGCTGACAAACAACAGCGGCTGGTCATCGGATGCCATGATCGAAATGCATAATATGTGTGCTGAAAGCCGTCGAAAGCCTGCCGGGAAACCGAGGTTGAACGGTGTGTATGAACACAAAGACGACAGCACGGATAATGTGATCCCACCCGGCCCGCATTATTACAAACCGAATTAACGGCTATCCGGATGGGGCATTTTACAAAACCCAAAGTGTCCGGACCAAATAGTTGATCTTTGATAAATCATTGCGCCGCCGAAAAGACGAAGGTGACTTTGTCTGATCGGCGGTCGTTTTTGTGATCTGTGCTGCACCCGGCATCGGGTCTTCTTGTCTCTTGGGCTGGCATCAAACGGCTTATCGGAAATAGCCACCGGGTGTTTTGCCCGTTGCCTTGCGGAACATGGCAATGAAGGCCGACGTGTTTTCATATCCCAAATCAAGGGCAACTTCTGTGACCGGCCGTTCATTGGCCAGCCGTTCCAACGCATACAGCAGCCTTAACTTTTGCCGCCACTCACGAAACGGCATGCCGGTTTCACGTTGAAACAGGCGGGCAAGTGTGCGGCTTGACGCGCCACAAACCTTTGCCCAGTCATCAAGTGTACGGTTGTCTGCAGGATCCCCTTGCAGATGTTCGCAAATCCTTGAAAGTCGGGGGTCTTTTGGGGCAGGCAAATACAAATTGTCCTGATCCGGGGCCTTTAGTTGATCGAGCAAAACACGGATAAGACGCCCTTCTTCGCCGTCTTCGTCATACTCAATCGGGATTTCGGTCGCCGCACGGATCAGTTCACGCAACAGCGGGCTGACGTCAAGAACCATGCATCGGTTGGGTAGGTTCACCGAAACATCACGTCCGATATAAAGGTGGCGTGCACGGGTTAATCCGCTGCAAGTTACTGCATGATCGGTATGGGGAGGCACCCAGACAGCTCGCTGTGGTGGGACAATCCACATGCCGGCCTCTGTCAGGACGGTCATGGTTCCTTCAATGGCGTACAGTAGCTGGTTCCAGTCATGGCTATGGGCGGCAACGTGATAGCCCGCAGGCATGTCACTGACCCGGACATAGACCGCACGCGGCAATTCTTTTGGCCGGGGACGGTTGTTGTGATGAATGGGGCGGCCTTCAAACGTGTTCATGATGTGGGGCATGACATTCGTCCAAATAAAACTGTCTGATTTGCGGTATATATTGGCAGATTATCGTAAGACAGACGATCTCGACAGGTTTAACTTGGTCTCATTCCAAATCAACCATTGTTGTGACAAAGGACCCGCCACCAACGCGGCCCTGTCTGGGAGACAAAATGTCCAAACAAATCATACCAGAAGCCAGTAATCACGCCGCCCCGCTCGGTGAAGTGGCAAATGGTGATGTCGGTGGCCCGGTCTATAAGGGCTGGCGCAACCCCGAAGTTCTTTTGATTGTTATGGCTGCGGCCATGCCGTTGTCCTTTTCAACCTGGATGGCGCTTTTAAATAATTTTTCGGTCGAGATGGCCGATTTTACCGGACGTGAAATCGGAATTTTGCAGTCTTTGCGTGAAATTCCCGGCTTTATGGCCTTTAGCGCGATATTTGTTTTACTGATTTTACGCGAACAAACCTTTGCCTTGCTCTCATTGTTGGTGTTGGGGATCGGGGTGGCGATTTCTGGTTATTTCCCGACCGTGATCGGGCTGTATTGCACCACGGTCCTGATGTCGATTGGCTTCCATTATTTTGAAACCATGCAGCAGGCCTTGTCCCTGCAGTGGGTGAAAAAGGAACGCACGGCAATGGTGATGGGCCGGCAGCTTTCAGCAAAGTCCGTGTCGTCGCTGGTGATGTTTGGCATCGTCTGGGTGATGCTTGAAGTGTTCAATGTCGAGTATCGCTATGTCTATCTGCTGGGGGGGGCGTTGACCGTTCTTGCCGCCCTGTTTGTCTGGGGCGCTTTCCCCAAATTCTCTGATGCCCATCCGCAAACCAAAAAACTGATCCTGCGCAAACGCTATTGGCTGTATTACGCCCTGACCTTCATGAGCGGCGCGCGGCGTCAGATATTTACCGTCTTTGCCGGTTTCCTGATGGTTGAGAAATTCGGCTATGACGCCGCGACCATCACGCTGTTGTTCCTTCTCAACCATGCGATCAACATGGTGCTGGCACCCAAAATCGGCAAACTGATCGCCAAATGGGGCGAGAGACGGGCACTGACATTTGAATATGCCGGTTTGTTCATCGTCTTTATGTCCTATGCCTTTGTCGAGAACGACAAGATCGCCGGTGGGCTTTATGTGATTGACCATCTGTTCTTTGCGATGGCGATTGCGATCAAAACCTATTTCCAGAAGATCGCCGATCCGGCTGATATCTCATCGACTGCAGGTGTCAGCTTTACGATCAACCATATTGCTGCGGTGTTTATTCCCGCGGCCTTTGGCCTGATTTGGCTGTTGTCACCAAGTGCGGTCTTCCTTGCGGGGGCTGCGATGGCGGCTGTGTCACTGGTCCTTGCCCTTAACGTGCCGAATGACCCGGAACCGGGAAATGAAGTGGTGCGGGGGTATAAATCGGCGCAACTGCATCCGGCCTGATTAGAAGCTTTTAAACTGTCGATTGACGTGACTTTAGAAACGCCTGCGCAATGACGCAGGCGTTTCTATTTGTGTTTGCCGCATCTTTTTCGCAAAATCTTCAAAATCTTGACCATCTGAACGGGAATAATGTTTCGTGATTAAGTACGTGAACAGGGAAAAGACACATGGCGCACATTCGTAACACAGGGGCGGTACTCGTCGGGCTGTCGCTGGCACTCGCCAGCGGGACGGCTTTGGCGGACAGTTCGGTCTCGCTTCGCATTCTGGAAACCACCGACATTCATACGCATCTGGTCAATTATGATTATTACCGTGATGGGGCGTCTGACACAGTCGGGCTGGCCAAGGTTGCGACATTGCTCAAAACCGCACGCGGCGAAGCCGAAAACATGGTCCTTGTTGATAATGGCGACCTTATTCAGGGTAACCCGCTGGGCGATTATATGGCCAAGGAACGCGGCCTGAAAAAAGGTGAAATACACCCGGTTTATAAGGCAATGAACCTTCTGGGGTATGACGCCGCCAACATTGGCAATCATGAGTTTAACTATGGTCTCGACTTCCTTGCCACGTCACTCGCCGGTGCCGATTTCCCCTATGTCAGTGCCAATATATTTGTCGATGACGGCGATGATAACGCAGAAAACGACAAACCGTATTTCGAGCCTTATGTCTTGCTGGACCGCGAATTCGTTGATGACAACGGTAAAACCCATAAGGCAAAAGTTGGCGTGATCGGGTTTGTTCCGCCGCAAGTCATGCAATGGGACAAGACCAACCTCGCCGGTAAGGTGATTTCCAAAGACATCGTCGATATGGCGAAGAAATACGTGCCGGAAATGCGTGCCAAGGGGGCGGACATCGTTATTGCGGTGCCCCATTCCGGCTTTTCGACCATGGAACGCCATGGCATGGAAGAAAACGCCACCTATTACCTGTCCGAAGTTGAAGGCATTGATGCCATCCTGTTTGGCCACGCCCACACGGTGTTCCCCTCAGAAGACTTTGCCGATGTCAAAGGTGTCGATCTTGCCAAGGGCACGATTAATGGTGTTGCAGCCGTCATGCCGGGCTTTTGGGGCAGTCACCTTGGCGTGATTGACCTGCAACTGAATGTGTCAGATGACGGGACATGGAGCGTGGTCGACAGCCTGTCGGAAGCCCGCCCGATTTATCAGCGCGAAGGTCGTGACGTTACCCCGCTTGTCGAAGCCGACCCTGATGTGGTCGCAGCAGTAAAAGAAGAACACGAAGCCACCATTGCCTATATGCGCGAAGGTGTCGGGACGACCGCTGCCCCGATCAACAGTTTCTTTGCCTTGGTGGCCGATGATCCGTCGATCCAGATCGTGACCAATGCCCAGAAATGGTATCTGGAAAAACTGCTGAACGGTTCGGAATATGACGGCATTCCAATCCTGTCAGCCGGGGCTCCGTTCAAGGCCGGTGGTCGTGGCGGCCCGGATTACTTTACCGATATTGCAGAAGGCAAAATCGCGCTTAAGAACGTTGCGGACCTTTATATCTATCCCAACACAGTCCGTGCGGTACTGCTGAATGGCGATCAAGTTCGCGAATGGCTGGAAATGTCGGCCGGCCAGTTCAATCAGATTGATCCGAATAGTAGCGAAGAACAGCCGCTTATTAACCCGGATTTCCCAACGTACAATTATGACGTGATTGACGGGGTGACCTATCAGATCAATGTCACCAAACCAGCCCGCTATAACAAGGCGGGTGAGGTGGTGAATGCCGACAGTCACCGCATCGTCAATCTGGCATTTGAGGGTAAGCCGGTGAACGCCGATCAGCAGTTTGTTGTCGCGACCAACAACTATCGCGCCGGTGGTGGTGGCAATTTCCCGGGGCTGGATGGATCGACCGTCATTGTCGAGGCACCCGATGAAAACCGCACCGTTCTGGGCAACTATATTCTGTCGGAAAAGACGATTGATCCGAAAGCGGATGGTAACTGGAGCTTTGCCCCGATTGGGGATGCGTCCGAGGTGACGTTCGTCACCAGTCCAAAGGCATCATCGGCGGTCAATGCCCCTGACGACATCAGTTTTATCGGTGAGGATAAGGATGGTTTTGCCAAATATGTCCTGCAAACCAAATAATGATTGATGTCTGGCCGGAGCTACCTTGCGCTATGCTTGGTGTGTTCCGGTTCAGAATATGAAACTAAAAAAAGCCGCCCGGATGTGCTGGGCGGCTTTTTGAATTCTGGAGGTCGATCTAAGCCGATCAACTTATTTCTTTGCGCCGGGGCGCTGTGGGCCTCTGTTCGGACCGCCCTGCTGCGAAGGCGGATTGTCTTCACGTGGGTTTTTGCCGTTCAAATAGGCCTGCGCGCAATGTTCGTCGCAATAAGGTTTGGTCGGAATGTTTTTCTTACCGCAGAAATAAAAATCATCCGTATCCGGATCACCAAACGGCCAGCGGCACATGCCCGGCCCGAGATCATAGATAGAGATGCCTTTGCTCTGCTGTTTCGGCGCAGGAGCCTTTTTCTGTTCGGCTTCTTCCGCGCGGCGCTGGATCGGGGAGGGGCGCTTGGGCAGTCCCAGGCGGTGTGCCTTGCCAACCACAGCATTCTTGCCAACGCCCAGTTCTTCACCGATGCGTGCCGTGGTCCAGCCCTGATTCCAGAGCGAAGTCAGCAATTCAATCTTTTCCGGCGTCCAGCTCATTTCGAGTATATTCCGTGTTCCGTTGTCTGCCCGACGGTATGTTACCGATGACAGATGCTTATTGTCCGATGTCAAACAGGGATACAGACGTATCTACTAATATCGCGTAACGCAAGTGTCATGGAGATTCGCACCACGACCAAGATGCGCGAACAGCGCAATTTGCATGTTGGTGCCGTAATGTAAAGGGGAGATCGTCATTTGATCTGGTTTTTCATATCTGTTGTGGTGTTCTTGGCAGGCCACATCATCCCCGGTCTGATGCGAAATCAGATCGTCGGATGGATGGGGCAAAGGGCTTACGTTGTTTGCTTCTCAGTGCTTTCGCTGGTGTTGCTGGTTTGGGTCATTCACGAGGTGCTTGTTGCTGATTTCATACCCCTTTGGCCGTTTGCCCCATGGCAGGTCTATGTCGCGCTGTGCCTGATGTTACCTGCATGTATTTTGTGGGCTGCGACCATTCTTCAACCCTGTCCATTGTCGATCGGGCGAAAAAATGGTTTTGATCCAAACCGCCCCGGGATTAATGCATTTTGTCGGCATCCGTTGTTGCTTGGGGCATTCTTGTGGGGACTTGGACATGTGCTGCCCAATGGGGATCTGGTCGCGGTAATATTCTTTGGCGGAAGTGCTGTTTTTGCTCTGGTCGGTTTTGCCAGAATGGAAAAAATCCGCATGAAAGAGATGTCAAAGGCCGAAATATCTGAGATTTTGGCCGGGACTCGGCGGTTTGCCCCGCGTGCAGTACTTCATGGTGCGATTGGTCTGGGTGAAATTGGTTTGGGGGTGATGATTTATGCCTGCCTGATCATCGCCCACCGATATGTCATTGGCATCAGCCCACTTGGGGCGCTCGGCGCATTTGGTGGCTAAGCGATCTTTGTTTTAAATGCGTCTTTCGATGTGTTCTTGACCACGGTGCTTGCAAGCCCGGCCTTTGATAAGGATACTATCTTTACCGCGCATGCATTCTGTGCCGCTGCCGGTTACGCAAAGCGAGGTACCATGACTTCTTCCCAACTCGCGACAAGCTTGGCGAAATTCGCTGAAATGGAAGGCCGTCATCCACGACTTCTGTTGGCGACAGCATCTTCGCATGAGGAACGGCACCATAAAAAGGTCGCGACCCTGTTTGCTGATGGCGGCTTTGACGTCGATGTCGCACCCGCACATTCAGATGCACAATCCATTGCACGTCAGGTCATTGATTGTGACGCGGATATGCTCGTCCTGATCAGAACGTCACTGACTGCGGACGACCGGGTGAGTGTCGCAGACATTATCTCGTCGCTAGATGCCCTGGATGGGGAATATGTGAAATTTGGCATTGTCGGCCACCCGGATGACCCGGCGAAAAGCAATGTCGATTTCCTGTGCGATCTTGATCATCTCAAAACCACTGACTGCGAAGCTTTGATTGAATACATTTTGGCCGTTGAAGAAGGACGTGTCGCACAACATATTTAAAGTGCTGTCGAATCTTCTAATATGAAACAGGCAATGATTTCGAAACCCTTTCGGGTGCATAATAGTTGCCCCCGGAAGCGGGATGTTTAATCAAAGGACGTATTGATGGGATTGCTCAAGGAAACGCTGATGCGCGTCTTTGTCGGCAAAAGTGGCCGGGAGGCCATTAACGCCTACAACAAAGCGCAATCCCTCGAAGTCCGTGATACGGCAGCCGCCGAACAGATGGCGACCAATGCCCGACAGGCGCGCCGTATTGAAGATCGCGCCATGGCCCATCAGGAAGACGGCATGTCGCTTGAAGAAGCCCGTGCTCTTGCTTTGGCAGAAACCTTGACCGAGCAGGCCGACGCGCCGCATGCGGCAATCCTCAAGGCATTGGATGCCGCCGACGTCAAACTGGGCAAAAAGAAAAGCAAAATGCCGACCAAGGCAGACGCGCGGCGCGAAGAACTGATCGCAGAAGCCGTGTCGGCCTTACGCAAAAAGCAGGTTGATCTTGATAAACTTGATCCAGACCTGCGCGCCAAACTGACGGTTATGGCCGTTGGTGCATTGCTGGGCGGGCCAAACACCCGCCAGTAGTCTGCTTTCGCAGCACCCTCATTGACCCGACAGACAACAGGTTCTAGCGATTGATATCGCGATGAAGGCCCGTGATCAGACCATTGTAATCTGGTTCGTTATCTGCGGTGAGGTAACCGTGCCGGATCAGAAAGTCGATGATCACCAGCGCACAGTTGAATTTGAAGTCAAACCCGCTACGAACAATCTCAGCCACCTCAGCAATTGGCAGAAGGTCAAATCGCTCAACCTCACCATCGGCACATCTTGGTTCAAATGTCTCGGGCAGTTCCAGATCATAATTGACCATGACATCCGGTTTAAGGCCCTCATCAGTCTCATACAGATATGAAACCGTACCGACCGCCTGAAGGCCATCGGCAAGTGAGGATGGAATGTCGGCTTCTTCAGCGCATTCCTTGATCATATTTTCACGAAAGCCAAGTCCTGCGGGCTGCCCACCAGCCACCATATTGTCGAGCATGCCGGGGTAGGTTGGTTTGTCTTGTGACCTTTTGGCAATCCACATGTGAAGACCATCGGATTTTCGGACATAACCGTTCATATGCACCCCCCAGGATCGAAACCCGAAATGGGGCATGGCAAAACGGTCCAGCTGACAGAGTGGGGCTTCTGACAGAGAGGCCCGAACGTCAAACTTTTCGCCGTGCAGGTGCCTTATATGGCCAGTATCGCAAAGCTGAACCGTTGCCCTATGCAAGGTGTCGTTGCGTTGTGCTGGCGTCTGAATATGACGGGCAAAACCAAACTCACCATTTTCATCGCGCACGAAGTCACCGCCAAGCCCGATCAGCGCATTGGCAAAATCGGACCGGACGGCACCAAGTGGTGCATTGCCAATGCGAAAGCGCGCATAGCGTGACAGGTTGGCATTGTTGCAGGCTTTGATATGGTCAAGGTAGGACAAAGGGCACTCCGTCGGTTGGGGCGCACTGCCTTGTGATCAAGATGATCAAGACAGTGCCACGACCCGGACACCCTAGTTCATTGGCCTTGAAACATGCACCATTTTATTTATGGGATGGCGCTGGTTTGATGCGGTGAGGCAGAAGATAACCCTATGCGCTCAGTGCCGAGTTTGAATACCCTTTTTCCGACGTCAGCACCGTATTTACATGCACGATTTGACGCAGGCAGCGCGCGATATGCTCGGCCACTTTGGATTCAAGCTGCTGAATCTGGATGTCGATTTGCAGTTCGTCGTAACCACTATTGGTGCTGGCAACGGTTGAATGCCAGCTGGTCGGTGTCAGGTTACGTTTGGCAAACAGTTCCAATACGCGGGGCATGACGTCCGGTTCGGCTGCGGCGTGGACAGAATAGCAATAGACGGATTTCTTGGGCTGCGCAGTTAGATCAAGCGCAGCATAAGCATGATTGGTCATGACGATGCACACATGTTTTCATTGTATCAAATAGGCGAACAGGCACGTCCCGGCGTCCTCAGACTGCCGGGCTGATAATTCGCGTAATGATGGCAACGAAAATACGGTGATCGGTCATGAAGCTAATTTGCAGTCATTTATTTTCAGAACCGCACGGTTCAAAATTGCTAACCGGGAAAAGATGAACGCGGGAATTCGATCAAATGATCAGTAGCGATGCGATAATGGCCACAATGGTTCCTGCAAACAGGATTTCCATCGAACGGGCAATCTGCTGTTCGCGGGCAATGGCAATAGCAACGGCTTTACGCTTGTTCATCATAGTCACTCCGTCTTCTGACAGGTAGCTTCGGGGTGCCTCAGGGCACAGAACGAATATAGGCAGGCAAAAGGGCGCGATACAAGGGCTCTGACTCAAAAAACGTCAAAAAACTTTCAACCTGATGGAAAAGGTCGCTTTTTTCCTGCTGTTTTTGTCACAAATGCGGTGTTGCCCAAATCAGGCGACGACAGTTTCGGGTAAACGGTTTAACGCGCCTCGGATCCAGAGACCCGATTCGCGCTTTTCGCCAGATCAGTTGAGATATCCTGATCGTTGCTGTTCGGATGGACAACATGCCAATATTCGTTGATCGGGCGGGGGTAGCCGTATTTGTACCCTTGAACCTCATTGCAGTCGTTATCGGTCAGGAACCTTGCCTGATCATCAGTTTCAACGCCTTCTGCAATGACAGAAAGGTTAAGATCATGGCTCAGGTTTATCACCGCACGCACAATCGCTACCGCCTGATCATTGCCGATCAGTTTGGCAATAAAGGACTGATCAATTTTGATCCGGTCGACCGGGAAGTTTTGCAACGTCGCCAGCGATGAATACCCCGTCCCGAAATCATCCATTGCGATGCGAACACCAAGTTTCTTGATCTCGGACAGGATCTTCATTGATCTGGCCGGGTTGTGAATAAGTGCTGTCTCGGTAACTTCAAGTTCAAGGCGTCTCGGATCAAGACCGCTTTGTTCAACAATTCTGCGAACGATGTTTGGAAGTTCAAGGTCCTGCAATTGAACAGCCGAGAGGTTGACGCCAATGCCAAGCGGTTTTCGCCAACTGGCTGCTTCCTGACATGCCTTGCGCAGCACCCATTCGCCGACCTGATTGATCAAACCGGTTTCTTCGGCGACCGGTATAAAACGACTGGGCGGTATGTTGCCCATTTGCGGATCGTTCCAGCGCAAAAGGGCCTCAAATGCCATGATTTCATGACTGTCTGCATGGCATTGCGGCTGGTAATGGACTTCCAGCGTATCGTTTTCCATTGCCTGACGCAGATTGGATGATAGTTGACGCTTGAAGCGGTATTCCTCGTCCATTTCCGACGAATAAAATACCGTATCATTGCCGCCCGACTGCTTGACCCGATACATGGCAAGGTCGGCATGGAACAGGATGGCCTCGGCATCCTCGCCGTCGGATGGATAATGTGCAATGCCGATGCTGCCAGACAGTTTTGCCCGGTGGTTATTATTGATAAAGATCGGGATGGCGATGCAATCAAGAATGTCTTGCGCGACTGCGCGCGCATTTGCCGATGCAAGCGCCACGTCGGGTCGGTTTTGATGATGAAGCAATACAACGAACTCATCACCGCCAACCCGTGCGATTGTAATATTGTCTGAGTTCAGCTTGCTCAGCCGTTCGCCGAGTTCACGCAACGCATGATCGCCTGCGATGTGGCCAAAGCTGTCATTGAGTTCCTTGAAATGATCAAGATCAAGACACATCACCGTCATCGGCACGCCGGTCTCGTCGGCTTCAATGATTGCTTCGGTAATACGATCATTAAAGGTCGTTCTATTTAAAAGCTGTGTGAGTGAGTCATGTTCTGCGAGGAACCGGATATGCTTCTCGGCGGCGTGACGTTCGCGCAGGTCACGCAGGCCAAAAATCACAGTGTTGTCGGAAAAGTCATCGGCCGGGATTTCACGGCGTATGACTTCAACCGGAACATCGACCTGATCGCGTGTGCGAAGGGATGTTTCAACGTAATTGATGCTCCCACCGCGAAAAGCTTGCGGAACTTCGGTCAGCCAGTGCGACAGGAATTCGCTGTCATTGACCTCGTCCTGCCTGGCATTTACCAGCCGCAAAAAGCTCTCGTTGGTTTCAATCACCCGACCATTTTGGGTCAGGACGAGTGCTTCGATGGCTGAGTCGCCCAGAATGCGCATCCGGTTGCTGACATGGGCACGCAGTTGGCGGTCGACCATGGCAGTGATAAAGCCAATGGCAATCAGGATTGTGACAATAACCGCCACACCAACAGACAGATATTCGCTTGATATCAACTGTGCTGGCACCCGCATTGTCGGGTCAGGCGTAATGATCAGGGCCCCCATGGCACTGAAATGCATGGTGGCAACGGCGATCGTCAGGTTGGTCTTGCCCCACAACATCTCGCGTGTGGTGCGTGCCGACCCGGCCAGCCAAAGTGATATCATGCCAAACACTGCACCCAACAGAATGGCTGCGATCACGATATCCATGTGCCAGCTGATCACGCCCGGAACGCTCATTGCCGACATGCCGGTGAAATGCATGGCCGAAATACCAAGCCCGACAATCAAGCCACCGACCACCCGTGACAAAACCGGATGCGGGCCACGGAACGACGCAATCGCAAAGCCGACACTGGTCGCGGCAATGGCAATCACCAGCGAAACCGCGGTTAAAACCGGATCGTAGCCAACGGGCACAATCGGATCATAGGCCAGCATTGCAATGAAATGCGTTGCCCAGATTGCACTGCCGGTCACAACACCGGTCAGGAACAGCCAGGCGATCCTTTGGCGAAGACGTCCGATACAGGCGCGCGCATACAGATTGAAGGCAGTATGAATGCCGCCAAGCCCCAGTAATACAGCAACCAACACCAGAACGATGTCGTGTTGCGTTGTAAGGCAATCATATATTCTGTACATCTACATGCCGATCAATTCGGAAATAATCATTTATTCCCAAGTGGTAAGCGAATTTACTCGCATGATTTTATTTCTGAACCCGGGTGCAAAGCAAACGTATTTGTTTTGTGAAGCCCGAAGGTTCTGCACAACTGCCGCTTCTGATTGAATATGGGGTTGTTTTTGCACTTTATCGTGCGGCAGTTCTATTTTACCCAAAGACGGTCGTAACCAAGCTCACGTGATTGCACTACGTAAGAAATGGCAAACCGGATGTAACTTCATCAAAACATTCGGGTGTTTGATACCTCAATAGGTAGGTCCTTTTCTAAGGCCTAACGAATTGTGAGGTCGGTTTCGCCAATCGTTTTCGGTGCCTGTCCCGGACGCGTAAAGGTGACTTCGCCGTGATAGGATCCCGCAGGCCATAAGTTGCCCGGGCGATCCATATTGATAAAGAACCATTTTGCGCGTGGTCCCTGGTCATTGGGCAGGTCGATTGTAAAATCGCGATGCCCGCCTTTGCCATTCGGACTTTGTAGGCTGAGGCGGATGACGTCGCCATTATTGGCACCAATCAGATATGCCCAAAAATACAAAGCAGGGGCTGAACGCGGTAATTCAAGCTCTTTACCGTATCCCCGTTTCAAATCCGATGCATTGGGTCGCGCCATTGAAAAACCATGACCATACAGCGTGACATCATTGTATGTCATTTGTTGGCGCGCTGTTGACGACCAAAGAACTGCGTTTTCGGCTGTGCAGTCACTGGTCGAACTTGCGCCCATAACGGTGCCACTGAACGGATCAACGAGTTGTTTGTCTTTGCGCAGGTTGAAATGCAGATGCGCAAAGGTTGCCTGACCGGACATGCCGATCTGGGCGATCGCTTGCCCACGACTGACCGTGTCACCGTTTTTCACCGCGACCGATCCGCGGCGTAAATGGCAATATTGGCTTTGCCAGCCGTTCGCATGGTCAATCAGGATGCCATTGCCGCATTCGATGCCCTCAAGGTTGTCTTTATCCAGACGACCGGAATCAATGTCCTCGACCCCTTCGCGAAGGGCTGTGACGGTGCCGTCTGCAATCGCACGTACCGCGACACCCGATAACATAGTGGCTTCATCCGGGATGGCAAAATCCGTTCCGCGGTGGCCGTTATAGGTTGTCGTACCACACGCATAATCGCGAATTTCCGGGCCTGCATCATGATCGACATAATGCACGATCTCGCATTCGCCATTCAGGCAATCGACGGGTAAATCAAACGGGGGACCATCTGCGTGGGCAATGCCACCAAATGACAGGGTTGCGAACACACACAGCATAAGTGTCCGAAAACGTCCTGTTGGGTTTGGCATGCAGGCCCTCCTTGGTGCTCCGTCGAGCGGATTAAACATGTGGTGCATCACGAAACGCTTATTATCTAACATAATGGTGATCGCGTCGCGACCAGCAAGATATTGTTTGTACGTGTGATTATCCGTTATCAATTCAAGGTGACACAGTTGATCCATCCTTATGGAGGGTCAAACTGTAACCTCAGGAAACGTCAAACAGGTTTCCAGCACAGTTTAAGGCAGTGGGACCCATGGATCAGAACGGATTGCTTCGGCTCGGCATCTTTGCCACCATATTGGCCGTCATGGCCCTGTGGGAAGCCGTTGCGCCTTATCGTCCCCGTGAAGCTGTGCGTCGGCCAGTACGGTGGCTGACCAATTTTGGTTTGTTGCTGATCAGTGCGGCCTTAACCCGCTTTACGGTCGGGGCGGCCATGATTGCGACCGCCATCTGGGCCGGGCAAAATGACTTGGGCTTGTTTAATCTGGCCGGGGTTCCGCCCTTTCTTGCCGGACTGATCGCGATTGTGGTTCTTGATTGTGCGGTTTATTGGCAGCATCGTTTGACTCATATTGTTCCGCTGTTCTGGCGGTTTCATCGGGTGCATCATTGCGATGTTGAATTTGATGTTTCAACCGCCGTGCGGTTCCACCCCGTCGAAATTATTGCATCGGCTGGCTATAAATCGTTCTTCGTTTTACTGATTGGGGCCGATCCGTGGGCGGTGGTTGTCTATGAAAGCATGCTCAGCGGCTTTGCCCTGTTTAACCATGGCAATGTCCATTTTCCCGCACCGTTTGATCGCATCTTGCGGACGCTAGTTGTCACCCCTGATATGCACCGGGTTCATCATTCCAGCGTGACGACCGAAACCAACAGCAACTATGGAAATATCCTGTCAGTGTGGGATCGCCTGTTTGTCAGCTACATTGATCATACAAAGACCAATGATCATGACATGCAGATTGGTTTGGATGAATTTCGTGATACCAAAAGCCAAAGTTTGCTTGGGGTGCTGTGGCTTCCATTTCGCCAGCCATGATGTACAATCCTCATACGTATGAGGATATTGGTCAAGATGGCACAATTCCGCGCACAGCAAGGGCCGATGCCACCAAAGACCGCCGACCATCGGCTTTGCCGCCAAGGAAAGCCCGCATCGTTGCCTGCTGCACATCATGGGCAAGTTCGGGCGACAGGTTGGCGAAAAATTCCCGGATCAGGCTGTGCGCGCCCAAAAGAGACTGCCAGTAATCATCAAAATCCAGAAAGTCCATGCGCACCGCAATGGTTGTCGTATCAACATCATGAAGTCCGGCGTCTGCCCACAGATCAAATAATGCATCCTCGTTCTGATAAGGCACATCAAAAACCTTTTTGCGCAGGTCTTCTCCCGGTCCATCGACCAGAATGGCGGCCGCATCAAGAAACAAACGGATAAAGGTCAGCCCGCCCGCGCGGTCCCATACTGTGGCGGCAATCCGGCCTTTGGCGCGGGTGACGCGGACCATTTCGCCAACGGCACCGGCCGGACCATCCAGATCGTTCAACAGCAATTGCGAAAAGGCAGTGTCAAAACTGTCATCGGCAAACGGAAGGGCCGATGCATCGCCGGTTTCAAACCGGACATTGGTCGCCGTATTGCGCAGCGCCTCGGTCAGATAATCGGTCATCAGGTCGATGCCGACGATGTTTGCCTTGGGGTAACGGGTGGCTGCGGCCAACGTCAAACTGCCCGTGCCACAGCCGACATCAATCAGGGAACCACACGATGGCGCGGCGACAAAATCAAGGAAGCTGCGCGACAAACGGCGGCTCCAGCGGCCCATGGCAATCTCATAGATATCTGCGCTGGTCGAATTCATAAGCGTGCGTTTCCTTGAAATAGGGTCAGTATGCCACGGTGATTTTTATGAGGGCATAAAGACCTGTATCCGAATTACCAAGCCCTTGATGTGTCGTCTTTTTTCCTAATTGCAATATACATCCAACAGCATGTTCGACGAAATAGGCATTGCCCAATCTTGAACTTGCGCAATAAAGTTACAAAATATTGCGATGCAAAAATTAACTACAAGCGCGTAAAGCGCAAGGTCGATACCGACTGTGACAGGCAAGGAAACTGACGATATGAAAGAAATGAACGGACTGGAAGGGCTGTATCTCGAAGATCTGGAGGTGGGCCAGTCCGCGAGTTATGGCAAGACGGTAACGGAAACCGATATTGTCATGTTTGCCGGAATGTCGGGTGATACCAATCCGGTTCACCTTAATCAGGAATACGCCGAAACCACCATGTTCGAAGGGCGTATTGCCCACGGGATGCTGTCGGCGGGCTTCATTTCCACGGTGCTGGGTACCAAATTGCCCGGCCCGGGAACGATTTATCTTTCACAAAGCCTGCAATTCAAGGCACCGGTACGCATTGGTGATACGGTTACGGCCAAGGTCGAAGTCCGCGAAATCATTGCAGCGAAAAAACGCGCTATCCTTGAAACCAACTGCTATGTCGGGGACCGCTGCGTGATCGTGGGCGAAGCCGTTGTTATGGTGCCCAGCCGGGCTTAAACACATTTTCGAAATCCTCACATGGTATGGCTATAAGATGTTTCCGCCAAAGGACTGCGCGTTTTTTGGTGGAAAAGTCTTTACGCTTTGGGCCTGCGCCCTTTATAGCTGCCTGCTGGATTTGCCGATATGCTGTCGGCTGACATGGACCCAAGCAGCAAGAGAGACCAGCGCGAATGCGCGTTTTTCGATCTTTTGAAAACCTGACCGATGAGGCGCGCGGCGCTGTTGTTGCGATTGGTAATTTCGATGGTTTGCATCTGGGGCATCAATCGCTTCTTGATCAGGCGCGTGAGATTGCGCGCGACCTTGGCGTGCCGCTGGCAATCCTGACATTTGAGCCCCATCCCCGCATGCTGTTCCGTGCCGATGATCCGCCCTTTCGCCTGACATCGGCAGATGACCGCGAAACCGCGGCCAGCAACATTGATATCGATCTTTTCTATGAAGCGGAGTTCAACCGCGATTTTGCCGCCATGAGCGCAGAAGAATTCATCGAGCGGGTTCTGGTCAAAGGGCTTGGCGCCAAACATGTCGTGGTTGGCTGGGACTTTTGCTTTGGAAAAGGACGGGCAGGTGATGTTGATTTGCTGCGTTCCATTGGCCAAACATCCGGGTTTGGTGTGACGGCGGTTGAGGCCGTGACCCATGATAACGGGATTGTTTATTCCTCAACCGCAATTCGACAAGCCCTGCGCGATGGCCGTCCACAGGATGCCACCCATCTGTTGGGGCGTCCGTGGGAAATTGCCGGAATTGTTGCGCATGGGGATGCACGGGGTCGCACCATCGGGTTTCCGACGGCCAATGTTGCCTTGGGCAATCATTTACGTCCCAAATTTGGTGTTTATGCCATCGAACTTGGCCTGATTTCGCAAGATGACGGTCAAACGGTGGAACGTTGGGTGCGCGGAGTCGCAAACATCGGTGTGCGTCCGAGCTTTGGCGGCGATAATGATGCCGGGCTTGAAGCACACCTGTTTGATTTCGATCAGGACATCTATGACCGCCCTGTTCGTGTGCGGTTACACGGCTTTATCCGGGGCGAAAAGAAGTTCGACGGGTTGGATGCGCTAAAGGCCCAAATCGCATCCGATGTCGTTGCTGCCAAAGAGATTCTCGGCAAGATTTGAATTTATCGACGAACCCGCTATGATCCGCGCGCCTTTTAAGGGGTAGCCGTAATCACCGGGGGTTCGCCCTTTTTAATTTGTTCAAGACCACAGGACCGTCACGATGAGTGTCGAATACAAGAAAACCGTTATCCTGCCCAAAACCGATTTCCCGATGCGGGCGGGTTTGCCAAAGATGGAGCCCACCCTGCTCGCGCAGTGGAAGGATGAGGATCTCTATGGCAAAATTCGCGGTATTTCGGCAGATCGTGAAATGTTTGTCCTTCATGATGGCCCGCCCTATGCCAACGGCCATCTGCACATTGGTCATGCGCTGAACAAAATCCTAAAAGACGTGATCACCCGGTCGCAGCAAATGCTGGGCAAGAACGCGGTTTATGTTCCGGGCTGGGATTGCCACGGTCTTCCGATCGAATGGAAAATCGAAGAGCAATACCGTGCCAAAGGCAAAAACAAGGACGATGTGCCAATCGCCGAATTCCGCAAGGAATGCCGCGAGTTTGCCGAGAAATGGCTCGATGTTCAGCGCGAAGAGTTTAAACGTCTTGGCGTGATGGGCGACTGGGATAACCCCTATGTCACCATGGACTTCAAAGCTGAAGCCTCCATCGCGCGTGAGCTTGGCAAGTTCCTGATGAACGGGTCGCTCTATATGGGCTCCAAACCGGTCATGTGGTCGGTGGTTGAAAAAACCGCCCTGGCCGAGGCCGAGGTTGAATATCACGACCACACCAGCAAAACGATCTATGTCCGTTTCCCGGTGCGTGAGACCAAGGTCGATCTGCTTAAAGACACCGCGATTGTCATCTGGACCACGACGCCATGGACCATTCCGGGCAACCGTGCGATTTCCTATGGCGACGATATCGAATATTCGGTGATCGAAGTTACCGAAACCGCCGAAGAAGCCTGGGCGACGGTTGGTGAGAAGATGGCGGTTTGTACCGATCTTCTTGAAGACATGTGCAAAAATGGTCGCGTGACCGGCCATAAGGTAGTCGGCACTTTCAAGGGTTCCGAGCTTGAAGGCACGGTTGCGGCCCATCCGTTCCGCGGGCAGGGCTATGAGTTTGATGTGCCACTTCTGGCAGCGGACTATGTCACGACCGATACCGGTACCGGGTTCGTGCATACCGCACCGACCCACGGCCCGGACGATTACCAGACCGGTTTGAAATATGGTCTCGAAATCCCGGAAATGGTCGATGGCGACGGTGCCTATTATCCGACAGTGCCGCTGTTTGCTGGCAAGCGCATCTATGATGAAAACGGTAAGGAAGCAGACGCCAACGAAGCCGTCATTACCAAACTGATCGAAGTTGGTGCCTTGTTGTCGCGTGGCCGTTTAAAGCACTCCTATCCGTGCTCGTGGCGCTCCAAGGCACCGGTGATCTATCGCACCACCCCGCAGTGGTTCATTTCCATGCAGGACAACGATCTGCGTGAAAAGGCGCTCAAAGCGATTGATGAAACCCGCTTTGTGCCCGAAGGCGGTCGTAACCGTTTGCATGCCATGATTGCCAACCGTCCCGATTGGTGCGTATCGCGCCAACGTGCGTGGGGTGTGCCGATCACGGTGTTCATTGATAAAAATACCCGTCAGCCGTTGCGTGATCAGGAAGTCCTTGATCGTGTTTACGAAGCGTTCTGTGCCGAAGGTGCCGACGCGTGGTTCATCCGCGACGCGCAGTATTTCCTTGGCGATAAATACGATGCCAATGATTTTGAACAGGTCACCGACGTTCTTGACGTCTGGTTTGATTCCGGTTCGACCCATGCCTTTGTGCTTGAAGAACGTCAGGACCTGAAATGGCCGGCGGATTTGTATCTTGAAGGGTCCGATCAGCATCGTGGCTGGTTCCACAGCTCGCTTCTTGAGTCGTGCGGAACGCGCGGTCGCGCGCCGTATGAAGCGGTTCTGACCCATGGTTTTGTGCTTGATGGCAATGGCCGCAAAATGTCGAAATCGCTCGGCAACGTTATTGCGCCAAATGACATCATCGACAAGCTTGGTGCCGATATCCTGCGTTTGTGGGTGGTAAGCTCGGACTATCATGACGATCTGCGCATCAGCCATGAAATCATCCAGCGTCATTCGGACGTCTATCGTCGCTTGCGCAATACACTGCGCTTCTTGCTGGGCAACCTTGACGGCTTTACCGAGGCGGAAAAAGTTCCTGACAATGAACTGCCAGAACTCGAACGCTGGGTTCTGCATCGTCTGAGCCACCTTGACGATATGGTGCGCAAGACAACGGCAGATTACGATTTCCATAGCATGTTCATCGAACTGCACAACTTCTGTGCGCTCGACATGTCGGCCTTCTGTCTCGACATCCGCAAAGACGCGCTGTATTGCGACGCGCCAAGCAGTGCGCGCCGCCGTGCCGCACGGACGGTGATGGATCGCGTGTTTGACAGTCTGGTGCGCTGGTTGGCACCGGTTCTGTGCTTTACCGCCGATGAGGCATGGCGTGCGCGCTATGGCGCGGACAGTTCTGTCCATTCTGAAACCTTCAATACGGTTTCAGATGGCTGGAAAGACGATGCATTGGCCGCCAAATGGGCGAAAATTCGTAAATTGCGCCGTGTTGTCACCGGTGCGCTTGAACTTGAACGGGCAGAAAAACGCATTGGGGCCAGCCTTGATGCCGCACCAACGGTTTACGCGACAGCGGACTATGTCGAAGCACTCAGCGGCCTTAATCTTGCCGAAATTGCCATCACATCTGACATCGAATTAGTCACGGGTGATGCACCGGAAGGTGCCTATACCCTTGACGATGTTGCGGGTGTTGGCGTTGTGCCGGGATTGGCCGATGGGGATAAATGTGAACGCTGCTGGCAGACACTGCCGGAAGTGGGCAGCCACGCCGAACATAAAACCATCTGCAACCGTTGTGCGGATGCTGTCGATGAAATGGGAATTACCGCCGCCGAATAAGGTATGTGGTTTTCTGGCGCTGGCTTGTCCTTGGGCGGGCCTCGACCGGTAAGTGTGAAAGAGTATTGATGAAGCGTCGCGCCTTTGTGTTTGGTCTGATTGTCATTGCGGTGGTTTTTGCGCTGGACCAATGGACCAAGCAGCTTGCGATTGACGGGTTGTCCAACCCGTTCCGCGTGATTGAAGTCACACCGTTCATGAACTTTGTGCTGGCGTGGAACCCGGGCGTGTCGTTTGGCCTGTTTCAGGGGCAGGCACCATGGGTGATGATCGCTGCAACAGCGGCGATCACGATTGGCTTTTGCATATGGATGTGGCGCACGCGCGATCGTATGCTACGTTTGGCACTTGCGCTGGTTGTGGGCGGGGCGATTGGCAACCTTGTGGATCGTCTGCGTCATGGTGCGGTAACCGATTTTATCGACCTGCATGTGGCCGGATATCACTGGCCGGTTTTCAATATTGCCGACAGTTCGATTACAATTGGTGCAGCGCTACTGTTGATCGATTCCCTTTTTGGCGGTAAAAAATCAGTTAGATAATTTAAGACCGGTGTAATTCCACCCGGTCACGATGTGTATAAGAGGCAGGAATGGCCCGGAAACTGACGACCAATCTGTTTAAAATTGCGCTTTTGGGTGGGCTCGCCCTTGGTGTTGCCGGTTGCGAGTCAACGCGCGAAACCTTTGGCCTGAATAAACAGGCACCTGACGAGTTTCAGGTTGTCTCGCGCGCACCGCTCAGCCTGCCGCCTGATTTTACCTTGCGTGTTCCTGAACCGGGTGCGGCACGTCCGCAGACCGGAACCACCACCGATCAGGCCCGCCGCATTTTGACTGGCGAAGATCCCAACGGCGTTAAACGTGACATTTCTGAAGGCACGCGCAGTAAGGGACAGGTCGCACTGCTGTCGCAATCGGGCGCGCAATATGCATCGCCTGATATCCGCAATACCGTGGATCGGGAAACCTCGATCTTTATTTCGGAAAGCGACAGCGTTGTTGATGACCTGATCTTCTGGCAGGACAAGCCAGAATATGGCACCACGGTTGATCCGGCGGCTGAGGCAAAACGCATCCGCGATCAGCAGGCGCTTGGCGACTCTGCTGCTGGCGGTGGCGACACCCCGGTGATCGAACGCAAACAAAAGGGCTGGCTTGAAGATATCTTCTAAGCCGATCTTGCCATCTGGGCGCACTAAGCCACAGTTTTGAGATTTCATCAGGGGCGCGGAATTTCCGCGCCCTTGTTCTGTCATATTCGGTTTTTAAGAACTTCCTGTCGCGATATCCCTGAGCCCAAAAGTGCCGGGATCGCAAAGCAACCAGTTTGCACCACCATGCCTGATGGAATGGGATGACATAATGAAAATTCCGACACTATCCGTAATGTTTGCACGCATGCCTGTGACGGCGTCGATGCTGGCCGCTGTGATGATGGTTATGATGCCGCATCTGTCACAGGCGGCGGTTTTCAATCCGCAAACCGTAACCCTTGATAACGGTATGCAGGTGGTGCTGGTGGAAAACCACCGTGCCCCCGTCGTCACCCAGATGGTCTGGTATAAGGTCGGTTCTGCTGACGAACAGCCCGGGATTTCGGGCATTGCGCATTTTCTTGAACACCTGATGTTCAAGGGCACCAATGACATCGCACCGGGCGACTTTTCCAAGATCGTTGCGCGCAATGGCGGCAATGACAATGCATTTACCTCGTGGGACTACACCGGCTATTTCCAGAATATCGCACGTGACCGTCTTGATCTGGTGATGAAGATGGAAGCCGACCGGATGGCGAATTTACAGTTGTCTGATGATGTTGTCCTACCGGAACGCGATGTCATCATCGAAGAACGCCGGTCGCGGATTGATAACAATCCCGGCGCCCTTCTGGGCGAGCAGATGCGTGCAGCCCTTTATATGGCGCATCCCTATGGTCGGTCGATCATTGGCTGGATGAATGAAATGGAGCAGCTGTCGACCAAGGACGCGCTTGATTTCTACCACGAATGGTACGCCCCCAATAACGCCATTCTGGTAGTGGCTGGCGATATCACGATGGATGAATTGCTGCCGATGGCCAAAAAATACTATGGCGTCATTCCGCGCGGCGACGTTTCCACCCGTCACCGGGTCAAGGAACCGGTCCAGCATGCCCCGCGCAAGGTCACCATGCGTGATCCGCGCGTTGGTCAGGCCTCCATGTCGCGCTATTACCTGGCACCATCTTATAACTCTGAGAACGCGGCTGACGCGGCCCCGCTTGAGCTTTTGAGCGAGATCATTGGATCGGGCACGACCAGCCGTTTCTTCAAGGCATTGGTTGTCGATCAGTCGATTGCGTCCAGTGTCGGGACCTTCTATGACCCGGTGGCTGTCGATCTGGCAAGCTTCGGGCTTTATGCCGTGCCACGCGGTGATGGCGAGTTGGCCGATCTTGAAAAGGCGGTTGATGAGCAGATTGCCAAGCTCAAAACCGATGGCGTGACCGAGGATGAACTCGACCGTGCCAAGCAGAAGCTTCTGGATAGTGCGGTCTTTGCCCGTGATTCCCTATCTGCTGGCGCGCGCGTGCTGGGGCAGTCACTTGCGGTTGGTTTAACCGTCGATCAGGTCGAAAGCTGGCCAGATCGGATTTCGGCCGTCACGGTTGATCAGGTCAACGAAGCCGCCAAGCACGTCTTTAATGACAAACAATCTGTCACCGGCTGGTTGATGCCACCCGAAGGCGGGCCTGTATCGGGCAGTGGCCCCGCTATTCCACTGGATTCCGGCGGGGGAGTACATTGATATGAACTATTTTACAAAACACATTGCCGGACTGACCGTTGCCGCCTTTGCGACCTTTGGTCTGGCAAGTCAGGCCAAAGCTGTCGAAGTACAAGAAGTTGTTTCTGACGGCGGCATTCGGGCCTGGTTGATCGAGGATCATCTCAATCCGCTGATGACCATGGACATTGCCTTTACCGGTGCTGGGGCGTCGACCGACCCGGATGGTAAGCTTGGTCTGGCCAACATGGTGTCGGGGCTGATTGACGAAGGGGCGGGCGAAATGGACAGCCAGACCTTCCGCGGTGAAATGGAAAACCGCTCGATCAGTCTGTCTTTTGATGCCGGGCGCGATGATTTCGCCGGGTCGCTGGTGACCTTGACCCGCGAACGCGATACGGCGATTGATCTGTTGCGTCTGGCGTTGTCCGAGCCACGCTTTGACGATGAAGCAATTGAACGCATCCGTGCGCAGATCGTCTCGGGCTTGAAAAGTGCGGAAAATGATCCGCGCGACATTGCCAGCCGGACGTTCTTTAAATCGATCTTTGGCGATCATCCCTATGCCCGTCCGGTATCAGGCAATTTTGACACCGTGGCATCGCTTAACGCCAATGACTTCCGGGGTTTTGTCCGTCATGCCTTTGCCAAGGACAACCTGATCATTGGGGTGGCGGGCGATATTACGGCCGATGAACTTGGCCCGTTGCTGGATGAGGCATTCGGCAGTTTGCCCGATCATGCCGATCTTCCGGCTATTGCCGACGTCACACCGACATTTGGTGCGGTGGATGTGGTGGAGCAAGACATCCCGCAAAGTCAGGCGATCTGGGGCCAAAAAGGCATCAAACGTACCGATCCTGATTTCTATGCCGCCTATGTGATGAATTACATCCTCGGAGGTGGTGGCTTCTCGTCACGCCTGACCGAGGAAGTCCGCGAAAAGCGCGGGCTCGCTTATGGCGTCTATAGCTACTTGGCCGATCTGGATCATGCGGAAATGATGATGGGCGGGGTTGCCACACGCAATGACGCGATTGGGCAAAGCCTGTCACTGATCAGTACCGAGTGGACCAAGATGAAGGACACCGGCGTGTCACAGGAAGAACTTGATAACGCCAAATCCTATCTGACCGGCGCGTTTCCGCTGCGCTTCACCAGCCTTGGCAATCTGTCGGGAATGCTGGTCGGTATGCAAAAAGAAGACCTTGGCATGGACTTCCTGGATCGCCGCAACAGCCTTGTCGATGCCGTCACCCTTGATGACGTCAACCGGGTTGCCGGTGAACTGATGGACCCGGCCAATGTTACTGTAACGGTGGTTGGTAAGCCCGAAGGCGAACTGGCCTTCTGATCGAAAATGCCCAATTTGAAAAGTTGCAATGCACGGTGAAATGGATTTCGCCGTGCATTGTGTTTTGATAAGGTTATTCTCATAAAAGTTGAGGGTAAGCTTATGTTTGGAAGTGATAAGTGTCCTATTTGGGGAACTGAAGCGAAGATTTGGCCGTCTGATGGTTCGGACGGTAGATGCGTTAACTCTGCGAGGTGCGGGGGAGTATATGAGATTACCCGCCATGCAGAGACAAACCTCAGAGGCATAGATGATGTCTTTAAAGCTCGTTTGACTACATGGCTAGTCGATCAGCGCCGGATGGGTTCGGAAATGCCTCACGTGACGGTGAAGGTACTGGAATTTATTCAAGTTGCGCTCCCCCTCCCGGTGCATGACCGCGTCATTAGACTTCTGAACCACTTTGCTTCGAAGCAAACTCACATTGGAGCCAGCATCGATATCGCTATATCAGGGCTCTCGGAGCACCTTTATACTGATGGCCTCTCTGAAGTGGGAAATTTTTGTGCTGCTGTCAGTGAGTCTTTGAATGATTTGGAAATTGGTTTTTTGATTGAGCAACTTGAAGCGAGTGGTTACATCAAAAAAACTGGTAGAGAAAAATGCCAGATAACTTTGGATGGTTATCGGAAAATTGAAGAAGATTCTCGAAGAGAAAAAATTTCGAAGAACGCATTTGTAGCAATGTGGTTCGGTGAAGAAATGCAACATGTGTATGATGGAGCAATTGCACCTGGAATCATTGACGCCGGTTATGAGCCCGTTCGCATAGACAAAAAGCAGCACAACAATAAAATTGACGATGAAATTGTTGCTGAAATACGTCGAGCTCGTTTTGTCGTCGCAGATTTTACCCACGGTCCTAAAGAGGGAATGCGAGGCGGTGTATACTACGAAGCCGGGTTTGCGCGCGGTTTGGGTTTAGAGGTGATTTCCACATGTGAAGGCAGTTTGTTGAAGGAGAACAAAATTCACTTCGACACTCGGCAATTTAATCATATCGGATGGTCATCGAGCGAACTCGAAGGCTTTCGGAAAGCTCTTTCCAATCGCATATCCGCTACAATTGGCGACGGACCGTTACGCAATTCCTGATATGCAAATGTTGTTTTACTAGGAGAGCGCGGCGAAAGAGATTTCGTCGCGCTCTATGCTTTGATAGGTTCATCTCAACCAAGATCAACACATCAAGATTACGAGCATCGCCCACATGACCCTGCGCGTCCTGCCCCAGAACCTGATCAACCAGATTGCCGCCGGTGAGGTGGTCGAACGGCCTGCGGCCGCACTCAAGGAACTGGTGGAAAATGCGCTGGATGCCGGGGCGACGCGGGTGGACGTCAATCTGCGCGATGGGGGGCGCACGCTTTTGTCGATCACTGATGACGGCAAGGGTATGACACCCGAAGAACTCGCCCTTTCGGTAGAACGCCACGCGACGTCAAAGCTGCCCGACGATGATCTTTTCAATATCGGCTTTATGGGGTTTCGCGGTGAAGCCCTGCCGTCGATTGGCTCTGTCTCGCGGATGCGCCTGACCAGCCGGGTGCGCGGTGCGGAAAATGCATGGACACTTTTGATCGAAGGCGGGGCCAAGGGGGAGCCCGAACCAGCAGCCCATCCATATGGTACGCGGGTTGAGGTGCGCGATCTGTTTTACGCCACCCCGGCACGGCTGAAGTTTTTAAAAACCGCGCGGACCGAGCAAATGTATGCCCGTGAAATCATGGACCGTCTGGCGATGGCGCGCCCTGATGTTGGCTTTACCCTGTCGGGCGATAACAACAAATCGATCCTGAATTATCCTGCCTGCGAAGGTGATTTGTTTGATGCGCGGCTTAAACGGCTTGGGGCGGTGATGGGCCGCGAATTTCAGGATAACGCGCTTCAGATTAATGCCGAACGCGAAGGCATCAAACTGACCGGCTATGCCGGGGTGCCGACCTTAAACCGTGGCAATGCGCAGATGCAGTTTTTGTTCGTCAATGGCCGTCCGGTTAAGGACAGATTGTTGCAAGGTGCTGTGCGTGGCGCCTATCAGGATTTCCTGGCACGCGATCGTCATCCGTTACTTGCATTATTCTTTGAACTTAGCCCGCGTGATGTTGACGTTAACGTCCATCCGGGCAAGACCGAAGTGCGTTTTCGCGATCCGGGCATGGTGCGCGGCCTGATTGTAGGCGCACTTAAACATGCGCTGGCAGGTGCTGGGCACCGGGCGTCGACGACCGTGGCTGATATGGCACTGGGGGCCGTTCGCCGTGAAGGGCAAGGACCAAGTCTACCCTATGGTGGCGGGGCGCGATCATCTGGCGGTGGTGGTTTTAACATCGGCCAATATCAGGCCAATACCCCCAGTCACGCGGCAATAGAACGCAACTATGCCGCCCAATCGCCGGGCTATGGCGGGTTGTTTGATCGTGGACGTGATTTTGGCGGTACACCGGACGCAAATGGTGGCTTTGCCGTTGCTGCTGCCGCGGCCCTTGCGGGGGGCTATGATGGTGTGGGACCATCCGCGCGCGTTGACATGACCGATGATACCAAATTTGTCGATCATCCCTTGGGGGCGGCGCGTGGGCAGGTGCATGCCAATTATATCATCGCGCAAACCCGCGACGGTTTGGTGATTGTCGATCAACATGCCGCCCATGAACGCATTGTCTATGAACGGATGAAGGCCGACTTGGCCGAAAGCGGGGTCAAGCGACAGGGATTGCTCTTGCCCGAGGTGGTCGAACTTGACGAGGCATCGGCGGATCGCATTGGCGACCGGGCCGACGAATTTGCCGAACTTGGTCTGGTGATCGAGCCCTTTGGCCCCGGTGCGATTGTTGTTCGCGAAGTGCCAGCGATGCTGGGCAAGGTTGATGTCGCGTCCTTGGTGCGTGACATGGCCGACGAAATTGCCGAGCTGGGGCAGGGGATGTTGCTGAAAGACCGGCTGATGTATGTCTGCGCGACCATGGCCTGTCATGGCTCGGTGCGGTCGGGGCGTAAGCTGAATGCCGATGAAATGAATGCATTGCTGCGCCAGATGGAAGCCACCCCGCATTCCGGGCAGTGCAATCATGGCCGCCCGACCTATGTCGAGTTGAAACTCCATGACATCGAAAAGATGTTTGGTCGCAGATAGGGATTAAAACCAATGGCAGATCGCATTGTGGAAATTGCATCCCTTTCAGATGCAGATGCGATTAGTGCATTGTTTACCCGGTCTTATTCCGAGCTTCTTAAAGACGACTACCCGCCGGACGTTCTCGCCCGCGCCATGCCATTCCTGTCTTTTGCCAAGCCAGAGTTAATGTCGTCGGGCAGCTATTATCTGGTGAAGGAAACAGGCAAACGCGTGATCGCGGCAGGTGGATGGACCGCCGTACGCCCCGGAGCTTCGGGAAAGCCAGTTCAGCCGGGACTGGCGCATGTACGCCATTTTGCCGTTGATCCGGAGTTTACCCGTCAGGGGTTGGGAAAGGTGCTCTTTGATCGCTGCGTACATGATGCAAAGGCGGCCCATACAGCAACCCGGTTTGAATGCTATTCAACCCTGTCTGCACGCAGGTTCTACGAAAAACTTGGCTTTGAAGTCATCGGGACGTTTGAAGCCCCCTTTGCATCTGACTTTACGTTTCCAAGCTTACATATGGTCTGCGAGCTTTAAGCGATTAGCTGCGCAGTTTCAAATTGCGGGGCAGGCGGGTGTTGGTGTTGACGCGGGCGCGCTGGATCTGTTCGGCAAACAAGCCATTGGCACCGCTTAAATCCGCATCCCTGAAGTCCGCCCCGGCAAGGTTCGTGCCGCTGAGATCACAATTGATCAGATGCATGCCCTTAAAGCAGGCATTGGATAGATCGGACCCCAGAAACACGGTATTGCGCAGCGTCGCCTCGTTAAACCGTGCGCCGGATAAACGGCTGGCGGCAAGATTGGCACTTTCAAGGTTACTTTCAACAAAGTCAGCCGCGGTCAGGTCACACCGTCGAAGAACCGCATTCTTGCAATTGGCGTTTCTGAAAGACGCAAAACGAAGGCCGCATCGGCTAAGATCAATGCCTTCAAGATCAGCATCGCGCAAATCGGCATGTTCAATTGCCATGACCGACCCTTCCTTACCGCCGGTATCGACCCAAAGCTTGTGATCCACAAGGGCTGCTTGCAGATCAATTTCAACAAGCTCCTCTTCATCAATCTCGGGCTCGGCGTCAACCTCAACCTCACGCTCACCGGCAACGTCGGCCTGTTTTGAGACAGACGCAGGGACTGGTTCTTCTTTGGCGAGTTCTTTTGGACTTGCTGCAACGGGGACTGTGTCTTCTTCGGCTTCTGTGGTTTCCGCCGCGACCTTCTGTGGTTTTGATTTCGGCTTTGGCTTTTTGGGCACAGGATCTGGTTTTAAAAGCGCGCGCGCGGCAATTGCCGCTTTGATGTTGCGGGCATCAAGAGATTCCTTGTCTTGATTAGCAACTCCGGCAAGTTCGCCATCATCAAAGGTTTGTTTGTTCGTGCTATCTGGCAGAGATGTTGGCTCAGGTTTCACAGCAGTATCGCTGCGGCGTCGGCCATTTGGTTTAATCGTGACGGACGCAGATGCCGGTGCGCGGGCCTTGTCGCTGTGCCGACGCTGCTTGGTTTCTGAAACACTTTCGTCTTCGGGTGACGGTACGGTGTCGTCTTTGGCTAAGTCCTGTGGCCGTGCGGGACCGAAGTAATCATCTTGAAGAACAAACCGGCGCGGCTTTTTCATCACGGATGTAATGATCTTGCGCAACCGTGCCGGATCAACAGGCTGGCGGAAGATGCCTTCTATGCCGGCATCAACGGCCTCACGCATGGCGCGACGGTCAAGTTTTGGCGCACCAAGCAGGATGGTGACATCCTTGCCGTGGCGGTTGGTGGCCGTGATGCTTTCGCGGATCGAACGGATGGTCGAAATGCCGCGCATGCCATCAAGGTACAGACCCACCAGAACGATGTCGGGCTTTAAGGAACTCACAAGTTCAACGGTCTTTTCACGGTCATCGCAGCGAATGAAGTCGCCAAATCCAAGAGGATCAATCGCTTCCTTGGCGGAACGAATGTTGCGTTCGCTGTAGTCGGCATACAGGATCGTTTTATTGTTGTTTTCTTGCATCGTCATGATGCGTGAATTCCTATTGTTGCCAAACGCGTTAAGCAGCGCGGATTTCGTCCCTGCCACGCGGTTCACTGCGCAGTTGGTTAAATATACCGATCACTGGTTCCCCGGAATGCTGAAGGTTCGACGCCTTGTTGTCGAGGCTTCTTCGGGCGTTGTTGGGCCGTCTTGGGCCGAGCTTTCACTTTGGGCAGTATCTTCTTCATTCTGACCGGTGGGTGCAGCACTGCCATTTGTCGTCCCATCTGGTTTGTTGCTTTCGACCATTTCGATGGTGATCGCAACCCGACGGTTTTGTGATCGTCCTTCCGGGGTGTCATTTGTCGCAATCGGACGGCTGTCACCATATCCCTGAATGACCATCCGCGACGGTTCTGTGCCGTTCTGATCAATCATATGATGCAAAACGGACGTCGCACGTGCTGCGGAAAGGTCCCAGTTTGATATATAGGGAGACGAAGACGAAACCGGAATATTATCGGTGTGACCTGCGATATGAACTTCACCGTCAGTCTGATTGATCACGGGCGTAACGCGGTTCAGGACGGCGGCGAATTCTTCTGTCATGCCCGAAGAACCCGACGGAAAGGCCAGCTCATTTGGAAAGCTTACGATCACATCACCATCAATGCGTTCCAGCCCGACTTGATCGCTAAGTCCCATGTTTTCAAGAACGGTACTGAGTGTTTCTTCAAGGGCTTCGGCTTTTTCTTCTTTGCTGTCGGTCTGATCGATCTCGACTTTCGGCGTTTCGGCCTTTGGAATTTCTGCAACAACCCGTGGGGTATCGGGCGTTGGTGCCTTTAGGGCCTTGCCAACAATCGACCCGTCCATTTCAATTACACCGGCAAGCTGATCTTCTTTGGAAAAACCAAAGGCACCTTTGATCGACCCTGCGATTTGCTTGTAACGGATGACATCCATCTCAGCAAAGGTCAGCAACAGAACGAATAAAACAAGCAGCAACGACATCAAATCGGCGAATGTCGCCATCCATGCGGGGGCGCCTGCTGCGGGTTTCTTTGCCATGGCCTTACACCATGTTCCGGATGAAAGAGGATGCCATGATTATTCCCCGTCGCCTTCGGCATCTTTGGGGATGCCACCGGGCAAATAGGGACCCAGAATTTCCTTCATCACCATAGGGCTCTGGCTGCCTTGAATTTGAACGACAGACTCAATGATCAATTGTTTGGTGTTTTTCAGACGATCAACCTTAAGGGCCAGTTTATCGGCAATCGGAAGGGCAATCAGGTTGGCAAGAACCGCGCCATAGAATGTTGTCAGCATGGCAATCGCCATCGCCGGCCCAATCGCATCAGGATCAGACAGGTTGGCCAGCATCTGCACCAGACCAACCAGTGTGCCGATCATGCCAAATGCTGGCGCGGTATCGCCAATCCCGCGGAACATCAGTTCCCCGAGCTCATCATTTTGAATGGATTTTTCAACTTCGCTTGAGATCGAACTTCGGATCACTTCGCCGCTGTGGCCATCGACACACATGCGAATGCCACGTGCCATGATCTCGTTGTCGACTTCTGCTGTTTCAAGACCAAGCAACCCGTTTTTGCGGACAAGACCGGCAAGTTCGATGGCTTTCTCATAGATCGAAAGCGGGTCTTCCTTGGGGTTCTTAAAGGCGATGCCGATCCCGATCTTGAGTGACTTGATCACATCGCGCATCGGAAACTTGATCAGGGTTGCGGCCGCTGTGCCGCCAAACACAACCATGATAGACGGCACATCAACAAAAGCACCAAGATTACCACCGATCAAAATAGCGCCAACAATAACGCCCGATCCGGCAAGGATCCCAATGAGTGTCGCAATATCCATATCGGTTTCTGGTGTCCAGCGTTATGACTGTTTTTGTATCACCTGATCAGCCGCAGCAGATAAATCCGTGCCCCGGATAGACGAGGCGGTGCGTCGCGTCACAGATGTCGGGCGAAAAGTCTTCATCGGTTTATGATTGTGGCCTGAATGTCGATTAGTCCCCCTTTCAAAGAGTTGGGGGCTGTGGCGTCCTTTTTCCATAAAAAATCTGACAACTTTTCACGCCTGTAACCGTGATCGACCCGGGAACTCTACAAACTGCTTGTAAAGCTATGGCATTGGGTTAGGTCGATCTATACTTTTGGCATTAAATGTTTGTTGCCAGACTTTTAGCCAAGCCTCAACCCCATCGTAAGGATAATTACCCTAATTCAAACGATGAAATGCCAAAGGTCATGTCAAGTTCAAGTGCCGGTGCTGTGCCTTTATACATCCGCGCGGTTTCAAATTCAGGCTGCATGCCATGGCTGCTGGCAAGCTCAATTGCCGCCTGATTGGGTTCGGGCACATCGAGAAATACTTTGCCACCCTGATCGGCGCGACGTGCCAAAAGGGCGTCAAACAGCACCTTGGCATCTTTGGGGTTTGGGGCAAAAAGCGGACCGACCTTGTGACCCTCTTCACAGGGGCGAATGACGCCGTATCCGCGCAACCCCATCGGGCCCTGTAGTGCAATCGCCGTGTGGTTTGCAGCACCAATCCAGCCGCGCAGGAATTCAATCCGGCTTTCGGCAAACAGCTTGCAGGTTTGCTCAAACGCATTGATGACGGCGATGTCATCAATCAACAGATCAAACAGATCGTCATTGTCCGGGCTTTGGGCCTTCACGATGCCGCCATATCGGACATTGCGGTGGGCAAATTCAAAACCGGATTTGCGATAGTTATCTTGCTGATCGACAACGCCATCAAGTCCGATGGTTTTAAGCGGGTTGTCTTTTAAAACCGTTTGCCACAACTTGTATCCAAGGCCCGATCCACGGCGGTCTTCGCGGCATATATAAAATCCGACAAATCCAAAATCGGAACTGTACTGCACGGCGGATATCACCGCCGCCATACCCTTTTTATCGAACGCGCCCCAAAAGCCCTCAGGGTCAGTATTGAAAAATGCCTCGGCGTCAGCATGGCCGGGATTCCAGCCTTCTTTGGCAGCCCATTCAACGGCCAATGTGAATTCAGACGGTTTGAGACGGCGGATTTTATCGATCATGGTCGGGTCTTTATACTTTCAGGAGCTTGCCGGGCGATACACATGCGCGCCAGCGTGGGTCTATGAATTTGTCTAAATATCTAACATGGCAGTTGCTATTTCATGAGAAATTTTGTTAAGAATGACTATCAGTGTTATTCTCAATGTTGTATGTGTTGATCAATACATTTTCATCCTGTCGAGAGCCCCATGCCATCACCTGTTTTAACCGCCAAAACCCGCATAGCCCTTCCTGACAGTGCTGCGATCATCGCGCGTGCATCAGACTATTACAAAAGCCATGACTGCGATGTGCAGGGTGATGCGAACGCCATCAGGGTTTCGGTATCCATCGGCCATGTTCACCTTGCCTGCAACGATGCTGGTTTGGATATCGAGGTCGGCGCAACCAGCGACGTTGGCGTTATCCAGATGAAATCGGCGATCATTTCGTTGCTCCAGGGCGCCTTGCCCGAGGCAAATCTTGATTGCCGCTGGAAGGGGGCCGGGAAAAGCAACGGCAAGCTGCCCAATTTCCGCGAACTTACTGTCGGAAAAGTGACCGATCTTTCGCCCCATATGCGCCGGATCAGGCTGCATGGGGCGGATATTGCGGCTTATGACACCGACAGCATCCATATCCGTCTTTTGATCCCACCGCGCGGGCAGGTGGCCCCAAAATGGCCAACGCTTGCCGATAATGGCATGCCGGTTTGGCCTCATGGCGAAGACACCATCGAACAGCGCATCTATACCATCCGTGATATCAATGCTGCGGCGGGCTGGATGGATGTTGATTTTGTCGTGCATGGCGATAATGGGCCGGGATCATCCTTTGCCATACATGCTTGCACAGGCGATCTGGTCGCCATGACCGGACCGCTTGGCAACGAATTGCCTGATGCGGACTGGATGTTGTTCGCCGGGGATGAAACCGCCCTTCCGGCGATTGGCCGCTACCTTAATGCCATGCCGCCCCACGTCAAAGGCCATGCCATGATCGAGGTCGGTAGCAAGGATGACATCATCGACATCGCCACCGACAGTGCGATTGAAGTCCGCTGGCTGTTACGCGATTGTGGTGATGATGTTGAACACAGTCTCATTCAGGATGCTGTGCGCGTCATCTCCATCCCGAAGGACGCACTCAGTGTTTATTGCTGGGCCGGGGTGGAGCAGGATGACTATAAACCGATCCACAATTTCTGGCGCAAGGACATCGGATTAACGCGTGATCAATGTCTGGCCATGACGTTCTGGCGCAAGGCCGGTCGAGGATAATTAACGATTAACGGGTGGCAACCGACTGATGAAGCTTTGGTGCGAGATGTGCAATCGCATCATCGAGATCCATCAGGATTTCCGAAACCAAAGGCGATGGGGGGGTAAGTCCGCCCTGGTCTATTTCTTCGCGCAGTTCGGTTACCGCGCGTGTCAGTTCGCGATTTGTCGGATTAACCCCGGTTGCCAGGGCCCGTGCGCGGGCAAAAACCAGTTTCCGTGCCGACCTGAACGCCACGATTTCCTGATCCGCCGTCAGCATCTCTTGCGGGGCCATGGCCGTAAGCCCGTATTTGACTGAGAGGCCGGTCATATGGATGGCATCGGCAAACAGGGCCGCCGTGATCATGCGAAAGGCGATGATATCGGCAGCAAGTCCGTTTGGGTTTTTGATCGTTTTGGATAAGGCGTTAAACGCGAAAATATCGGCATCAACTTCATCGGCATGGCTTTTGGCATCTCCGTCCCCGAAATGTTCTGGCATACAGTGACGCGCTTCATGATGGATCAGCCACTCAAACGTTTGCTCGGCACTGCTTTGATAGGTCAAAGATTGTCCAAACCATCCGCGCATCAACTGGGCGAAAATCTCGTTGCCACTTTGTGGTGCGATATTGGCGGGCACGAAAATCTGGCAGGACGGTATTTGCTTGCCACTCTTTCGTCCGGTGATGGTAAAGGGCGACCGGGGCAGTTTGGCGAATGCCTTTTCCGGGCTGGCGATATTGTCCAGACCAAGGGTGTCATCCAAAATCGCAAGAAATGCCTGACGATCCTCGAATACATAAAGATCAAGATCGCCATATGATTTCAAGTCGTCCTTGATCTTTGCAATGACGGGCTCGGACGTGCCATCCGTTTGTGCCTGTGCCCATGTCGTGACAGACATCAGCATGCACATCATCATCACAAGGTGATTGAAAATCCGAACAATTTGCATCGCGCGAGTATGTGCGATGGGCTTTGGTTGGGCGAGGAGAAAATTACCCTAGGCTTCTGCCTGTTGGCCGACCCGCTTGCGTTGCGGCCCAAACAGGCAAGCCAACAGCATTATGATTCCGGAAATCGTGGCAATCATGCCCGCCGCACTGACCGCATAGGGGGACCCGAACCATCCCGGTCCATATCCGGCAAAGACATAGCCCAGAATGGCCGAAATCGTTGCAAAGACGACGGACCAACCAACCTGTCGGCCAAGCTGGTTGGTCATCAACCGGGCACTTGCCGGTGGGCAGACAAACATCGCAATCACAATGATCGACCCGACCGCGTCAAAGGCCGCCACGGCGGCAATCGCGGTGGCCACCACCAGCGCAAAGCTGAGAAGTCCTGTGCGAATACCAATCGCCCCGGCAAAGGCGGCGTCAAAGGTCGATATTTTAAGTTCTTTCCAGAACAGAACAATAAACAACCCGATCCCGACCAGAACCAACGCCAGACGCGGTAATTGCGGTGGCAGGGTCGCCAAGGCGGCTGGATCAACAAGGGACTGCCAGCCTTCTGCATCAAACCAGATCAGACTTTCAAGATTACCCAAAAGCGCATGCTGCACATCAATATGCACCGAACTGGTATCGGTTATTTCTAGGAACAGCACACCGGCGGCAAACAAGGTGGTAAACACCAATCCCATGGCCGCCCCCGGTTCAACCCGACCCAGACGTTTGACAATCTCGATCATGACAACGGCGACAATCGCGGCCGCCCCGGCACCGAGCATCATCGGCACCGCGGTGATGGTGCCTGTGATAAGAAAGGCCGCGACAATGCCGGGAAGCACCACATGGCTAATCGCATCCCCAATCAGGGCCTGACGACGCAGCAACAGGAAATTGCCCGGCAACGCGCAGGCAACAGCGGCCAGAATACCAATCAGGATCGGTGTTAAGCTCAGTTGGACAAACTCGGCCCCAAGGGCGGTCATCAGATTGTCGATCATGCGGATGCTCCTTGCTTCTCGGCAAGCATGCGGTCGATTTCGGCAATCTGGTCGGATGTCATCATCCGTTCAATCGGGGTCAGCCCGTCATACCGTTCAATCGCTGAGTCATCGGGCAGGATACGGCGCGCCATGGCCCAGCGGGCCTCATCACGCGATGCCTTTTCCGATGCGGTGCGTCCGCGCAATGTCGCGACCCCGTCGCGCCGGATCATGCCCGAACGGCGCAAAATGCGCAGGGTCAATCCGTCATAGATCGGTTCACGCCGCGACAGGGCCAAAAGTCCCTGACGGCGATGGACGCGGCGCTGAAACCGTTGATGGCGCAACGCTGATGCCAGTGCGCCACGTAACGGGGAAAACAATGCGGAGATTATGAAAAAACCAAACGCCACGAGCACAATGATCGGTCCGGTCGGGAGCGACGCCTCCGCAGCCGACAGAACCGCACCGATATAGCCTGATACTCCGCCAACCACGGCTGAGATGCCAATCATCGTGCCGACCTGATTGGTCCAGAAGCGGGCGGTGACCGGTGGGATGATCAAAAGCGCAACAATCAGGATCAGTCCGACGATCTTAAGCCCGATCACGGTAACGATCAGGGCCAAGCCCATCATGGCAAGGTCGATATTGCGCACATTGACCCCGGTGGTCGCGGCATATTCCGGATCAAACGCCACCAGCGTCATCGGACGGCGCAGCAAAAAGACGAATGCAGCGGCAAGGGCCCCAGCAACCGCAATGGTGGTCGCCTCGGATATCAGCATGCCGGCCGTCGATCCCAACAGGAAGTTTTCAAGTCCGGCCTGACGGCCCGATGACATGGTCTGGATGATCGTCAAAAGAACAATGCCAAATCCGAAAAATACCGACAGCACCGCACCAATCGCTGCATCCTCGGTCAGACGGGTTTTGCGCGTGATCCATTCGACAAGGATCAGGCCAATCGCCGATGAAATCGCCGATCCAATGATCAATCCCGGCAACCAGCGGCCATCAGACCCAAAGGCCACCATGATCATGAAGGCCAAGCCAACACCGGGCAGGGTGGCGTGACTGATCGCATCGGACACCAATGCGCGTTTGCGCAGGAAAATAAACGCCCCGGCACTACCCGCCGACAGGCCAAGCAACCCGGCACCAACTGCGACAAGGGCGCTGTTATATCCGGCCTGCAACAACAGGGCGCTTATGAAATAATCGAGAAAACTCATGGTGCGATCTTTGCGTTACCGTGCTGTGCTTATCTCAGGCTGCCTCAATCAGGCGAGGCGCAACTCGTCGATATGGGTGGCGGCAAGACGCCCGCCATAGGTTTCCTGAAGGTTCTCGGCGGTAAAGGTCGTCTCTACCGGGCCTTCGGCGATGCGCCGGACATTGATCAGCAACACGCGGTCAAAATATTCCGGCACGGTCGAAAGATCATGATGCACACAGACAACCGTGCGGCCTTCGGATTTAAGGTCTTTAAGAACCGAGACAATGGCACGTTCGGTCGCGGCATCGACCCCGGCAAACGGCTCATCAAGCAAATAAAACTCGGCATTTTGCGCCAGCGCACGGGCCAGAAACACACGTTGCTGCTGCCCGCCTGAAAGTTGCCCGATCTGCCGGTCGGCGAAATCGGCCATACCGACCCGGTCAAGGCAGGCCATCGCCTGTTCACGGTGGCGTGCCCGCCATAGGCGAAACAAACCGACCGATCCATAAAGCCCCATCAGAACGACATCAATCACCCGGGCCGGAAAATCCCAATCAACACTGGCGCGTTGGGGCACATAGGCCACCCGATCGCGGGCCTCGTGAAACGGTTTGCCAAAAATGCGCACTTCACCCGACAGACGCGGCACCACACCAAGCGCACCTTTCAGGAAGGTCGATTTCCCCGCCCCGTTCGGGCCGATGATGGCGGTCATCGATCCGGCGGGGATGGAGGCATCAACCGAAAATACAGCTGGTTTATTGCCATAGGAAACCGTCAGGCCGCGCACCGTCAGTGGTGCGTCCTTGCCTGCGACATCAACAATCTTTCCGGCCTCGGCAATCAGTTCGGCGTTACGCATGAAATTTTCCTGTTGCTTTGTCCGTGGTCCGACACTGTGTGCATTTGATCATTGATTTTATCAATGTTTTACCTGCTTGGCACTTGCGGTCTTTACGTTATGAGCTTGGTGCAAGTTCACCCTGCATGCCGGTTTTAGGCGCATCACCACCCAGCGCACGGGTGATCAGGGTGGTGTTATGATCGATCATACCGATATAGGTGCCTTCATAGGTGCCCGGTTCCCCCATGGCATCGGAAAACAGTGTACCACCGATGACGACGTCTTGCCCACGGGCCTCGGCCCCTTCGATCAGGGCACGGACATTGCGTTCAGGCACCGAGCTTTCGACAAACACGGCCGAAATATTGCGATCAACAATGATGTTAACCAGCTCTTCGACCCGGCGCAGCCCGGCCTCGGATTCGGTTGAAATGCCTTGAATGCCCAGAACCTCAAAATCATACCCGCGCCCGAAATAACTAAAGGCATCATGTGCGGTCAACAGCACACGGCTTTTTTCCGGAACAGAGGTGGTGACCGAGTTCATATAGCCAATCAGCTTTTCAATATCCGCAATGTGTTTGTCGGCATTGGCGGTATAGATCGCTTTGCCATCGGGATCGGTTTTGATCAGTGCATCACGTACAGCCCCAACCACGGTTTCCCATAGCTGCGGGTCCATCCAGACATGCGGATCGTATCGGCCATTGTAATCCGCATGACTCAAAAGCTTGCTCTTGTCGATGGCTTCGCCAACTGCGACCACATTCCGGCGCTTTTCCAGATCAAGGAAAAACTCTTCGAGTTGCGCTTCAAGATAAAGACCATGCCACAAAACAAGATCGGCGCGCGCCATGGCGGCAATGTCGCTGCGTGTCTGACGATACGAATGCGGATCAACCCCGGGACCCATCAAAGCAGTAACCTCCGCCCGCTCACCCGCAACCTGACGGGCCGCATCTGCGATCATGGATGTGGTCGCGACAACATTCAACGGCTTGGCAAAGGCCATGCCAGCGGTGGCACCAAGGGCAGAGACACCAAGGATGGCGATCAGGAAAAGATGGCGTGCAACATTTCGGAGGGTCATGACGAATCCTGACAGCAAGTTAAAATCATTCAATAGAATATCCACTGTTTATGTGTGGACTTTTAAAGTTAGTCAAGGCTAAATTGCTTTTTGAGCGCTTAGTTGTTATGAAGATTTCGGAGATACTGTTTGGAGAGACCGATGGGCGATAAGCCGACGTTAAACCCGCGACATAACAAGGCAGAAGTCTTTGCCCGCCTGCGCGACGCACATGCCCGCGAGGTCACCGAAGATTATGTTGAAATGATTGGCGATTTGATCGCCGAAGAAGGTGAAGCACGCTCTGTCGCGCTCGCCGAACGCTTCGGCGTCACGGCGGCCACGGTCAACAACACCATCAAGCGCCTTGAGCGCGACGGTTTTGTCACCTCCCGCCCATACCGCTCAATCTTTCTGACAGAAAAAGGCGAAACTCTCGCCAAAAAATGTCGCGACCGCCACCAGATCGTCTATAACTTCCTCGTCTCAATTGGCGTTGATCCCGATACGGCAGAGTTTGATGCCGAAGGGATCGAGCACCATGTGAGTGAGGAGACTTTGCGGGTGTTTAGCTTAATAAATCTAAATGTGTGTGAATGTGTGACTGCAGATGGCGATGCTGGGGAAATTACAAAAGGATTTTCTTTGTCGGAGCTCTATAGTTGATGCTAATACGCGACTAATCTAAAAGAGCGTTTTTGTATTCTAAAAACAGTACAGCTTGTTTCGTTTTGTTGACGAAGCCATACTAAAGTAGAGATCTGAACATTGAATGATATTGTACGCAGCTTTTCTGATCCGCAATTCAACCTGAACGATAAATCGGTCTTGGTGACCGGTGGCACAGGGTCCTTTGGCGTAGCTTTTGTTAAGTATGTTCTTAGTAATTTCAAGCCCAAGAGGCTTGTTGTTTTCTCTAGGGATGAGCAAAAGCATTTTACAATGGCGCAGGATTACGGAACGGATAAGTTTCCATGTATGCGCTATTTTATTGGTGATGTAAGAGACTATCAGCGACTTGAAATGGCAATGCGCGAAATTGATGTGGTAGTACACGCTGCAGCGATGAAGCACGTTCCTGCTGCAGAGTACAACCCTTTCGAATGCATTCGTACCAATGTTAACGGAGCCGAAAACGTTGTCAGAGCTGCATTCGCCACTGGCGTTGAACGTGTAATCGCGTTGTCGACAGACAAGGCTTGTAGCCCAATTAATCTTTATGGAGCTAGTAAGCTTGCTTCGGATAAGATTTTTGTAGCTGCAAATAATATGAGAGGTGAGAAAGGCACACGTTTTGCAGTTGTTCGCTATGGGAATGTTATTGGTTCAAATGGAAGTGTTTTGCCCTTTTTTAGAAAACTTATAGAGGGAGGTGCTGATTATTTACCGATTACAGATGAGCGAATGACCCGGTTTTGGATTACCTTAAAGCAAGGTGTTCAGTTTGTGCTCTCCTCTATGGAGATGATGAAGGGGGGGGAAGTCTTTATTCCTAAGATTCCAAGTATGAAGGTTGTTGACTTAGCGCGATATTTAGCCCCGGACCTACCGATAAAGGTAATTGGCATTCGACCTGGTGAAAAGCTGCATGAGGCGATGAGTACCGAAGATGATGCGCGAAACATGGTTGAATTGTCCGATAGATTTATTATTGAGCCAGAGCTCATGTTCTGGGATAGCGGTAATTATCGCGCTGGTGATGCGAAGCCTGTAGTGGATGGGTATAGCTATGCTAGTAATACAAATGGTGAATGGATTAGTGACGGGACCCTTTCCTTGTTACTGTGTGATTCAGTAAAATGATTTTTTCAGTGTTTTAAATGGTTGGATATAAATGCATTTTGTAGTCGTTATCTGCGCCGGCAAAAAGCCAAATTAGAACTCAACAAAATGTGAGTGAATAAATGGTGCGTACACCAGAAGATCTCGTTTGGTGGAAGTTCCCTCGGAATGTTTCGGTAATCGTTGACAACGATAGTTGGGTCCTCGATTACGCGAAGCAACTGGTTTCGGCAGTTGGTCAAACTGAAGATCATGCCGTTTTGTATCAGTCGTACGAAGATATTCAGCGAGGTGATATTGCATTCTTTCTAGGGTGTACAAAGATCGCACCGGAAGATGTACTCTCATTACATAAGAAGAATCTTGTGGTGCATGAGAGTAAATTGCCAAAGGGGCGTGGATTCTCTCCTCTAACTTGGCAGGTGCTTGCAGGTGAGAATGAAGTCGTCGTTTCTTTGTTGGAAATGTCGGGTGAAGTTGATGCAGGGCCAGTTATTTATCGAAGTCAAATAGCTTTTCAAGGGCATGAGTTATGTCAAGAGCTTAGAATGTTTCAGGGGAATGCTACTCTGGAACTTTGCCTCCAATATTTGAGAGCGGAAGCCGTTCCTCTAGCGGAGCCTCAAGCTGGAGACCCGTCTTATTATCCTCGTCGACGTCCTAATGACAGTGAACTAAATGTGTTTGAAAGTTTGGCGGAGCAGTTTGAGCTGCTTCGAGTTGTAGATAATGAGAGATATCCTGCGTTTTTTGATTTTAGGGGGCACCGATACCAGCTTAAAATAGAGAAAGTTGGTGCTGCTAGTCATGAGGATGAGAGTTCCAGAAAATGAAGACTGTTCTGGTTGTAGTAGCGCATGCTGATGACGAGGTGCTGGGGTGCGGAGGTACAATGGCTAAGCATAGTGCTGAGGGTGATGAAGTATTCGTTGTTATAGTTTCTGACGGTGTCACTGCACGTTATTCGGACCTGACTGATCCGCTCGCACAGAAAGAGTTATTGGCGAGGGAGGAGGCCGCTCGCAGTGCTGCAGGCATATTGGGTGTTAAAGGAATTCGATTTTTGAGATTTCCTGATAACAGGTGCGACAGTGTCGCTATGTTGGATATTGTGAAATCTATTGAGGCAGCCTGCCAAGAGTTGAAGCCTCAAATTATTTATACGCATCATGGCAATGATCTGAACATTGACCATAGAATTGTTAGTCAGTCAGTTTTGACGGCATGCAGGCCTATGAGAGATCAAAGCGTAAAGGCAATCTATGGTGTCGAAGTTTTGTCGAGCACGGAGTGGGAGCCCGATAGAATTGGTCTCTCTTTTAAGCCAAACCGGTACGTTGATGTTTCAAATAGCATGGAAGCAAAGCTCTCAGCAATTTCTGCATACGGGATGGAGATGGGTGAGTTTCCTCATCCTCGTTCTGTCGAAATAGTAAAAGCCAAGAGTATGGTTAGAGGTTCAGAAGCAGGGGTCGCAGCAGCTGAGGCATTTGCTGTGATAAGGGAAATTGTCTAATCAGAAGCATGTGGTCTTTCGAGCTGATGCGAGTTCTTTGATTGGTGGGGGGCATATTTCGCGCTGCTTAACTTTGGGAAATGCGTTGAGTGAGCGAAATTGGAGGTGCACATTTATCTGTAGTGAGCAAAGTGTTTTGGCTTTCCCTGCGTTGGGTGAAGCTGAGCATTCACTCGTCATCTTGCCAGATGAAAATCGCTTAGAACCAATAATTGATCTATCTTTTGGACAAGCAGACTTGTTGGTCATAGATCATTATGAGTTGGGCTTCGAATTTGAGAAAGATACACGTAGGTGGGCTAATTCCATCTTAGTGATTGAAGATATGCCAACCCGTAAACATGAGTGCGATTTTTTATTAGATCAAACTCTAGGAAGAAGATTTGAGGAGTATCTTGGATTTGTTCCAATAAATACTCACCTGCTCTTGGGGCCAAAATATGCGTTGTTGAAGTCTGATTTTTCTGTTGCGCGAGAGAAGCTTTCTAAGGGTCAGCGGCAGGGCGAGATTCGCAAAATCCTTGTGTCAATAGGAGGATCAGATCCTAAAGATATAACATCAACCGCCCTTATGGCGATTGATGCAGCGGGACTTGACGTAGAAGTAGACGTCGTTCTTGGGGGAGGGTCCCCAAATTTATCTTTAGTAAAAGCGCTTATAGCTCATTTGGGTGCTAAATATAAATTGTACATTGATACAACAAAAATGTCGGCATTGATGGCTGCGGCCGATCTTGCTATTGGGGCCTGTGGTGTCACTTCTTGGGAGCGGTGTAGTGTAAGTTTGCCAGCGATAGCGGTTGTAATTGCCGATAACCAACGACAAATAGCCCAATCCCTTTCTGATAAAGGAGCAATCGTTTATGCAGGTGATTGGACCGAGTTGAGTGTCTCGCTACTAGCAAAGTTACTTGTCGATCTTGCGTCATCTCGCGAAATTATGAAATCTATGTCTCTTAGTGCGGGCGAGGTTTGTGATGGTCAAGGGGTAAATCGATTGTTGAGAGAGTTGACAGACCTATGAATACATATTTGGTCGCGACCACCAAACCTTGGAACATTGAGGCATTTCATCATTATAGTCCTAGGCTACAGGGAAACTGGCATCTTGTGACAGAGGCTGAAGCTCTGACAGCAAAGTATGTCAAGAAGCTGGCGCCAAGGTATATCTTTTTCCCTCATTGGTCATCATTGGTCGGATGCGATATTCTTAACTTAGCTGAATGTGTGTGCTTCCATGCATCGGATGTGCCATTTGGTCGCGGAGGGTCACCAGTTCAAAACCTAATTATAAGAGGTTTCGCTGAGACAAATCTTTCAGCGCTCAGAATGGTTGAGGAATTGGACGCAGGGCCTGTATATACAAAAAGACCCTTGAGCTTACAGGGACGTGGGCAAGATATTTTCGAAAGGATGGCTGAGGTTATCTGGTCAATAATCGAAAGTATGATCTCAGAAGATATTACGCCTGTTCCGCAAGCAGGAAATAAGGTTTTCTTCACGCGAAGAACCCCTGAGCAAAGCGAGTTGCCGATGGTTGCGGGCGTAATAGATTTGTACAATCATATCCGAATGTTGGATGCGGAAACCTACCCTACGGCATTCATAAATTACGGTGACTTCAAGCTCGAATTCACTACAGCAGAGCTTAGAGATAGTAAAGTTGAAGCCAAAGTGACCTTCCACAAACGTATTTCTAAATGAGTTTAATTATGAATTCTAAGTCTTTTATGATTGGTGATCGTCAAATAGGCGAGGGGCATTCTCCTTACATCATCGCGGAACTCTCCGGAAACCATAATGGCAATTTGACAAGAGCGCTTAAAATTATAGACGCTGCTGCTGATGCAGGGGCTGATGCGATCAAGCTCCAGACGTACACGCCAGATACGATGACTATCAACTGCAATGCCAGTGACTTTGTGGTCAAGGAAGGCTTGTGGAAAGGGCGAACTCTATACGAACTGTACGAAGAAGCGCATACTCCTTGGGAGTGGCACGGGAAACTTTTTAGTCATGCTAGAAGTCTGGGGCTGGAAGTTTTCAGTACGCCTTTTGACAATTCTTCCGTAGATTTTTTAGAGGACATTGGCGTCTCAACCTACAAAGTTGCGTCTTTCGAGTTGACGGATCATGCTTTGCTCAGAAAAGTTGCGCAAACAGGGAAGCCGGTTATTATGTCGACCGGTATGGCATCAAAGTCGGAGATTTCTGAATCAGTTCAGGTGATCCGCGATGCTGGGTGCCAGCATCTGTGTTTGCTTTATTGTGTATCCGGTTATCCAACCCCTATTCACGATGCGAACCTTCTCACAATGCAACTTTTAGAACGTGAGTTTGGGGTGGTGTGCGGGTTCTCAGATCATACGCCTGGAACAGCGGTTTCTGTTGCAGCAGTAGCATTAGGTGCACGTGTTGTCGAAAAACATTTCACTTTGGATCGTTCCGAAGGCGGGCCGGATGCCGCGTTCTCGTTGGAGCCTAGTGAGTTAACTAGTTTAGTGAGAGATTGTAGAGCGGCATGGGAAGCGCTAGGGCGTCCGCAGTTCCATCGTAAGAATAGTGAAGAGACTAATGTGGTTTTCCGTCGCTCGGTGTACGCTGTGAAAGATATTGCCGAAGGAGAAATTTTTACAACTGACAACATTCGTGTCATTCGACCGGGATACGGAATGGCGCCAAAGTATTTGGAAAGTATTATTGGTCGGGCGGCTAGTAAGTCGATATCAAGAGGTACGCCTATAGATCCGTGTCTTCTAGATTGAGGTCTTTGATAGTGGAAGTCGTATCTTACTGAATGCGTAAGTTTTGAAAGAAATACATCCGATGCGAATTCATCTCCTTTGTGATCACAAGTGGCGAGACTTGCCAAACTTGACAGCTTTGTCCGTTGGATTGAAGAAGCTTGGACACAGCGTGCTAGTGAGTGCGACCAAAAATGCCGAAGCAATGATAAGTGTCTATCGTCCTGACTGCGTTGTTTTTAATCACCTTTTTAGTGAAGCTCATAGGGACCTTGCTCGTGGACTGAAGACTTCAGGGGTCGCAGTCGTTGTGTTGCCGACCGAGGGTGCAATGCGGCCAGAGTTCTCATCTTTACTAGAAGGTGAGTTCTCTGACTTTAGCCTCGCGGATATCATTCTCTGTTGGAATAAGGCATCAGCCAATGGGATTCGCAAGAGGTGGGGTAGAGGAGAAGAATTTGCTCCGGTAGTGGGCTGCAATAGAACAGATTTCTATTCTGAAAGTTTTGCTTCGGCCGTTCTTGATCGAGAAAGTCTGTGCCGTAGATATGGTCTTAATCCTGACAAGAAAATTGTAACTTGGGCAACCCAGTATGGATATGCATACCTTGCCGAGAAAAAACACTCAGCAGGATTGGATAAGTGGCTTAATGAAATTGAAGATGTAGGATCGAAGGTTTGCTATGAGCGTATAGGGCTTCAAGCTAGAAACGTTCCGCAGCTCTTCTCAGAAGATAGAGCTTCCGCAGCCGAAGCGTTCTTCAGTCTAGTTACGACACGTCCTGATCTGCAATTTTTGATAAAACCTCATCCAATAGAAGACTTGTCCTTTTACAACAAAATGATTGAACAACATCAATGCAGTAACGTCTTCTTCTGCCCTACGGATTACATCTGGAACGTGCTAAACGCGACGGATGTGTTGTTGCATCGTCAATGTACCACAGCAGTTGAAGCATGGATTTGGAATAAGCCCACAATTGAAATGGAAATGAATGCTATTCCGCAGTGGGCTTGGCCAGACCGGGAGCGGGGAAGTTTAATTGCAACGTCATCTGAGCAGCTAATAGAGTTTGTCGACCGATGTTTGGCAGGTGTCATCTTATCGGATGATATGATTTCATTGCGAACAAATTATGCAACTGAATGTTTTGGGGAGATTGACGGCGGTCGTTGTAGGTACACTGCAGAAATTATCGATAGATTTCTGAAAGAAAGAGGGCCTAAAAGACATTTTTTCCAATCACTTAAGGGGATTCAGACTGGGGTTCGATCTTCTATTAGTGCAGCATTGAGCTATCAGTTGAACAGGAAGCCAGGGCAAGCATTACTTGGCTCTCAGTTGGATATTTCGTCTCAGGTTGCCGTTGACAAATTAATAACCAAAAAAGACGTGTCACTATACGCTGACATTGCCGAGAAGTGTCTTTGAAGAAACTGATTGGGCTGTTCAAATAGTATGAAGGGTATTTCTTGTTGAGGTCTAATGAGTACACCAAATAAACAGATTGTAAAAATAGTACTTCAAAGCCGTCTCGGGTCAACGCGGTTGCCGGGAAAAGCTATGTTGGAAATAAAAGGGTACCCGCTTGTTATTTTAGCTGCATTAAGGGCACAACGTAGCGGATATTTATTTTGCATTGCGGCATCCGACTCAAGCCAAGATGATGTTATTGCACACACAGCGATGCTTTACGGGTTAGATGTTATACGAGGCCCTGAAGACGATACCTTGGCACGATACGTCAAAGCAGTGGAAAGCTTAGACGATAACGATATCATCGTACGTCTGACTGGTGACAATATCTTGCCAGACGCAAACTTGATCGGATCCATAGTTAACGAATTTTCTACAAACGATCTACGTTATATGGCGACGCTTTGGCCCAATGATGGCCTGCCGTATGGTGTTAGAGTAGAAGTTACATATGTTGGAGAACTGAGAAGCATAAATTCTCTGGAGCTAAGTAGTTATGATCGCGAACATGTAACACCTGCAATTATTCGTAAATATGGGGTGACATTCTCGGATAAATGCGTTTCGCGAGAACATTTCTCATATATTCGCGCTACGATTGATAATATTGATGACTATTGCCGGTTAGAGAGAGTTTTTCGCAATGTCGACGATCCAGTAAGAACGCCATGGGAAGACATTGCTGCTCGTTTAAGGGACGACTTTTTAGAAGGAAAAGTATATTCGTTAAACAAAAATAAAGAACATGGCTCTTGCCATCATGACTTTATTCTTGGTGGCGCGCAACTTGGAATGAACTACGGAGCTGCGAATAAAACAGGAAAGCTTTGTAATTTCGATGCAGTGAACTTAGTCAGATCAGCAGCATTGTATGGGGTAACGACGGTTGATACTGCTCGAGCGTACGGTGATTCTGAACAGGTCGTCGGAGAAGCGTTTACCGGCGGTCGCTGCAATGAGATGACCGCGATTACTAAACTTTCACCTCTCGATACGTTAAGCTCAAGTTCTACGGAGGGTGAAGTTATTGCAAAGGTTGATGCTAGTATATTTGAATCTTGCGCTAAATTAGGTATGAACCAACTCAATGTGTTGATGCTTCATCGAGCAAGTCACTTGACTGAATACGATGGCTTGATCTGGAATAGAGTTTGCCACCACCTGGAAGCAGGAATAGTACGAAAAGTAGGGGTCTCTGTGCAAAGTGTAGAAGAGGCATTACTTGCGATTAATTCCAAGAAAGTTAAGTACCTGCAATTACCCTATAACTTGTTAGATTCTCGTTGGGAGAAAAGTGGGGTGATAGAGCAAATAAAAGCGGTAAAAAATAAGATAACCATTCATGTCCGGAGTGTATTTCTTCAAGGATTACTTTGTTCGACGAACTTTGATGATTGGCCAAAGTTGAAAGGTCTTAACATAGCGTACCTTGCGGGTCGCCTTGGTGAAATTTCAGACCAACTTAATCGTGATGGGATTGATGACCTTGCGATAGCTTATGTTCGATCTCACGATTGGATAGACGGCGTAGTAATAGGTATTGAAACAGAAAATCAATTGAAGAGGAATTTGCAGATATTCACAAACAAACCTTTGACTCAATCTGAGGCACAAAAAGTCAGAACATTTCTTCCTTCTGTCCCTGAAGACCTACTCGACCCCAGTCGATGGATATTCGAATGAAACGAGCAATCGTCTTGCATTTTTCTATACTCTTACCAAGTCGTCCATCCTCCATCAACAATTAGATTGTGCCCAGTTAATCCAGATGTTTGTGGCGAAACTAAGTAATCTACATGCTGGCTAATTTCGGCTTTCTGAAGCATTCGCCCATTTGGGCAGAGCTTGCTATATCTTTCCATGAATTGATCATCAACTCTCCCCGCAATGCCTCCAAGAGATATGCAGTTTACGTCAATTTCTAATGGGGCAAATCGTACCGCTAACTCTTTGGTAAGATGAATAACAGCCGCTTTTGATACGCTATAATGCAGAGGAGATTGTCTTTCGTAGTTGGTATATAGCTCTCTATTGGCAGCAACTACCCCGTACATTGAGCTAACGTTCAGAATTTTCTTCAATGGGCTTCCTGGTGCCATTCCAAATTCCATGGATATTTCGTACGGAACTATAACATCAAGCGTTAACTCGGATGCGAAATGTTCGCGGGAAACTTGTCCCTTACTATCGGTTTCAAGATGATCTAAAGAGCGAGCATTGTTGATGATTGCATATGGAAGATCGCTTCTGTCTTCAATTTTATTCCTAAGTGTCTCGGCAGATTGATTGTCATTTAGATCTGATTGAATGACACGCAAACTATCAAAATCGCAAAAGTATTTCTGTAATTGTTCTGCAGATCTTTTTTGATAGGTGGTTGCAATTACATTCCAGCCAGATTTAAGGAAGTGATGGGTTAGTTCCTTTCCAATAAGTCCGCTCCCGCCGGTAATTAATATTGTTTTTCTAGTTTCTTCCATTTTCTATAACCTCCACTACTTTTAAAGTTTCGTGTTCGGGAATTTTCCGTTTTCGTTCTCTTATAGAGGTTAAAAACTCTTCTAGAGTGTTTCGGAAGCACCTAAATGAATTGTGGAACTCTAAATCTACCTTATCTTTCTCCCCGAAAACTGAGATAGAAACTGGCGTCAGTATTCTCCCAGTAACGGTGAAGCTCGTAATTATGTCATTTTTCCAAAGCAGACTAAGTTGGTGAACTCCTTTAGATATAAGCAAGTTTTTGTCAGTCACCTCCGATGTAAAACCGATAATTCTTAAAGTTGGCTCAATGAGGTGGACTGCGTAAGTGTCCCAGTATTTTGGAGTTGTTGCATTGATAAATCGTATGGGCCCGATATCGTGTGCCTGTGCAGGGCTTAGTTGGAGTTCGGGCGCAAACCTTAGGGCCGTGCAGGTGAATATTTGCCCGTCATACAGCTGCCGCTGAAAAAGCTCAACTGCACTGTCACGCGACAGGGCAAACGGCTTATCAATATAAATCGGTAAGCCTGCTTCTAGAAACGGTTTAGCAAGTGCCGAATGCGATTGAGCGTCGTCACGGGCTAGAAGTATGGCATCTACTTTCCCTATCATGTCGCATGCATTTTTAGTGACGTGAGGTATTAGAGAAGCTTGTGCGATATGTCTTGACCTCTCTTCATTCTGTGTCCAGATATGGGTCACTTCTGCGTCACTGAGCTTGGCGTCGGGCCAGTTTTGCTCTGCAAGATATTGCGGGATCGCTGGGAAACCGCACTTGACCATATGCTCCGGGTCGTAGCCGTTCAAAATTGCAGACCAGGAGTAGGGGTGACCGTTACCTTCCGAGATTCCAATGATTCCTAAGTTGATTTTCTGTTGCTTTTCCAAAAAAGGAAATCCCGCGGGGGCGATGTGTGGTGTCATGTTTTTTGACTCGCTAATGATGGCTAGTGAAGTACCCTATTCTCGCTGGAAATTCACAGGACTTTATATATTGTCACTTGTTACAGGAAAATACATTCAATAAACAAGGGACACAGGAATGAGAATTTGATGTGTGGAGGAAAATAGGTGATAAACCTATAATCTACTCATTAAATGGGGAGTGGTACGAGCTCAGCTACGAAAGATAAATGGTTCGGAACTAAATTTTTGATAATAGTGGATGGGTTTGTTGTTTAAAAGAATAATTTTTTCTGATGTGAAGTATGCATTTTCTTTATTGAATTCAGTAGAGAAAAAACAGTTAATTGTAATTTTATTTATCTCAATAGTATTGGGGTTTGTGGAAAGCCTAGTTGTCGCGTCTGTTTTTCCTTTCGTATATTTGATGATGGATCCGTTTTATTTCAAAGAAATTCCATATTTGGATGATTTTTTGGCATATTTCAATGTATCGGTAGAAGGTCTTCTTCCTGTGTTAGGAGGGGGTGTTGTTGCAATTATTTTATTTGGTGCATTGCTGAATGCGTTGTATGTTTATTTAAGTGAGAAGTATAGCGAGGTATCTATTGCTAGGTTTTCTTTAGATTATTACGAGATTTTCAGTGGATCTCCGTACTCATGGATAGTGAGTCAACGAAACAGTGATATTGAACACGTGTTCCGAAACGATATTAGGAGATGGCGTCGTGATGTAGTTAGGTCAGTGTTGCTTGCTATTCAGTCCGTTATTATTATACTGTTTACAAGTATTTCTGCTATTATAATATCTCCTTTAGAAGGGGTTTACTCTATTATAACACTAGGTGTTGTGTCTACAATCATGATGCATTTTGTGAGAAAACCGCTAAAGAAAGGCGCAGTAGAGGCGAGAAAAAACGAAACGAATTTATTTTTTGTATTGAGTCAATACGTTCGAGGCGTTCGAGATATTAAGGTGGAGAGTGGGTCAAGTTATTTTCTCTCCCAGTTGAAAACAACTTTTTTAAAGTCAGCAAGATCAAATTATCTCATAAAGTCAATGTCTAGTCTTCCTGGTCCGGCGCTTTCGGCCTGTGGTCAAGTGTCATTTATTTGTGTTGCGGTCGTGCTGTGGGGGTTGGATTATTCTGCTGCGGAGATCACCGCGCAAATTGCTTTGGTTGGGGTTGTGGTAAGCAGAGTTCTCCCAGCTGCAAATAAATTCAATTCATCAATAACAAGTATAGACCAAGCAATGCCTTTCCTTGCAAGCATACGAGATAGCATAAATGGGGCTAGGTCATATATAGGATGGATCGAGGGTGTCGGAGGTCCAGGATTGAAGGAGTGTTCCGCTTGGGAAAGCATTCGTTTTAATGATGTGAATTTTTCCTACCCGAGCCAGGGTGACGTGCTTAAAGGTATTGACCTTACTTTGAGGAAAGGAAAGTTCTACGGTCTGGTCGGAGAGTCCGGTGCTGGAAAAAGTACGTTGATTAATTTATTCTTGGGCCTTTTCTCTCCTACTTCTGGTGAGATACAGATTGATGGTACGTCAAGAGACAATTTCGATCCCGAGAGTTGGTTGCAAAGGCTAGCGTATGTCCCACAGGAGGTGTTTCTGCTTGCAGGGACAGTGAAAGAGAATATTGAATTTGGTCATGACCAAGAGAATGGGGAATATGCGCTGGACGAAGTGCTCCGATGCAGTGCCTTAGCTGATGTTATTGCCAAATTGCCCCACGGAATTAACACTACGTTGGGGGAAGATGGTCAAGGGGTTTCTGGTGGGCAGAAGCAAAGAATTGCCATCGCTAGGGCCTTGTACAGATGTCCTGATGTGCTGATCCTCGACGAAGGAACAAGTGCTTTGGATCAGCCAACAGAAGCACGGGTGCTGAATCAACTTCATCGAGATTCTGGGGATCGGTTGACTATTGTTGTGTCGCATCGTGTGCGAGCCTTGAAGGAATGTGACGAGATAATCCTGTTAAAGGATGGGGCTATTAGTGATGTAGGCACTTATAGTGAGCTGCAAAGGCGTAGTGAGCTTTTTAGAAGGCTTTCGACGGACACCGAGAATGGGGGCCAATGATGCGGGTAGCTATGATTCCAGCCCGAGGGGGCTCTAAGAGGTTGCCAGGTAAGAATTTGCGGTTGCTTGGAGAGAGGCCGCTAATTGTTTGGTCGATCGAAGCGGCAAAAAAGAGCGGGCTCTTCGACATAGTTTTGGTAACAACGGATGATGATGCCATTGCGGAAGTCTCGGAAGGCGCGGCTGCCGAAGTTGTAATGAGGCCAACGGAGCTCGCGCAAGACAATAGCCCGACATACGATGCCATCTTCCACGCATGGGAATCTATGGGAGATAACCGTCACAATGTGTCTTGTATTGCTACTCTGCAGCCTACTAATCCGTTCAGGCCACTTAGCATGTTGCGGGAAGCAGTCAATATGTTCGAAACAAATGAGTGTGATTCACTGTTGACGGTGAGCGAGCGGAGACTTAAGTGTGGGCATATTGATAACGGGTTCTACCGCCCCAACTATGATTTTGGTCAGCAATCTAGGTTGACTTATCCGGTTACGTTTGAAAATGGGATGCTCTATCTTACTTCAATCGCGTGTTTGCTTAATGGATCTCTTTCCGGAACAAAGGTTTTACCTTTTCTGACTGGTCGACCTTTTGACGACATTGACATTGATATTCCTGAGGACTTCATTCTGGCTGAAAGCTTGCTAGCTTTTATATCCGATAGGCTTGGTTACTAAATTATGGGGCTGCTATCAGTATTCCACTTGAAATCGTTGCTAAGAGAACTCGCAAATGTACTTCTGCAGGGGGTTAGGCGTTGTTCGCCGAAGTATAGGTGGAAAAGGAATGTAAACAGTGATCGTAGACGAAAGGTTGAGAGTCTTCTGGCTCGGTTTTGCCAAGGGGATAGCGACAGATTTAAAGGTGACGTTTTAATTGATGGGCAATGGGATAATCCCAACTATTGGCTTAGGTTAACGCTGTTGAGAAAGGCTCTTGGTCTGCCAAATGGTTTTGAAGTAGGTGTTACAGGGCGCTTCAAACACTCAGAGTGTAGTCGAACCCTTAAGTCAATGGGAATTGAAGAAGTAATTCGTATTCGGGACATAGAGTACGATGAAAATCTTGTTTTGAAGCAAGTGAACAATCTGAAAAGAATCACTAAGTCGTCTGAAGATATTCTAAAATGGAAGTTGGAGGGAGAGGTACCTGGTTCTCTATTTTATGATGCCATCCTTAAGAGACAGCGGCTAGCTTCAGTTGATATTTTTAGAAGTGATTTCTGGCAAATTGTCCGTGAAGGTTTAGTGCTTGCTGCTAAAGCAGATCGCCTTATCGGAATGCGGGATTTTAAATTGGTGGTCGTTAGCCATCCAGTTAATTTCGAATATGGCTTGATAGCGTGGTTTGCCTTAACGCGTGGTATCAAGGTGATAGTGCCATTCGGGCTTTTCGGTGTTCTGAGAATGGTACATATGCAACATCCAGAAGACCTGACTGACTTTTACGATCGGCCAAAGAGGCGGGACATAGAGTGCTTGCCTGTCGATACAGCTGACAAGATGAGGCGAGCCGGTGTTCAATATCTCAAAGGACGCCTTGATGGCCGTGCTGACGATTTGGCATCGGTGTATGCTTTTAATAAAAACTCTCAGCGTATTGATAGAGCATCACTTTGCCTCAAATTTGGATGGGATCCAGTGAAACCCATAGTTGGTTTCTATGCGTCCAATTGGTATGACTGGCCTCATCAGCTAGGAATGACTCAGTTCAGGGATTTCTTAGATTGGACAGAGAAAACGTTCGATGTTGCATCTCAAACATCTGAGTTCAACTGGTTATTCAAACCTCATCCTTGCGAAGAGTGGTTTGGAGGTGTTTCGTTAAAAGAGATCATGAGGGAGCTCCCTAATAGTTCTCACATAGGGCTTGCTGACAAAAACTGGAATAATGCGGCGGTCATGGAATGCATTGACGCAATGGTTACTTATCATGGTACCGCAGGCATTGAATTTGCGTCGCTAGGTAAACCTGTTTTGTTACCAGATAGGGGCAAGTATCATGATTGCGGTTTCGCCAAAGTTGCAAATAATCGCCAGCACTATCTTGAACTATTATCGACCACTTGGTGGAGTGACTACGGTAGAAGGGAAGCTCAGAAAAATGCGGAGCTTTTCGCTGGGTGGTGGTTCTGCGCACCTTCATGGCAAGGAAAATTTTTACTCGGGGATGATTCTCGACAAGAAGAATTGTATAGCGACATTCTTTCTTTGCTTGTCGATAATCCAGAGGGTATGGACAAAGAGAGCGAGAGCCTGAAATCCTGGTATCTATCAGGTCACATGTATTCGCATACGTTTAAGATGATGCATGCAAAATCTTTCCAATTAACAAACGTTTAGTGACCCAAAGGAACTTTAAAATGATAATTCTCGGGCTTCATTGTGGTCATAACTCATCTGCCGCACTGATGAAAGATGGTGTGATTGTCGGTGCTGTTCAGGAAGAGCGATTTACGAAGTGTAAAAATCAAGTCGCGTTTCCCGAGAAATCGATACGAAATCTTGTTGATGCTCACCTTGGCGGTGACATTAGTTTGCTTGACCATGTTGCAATGTTTACTAAAAATGTAGATCCCATTGGCCTCGCAATCTCCCGATATTCAGATTTTTCAGTCTTGGATCATATCAACGAGAACAAAGAATATTGGAAGCCTGTTTTCTATGATTCCGCAGTTAATGACGGTAAGTACTGGCGGGATATGTATGTGAACGGCGAGAAGCTCAATCAAAATCAAGGGCTTGATACAGATTATATGAAGTCTTCTGGCTCGTTAGAGGATTTGACCCGTTACGTTAGCGATGAACTGCGTATAGCGACATTGCGTGATAAGTTTCGCTTTGGCGGACCTTGTTCTATTTATGATCATCACTATTGCCACGCAACATATGCGCTTTACGGCTCTAAGCTCCCCCAAGTTATCCAAGGTGAAACATTGGTTTTAACCGCAGATTCATGGGGAGACGGCCAAAATTGGTCAGCGTATTTGTCTGATGAACAAGGTCGACTTAATAAGATTGGAGGGGGAAAGGATCATTCGGTTGCACGGGTCTACAGATTTGTAACGCTCATTTTAGGTATGAAGCCAAACGAACATGAATACAAGGTGATGGGCCTCTCAGGTTATAGTCGCCACAGTAAGTACACAAGGGCAGTTGAAGATATTTTCGATGAAATTCTGACCTTCGAGAATGGAATTTTTGTAAGTCCAAAACCGCTTAAAGAGAGTTACTTTGATTTGAAAGAGCGCCTTGAGGGGCATCGGTTTGATAATATAGCATTTGCGGTTCAAAATTGGGCCACACGCGTAACAGGTGACTGGATGAAGTACTGGCTTGAGAAAACGTCTTCTCGCAATGTGTGCTTCTCCGGTGGCTTGTCTATGAACATAAAGTCCAATGGGGACCTTCTTTCTTTGCCTGAAATTGATTGGATGAGTGTGCCTGCGTCGGGTGGTGATGAAAGTGGCTCCATCGGAGCATGTTTTGCCGCAGCGATAGAAGAAGGCGAAACAATTACGCCAATCAAAAGTGCTTATCTTGGGCATGTTAATGGTGTGATGGGGGAAGAGGATAAGTGGCAGTTTGGTGTCCAGGCTGCGAATGATGATCCTGATAACTACTTGGAACTGCAAAATATTGAAGCCAAAGGTTTGGCAAAACTACTGGCTAACAACGTTATTGTCGCTCGATGTGTGGGACCGATGGAATTCGGAGCAAGAGCGTTAGGTAACCGATCTATTTTGGCTAACCCATCCGACGTTGGAAATCTGAAGCGCATAAATGACGCCATAAAGAACCGTGACTTCTGGATGCCCTTTACTCCCAGCATTTTGAAGGAGGATACCGATCTATATCTTCTAAATCCGAAGAAGGTAGTATCTCCGTTCATGACAATTGGGTTTGAGACCACAGATCGCGCAAAACGTGATTTAATTGCGGCGGTTCATCCTGGGGATTTCTCTGCGCGACCGCAGTTCGTGAGTAAGGAGATCAATCCGGAATACTGGGAGCTGATTCATGCGTTCAAAGAGATTACCGATGTGCCAGCGTTACTGAATACCTCTCTCAACTTACATGGTGATCCGATGAATTGTAGCATTGCAGATGCGGCAAGAACGTTGTCTCTGTCAGCCTTGGAAGTGCTTGCTCTACCGGGGGAAAGATTACTAGTCAAAAAAGATGCGCTTGAAAAAGTCGAAAGTATTTTTGAAGCTTAATGTTACCAACCGTAAATGTCGATTGTAGGTTCCAAATGCGCGAGTTAGATATTGCGGGTCGTAAGGTAGGGCCCGACCACCCTCCGTTGGTTTTGGTTGAAGTAGGTATCAACCACGAAGGGGATGTTGAGAAAGCGAAAAGGCTTGTTGATGCTGCTGTAGCTTCGGGGGCTGAGGTTGTAAAATTTCAATGTCATATTACTGATAAAGAAATGGTCCCTACAGATATGACCCCTGGGGAAATATCGAACGACCGGTTGTGGGATATCATTAAACGCTGCGAATTGACCGAAGATGAAGAACGGGAAGTTCAAGCCTATTGTAAGCAAAAGGGAATAATTTATTTGTCAACTCCCTTCAGTCGAGAGGCTGCTGACCGCCTCAATGATATGGGAGTGCCCGCCTTTAAGATCGGCTCTGGAGAATGCAATAACTTACCGCTTCTTGAACACGTAGCCGGTTTTGGGAAGCCAATGATAATTTCAACGGGTATGAATGATTTGGAGTCAGTTAAGCGAACTGTTGCCGTGATAGCTGGGCGTGTTCCGTTTGCATTGATGCACTGTACTTCAATGTACCCAACACCTTATGATAAAGTAAGATTAGCGGCTATAACTCAACTAATCGAGGACTTTGATGTTCCTGTTGGGCTGTCGGATCATTCGTTAAATATATGGACCTGCCTCGGTGCGACGGCTTTAGGAGCATCTCTTTTAGAGAAGCATTTTACGATTTCCAGAGCTTGGCCTGGCCCTGATACAGCAATATCGATCGAACCTGATGAACTGAAGGATTTGATCGACGGTAGTAAAGCTGTTTGGCAAGCTCGAGGTGGAGAGAAGGATGTTTTACCAGAAGAGCAACCTGTCATTGAGTTTGCTTACGCAACAGTCGTCGCGATTGCGCCTATCAAAAAGGGCGAGGTGTTTAGTAAAGAGAATTCGTGGGTCAAGCGGCCCGGAACAGGAGAGATACATGCGGATAGGTACCATGAGGTTGTGGGTAAAACAGCGTCACGAGATATCGACGCGGAAACTCATGTGAAAATCTCTGATGTAATCGGATATGATTGACGAGGTTTTCCCAAGAATTGTTATTACAGGTGCTGCAGGGTTCGTTGGGGAGGCCTTACTCCGTAGACTTTCTGCTTGTGACTTAGATATTATAGGCCTTTATAGATCTGCCCCACCACATAGTGTTTATCCTAGCAATGTACGGTTGGAGAAGGTTGCAGCTTACGAAGACTTTGTGCCTCCTCGGTCTGCCCGGCTAGTGCATCTGGCTGAAAGCCGTGCTTTAAGCCAGGCTGAAAGTCTCGATCCCGTTGCTCACGTTTCCAAAGTGCGATCAGCTACATGTGAGCTTCTTGCAAGAGAATGGTCTCACGTGGTTTATGCATCTTCGTCAGCCGTATATGAGGATAAATCTTGTCGCCTGCATCAGATTGATGATGACGTAAACCCAACTCAATTGTATGGGAAAATTAAGAAAACGTGTGAAGGGTTAGTAACATCTTGTAGTGGGGCTTCTCTTAGGTTCTCAAACATTTTTGGGCCAGGAATGTCCAGTAATAATGTTTTGTCTGATATTCTCAGTCAAATTCGCTCTAGTGGGCCACTGACCGTGCGTAATTTATCGACAGTTCGAAACTTTCTTTGGGTTGAGGATGCCGCGGATGCCTTGAAGCTAGCGGTTTTGAACTCGGCTTCTGGAATTTTTAACATTGGCCAGGCACCTGCTGTAAGTGTTCGGGATCTCTGTCAAATGGCACTGAACCTTTCCGGGCAAAACGGACGAACTTTAAGAGAAAATAATCAGGATGCCGCTCGATCTTGCCTTCAAATGGAACTCGAGGTTTCTCAGAGTAAATTGAAATGGGAACCGCAGACCTCAATTGAAGAAGGTCTTATAATGCTAATGCGAGATCGTGGGCTTATTTGAACACGAACCAGGCCCTTTGTTCTGAAATAAAGCAGCTAACTTTAAGCTAAATATGCATTCTGAATGATGCTATAATACAGGTATGATATGTCCAAAAAAGTAATCGCCGTTTTTACCGGAAATCGCGCTGAATATGGATTGCAGCTTCCTGTTCTAAAGGCGATTGATCAACATCCTGACCTCGAATATCGATTGATTGTATCAGGAGCTCACTTGGACCCCAATTTCGGTCACACTCGGAAAGAAATTGAAGGAGATGGGTTCATAGTTTCTCGTGAGGTCGAGATTGAGATGCCTGCTGATTCTCTATTCGCAACAGCTATTGCGATAGGTTCCGGGGTTAGTGAAATCGCAAAGGCTCTTTCTGAGCTGAAACCTGATATGCTTGTTGTTTACGCGGATCGTTTCGAAGGGTTCGCTGCCGTGATCGCAAGCACTCAGATGAATATTCCTACCGCACATATTGAAGGTGGAGATTTGACGGAAGGTGGTGCTTTGGACGATTCTGTTCGACACGCTATGACCAAGTTGGCACATCTTCACTTTACAACAAACCAGCAGGCCTCAAACCGGGTTATGGCGATGGGGGAAGAAAGCTGGCGTGTCCATACAGTTGGGTTTCCTGCCATTGATCTGATTCAAAATCAAAATTTTGCGAAACCAGACGAAATTTTGAATAAGCTCAAACTTAGCGCAGATAAGCCGATTGTGTTGTTCACTCAGCACTCAGTGACTACCGAATTCGATAGTTCTGTAACGCAGCTTGAGCCATCATTGACTGCCCTTAAGGCACTAGCTCAAGAGGGGGCGCAGATACTAGTCACCTATCCAAATAACGATGCTGGAGGCCGTCAAATTATTGAACGTCTCAATGATTGGCATAAGAAATCTCATCGTAATGTGCAGCTTCATAGCTCTTTGGGGCGGTATCTGTATCACGGAGTATTGGCGCTTTCCCGAAATCCTAAGTTCAAAGTGGTCTGTGTAGGTAATTCTTCATCTGGAATTAAAGAGACGCCTGCGTTTGGTTGTCCAACCGTTAACGTTGGTTCGCGTCAAGAGGGACGGCTACGGGGTAATAATGTTATCGATACGAACTACGATGCGACTGAAATAGCGGATGCCATTAAACGCTGTTGTTATGATACGGAGTTTCGCGAAATTGCAAGGTCAACGTTCAACCCTTACTGGCAGGGAGACGCGGGGCTCAAAATTGCTAATATCCTTGCTGAAGCCGATATTGACCAGCGTCTTATTCGTAAGAAGATGACATTACGTGGAGATGTAAAGGACGGTTGGTATCAATGATAGAACCAATGCTTTTGCCTACCAGTACTATTCGAGATGCCATTGACGTTATTGAGCACACTCGGCGGTTCATTGCTGCAGTTGTAGACGCCAATGGAAAGTTACTGGGAATTATATCCGATGGGGACATCAGAAGGTCTCTTCTTGCAGACAAAACGCTAGATGATTTTGCTACAGTTGCAATGACTGAAAAGCCAATTCTTGGGCGGGCAGATGATCCCGCCGAGGTGCTCCAGAAGAAGATGCTTGACCTTGGGGTTGCAGCCCTACCTTTAGTGGATGAATGCAATCGCTTTGTTCGAATTGCTCAAGTGAATGATGAGACGGAAATCAGAAGTGTTGCTAGCAGCGCAGATCTTTTTTGGGGAGCCGTTGTAATGGCTGGTGGGGAGGGGCGCCGCTTACGGCCTCTTACCGAGAATATGCCGAAGCCTATGTTGACTGTTGGTGGAGTACCTCTTCTGGAGCGGCAGATCAGAGGAATGGTCTCGCGTGGTTTGAAGCGCATATTCATCTCAACTAACTATCTTGGTCACTTGATCGAAGATCATTTTGGTGATGGAAGTGATATAGGTGCCCGTATTGCGTATTTGAAAGAAGACAAAAAGCTAGGTACTGCAGGGGCGTTGTCGTTGTTGCCCGAGCGTCCAGACGGACCAATACTGGTTATCAATGGTGATGTCCTAACCACGAGTGATTATGGACGAATGCTTGATTTTCACGATAACAATAGCGCGTTGATGACTGTTGCGGCGATTGAGTATCATATTGAAATACCATTTGGTGTTATTGAAACATCAGGGGTTTTTGCTACGGCCTTACAGGAAAAGCCATCTCAAAGTTATCTGTGCAATGCTGGGATGTATGTCTTGTCACCTAAAGCTCTAGAGCTTATCCCAAAGGATGGTTTTTTCAATATGACAGATGTAATTGACGCTGCGATCGCTATTGGGGAAAAAGTTTGCGTATTTCCGGTCCATGAATATTGGACAGATATTGGCAGTCCGAGTGATCTCGCTATAGCTCAAAAAATGTTTGGAGATCGCTAAATGAGCACAGATTTCAATGGGAAACAGGTTTTTGTAACTGGGGCGGATGGCTTTATCGGAAGTCATTTGGTAGAGCGCCTTGTAAGAGAAGGTGCCTCAGTGAAAGCACTGACATACTATAACTCTTGGAACAGTATCGGTTGGCTTTCTAACATTCCTCAGTCAATCTTGAATTCTGTAGAGGTGTTACGAGGGGATATACGGGATGCTGAATTCATTCACAAAGCCATCAGGAACTGTGAATACGTATTTCACCTTTCAAGCCTTATCGGAATCCCTTATTCGTATTCGTCGCCACGTTCTTACTTGGATACAAACATTACGGGTGCGCTGAACGTTCTTGAGGGGTGCCGAAACTCAAGCTCTCTTCTGCGGCTCTTGCATACTTCAACATCTGAGGTGTACGGAACGGCGCAAACTGTCCCCATCTCAGAAGATCATCCATTGGTTGGGCAGTCTCCGTACTCGGCGACAAAAATTGGCGCTGATAAGTTAGTGGAAAGTTACTATCATTCATTTGCACTTCCTGTGGTTACAGCTCGACCGTTTAATACGTTTGGGCCGCGTCAAACGGCAAGGGCAGTAATTCCTACTATTGCGAGCCAGTTGCTTTCGGGGTGCTCTTCGATACAGTTGGGAGCCTTAACACCTACGCGGGACTTTACATATGTATTAGATACAGCTCGAGCGATGTGTAGCTTGATTGGCTGCGACTCTGCAGAAGGGCAAGTAGTCAATATTGGAACAGGATTAGAGTGGTCTATTGAGGAAACTGCTAGGATTCTTATGGAAATTGTTGGTGTTGAAACGCCAATTACCTGCGACAACGAACGGGTCCGTCCAAAGAATAGTGAAGTTAATAGGCTAATTGCAGATAACTCCCGTATTACGTCTATGACAAACTGGCGCCCAGAACATAGTTTCAGGGAAGGCTTGGAGGAGACAGTAGATTGGATAAAACAAAATCTGCATCATTTTGAGCCAACTGACTATTCTGTATAATTGTTTGCATTGATTGAAGTGTTGTCGACTGTGGAATGGCCGATTTTGAAGTTTGATATGTTTGTTGAGCTTATCAAATTTTGAACATTTGATTTGGAATCATAGGTCACTAGCCTAAGCTGAACGAGAAGGTCTTATGTCTAAGCCAAAAACGTGCAGAATTTGTGGTTCTACCGAAAGCGAAACCGCTTACTACGGTCCCATTAGAGACGGTGTATTTGGTCTTTTAAAAGAAGAGGCTACGATATATCGGTGCGGGGGATGTGGTGTAGAGGAACTTGATGAAAGCCTATGTCCTGATGTCAGTTTTTACGAAACAAAGGATTATCGTGAGAAGCTTGCAAAGGGGCTTGATAGCAGCGCCTACTTTACCGAGCATGACATACTGCAGATTCATACTTTAAAGGCAATTTGGCCTCGTTTCCTTCGTGATGCCGTAATTGCAGATATCGGCTGCGGCGGCGGCGCCCTAATGGATCATCTAAAGGGCTGGACAAAGCAGCAGATCGGTATTGAACCTTATGAATTATATCGATCCGAATTAAGTAGGAACGGTTACGAAGTATATCCTTATGTTGTTGATGCTATAGATGAGTGGTCAAATAAAGTAGACTTGGCATTAAGCATTCAAGTCATTGAACACACGGAAGACCCTCGACAATTTCTTTCTGATATCAAGCCCTTGCTAAGTAGCAATGGCCGCCTGATCATTAGTACGCCAAACCGAGAAGATATACTTTTTGATCTTTTGCCGGATGACTTTCCTAAGTTCTTCTATCGGGTGGTGCACCGTTGGTATTTTGATGCAGCTTCGATTGCCGAGTGTGCACAGCGTGCAGGGTATGAGGTCGAAGAAATTAAGTTCTCTCATCGATATTCAATGAGTAACGCTTTGCGTTGGCTGCGAGACCGAAAGCCGACTGGGAACTTGCCTTTGAAGGGAATTGATAATTTGGCGGATAGCTTTTGGGTTGGCTATTTAGAAACGATAGGCAAGAGCGATTGCATTTATGCGGTTCTGAAGGCGAAATAATACCTAGTTAAGGTTAGTTAATGGCGAAGCTGAAAATTCTCTGCTTTATGGAATCCGATCCTGAGGTTCGGAACTTTCTCCATAGCGGTTCTCTAAATTTATTATTTGAAAAGCATGATGTTGAGCTAGTTCTTCCTCCTAAGAATTACAAGCGTCTAAAGGCAGATGTGGAAGGCCTTAAGTTGGGTGTTCCTGTTCGAAGAGTCCGAATACCAGAAAGACGATTGGCTATTTGGAAGCGCTTGTATCACCTTAATCAGATGCGTTTCCGACTAGATCTGGATTGGCTTGGTCTATGGCTCAGCTGGTGGGGTGTGGTTGGCTGGAAGGCGGGGGTACTTTTCAGCTTGGGAAACTTACCCTTAATTTGTGATGTAGTTAAAAAAAGATTGCATGCTGAGCTGCTTAAGTTCCCGTGCAAAGATTTAGATCTATTGGTTGAAGAAACTCAACCAGATATCGTTATACATCCAAGTACCTTTGGAGGGTATTTTGTTAACGACTTTGTCGACTTGGGAAAGCGTCTCAGTGTTCCAACGTTCCTAATAATGAACTCTTGGGACAATCCAAGTTCTAAGAGAGCAATGTCAGGCGAGCCGGATCGGGTTGGTGTTTGGGGAGAGCAGACTGTCAAGCATACTCAAAAGTTTGCTGGAATCCCTAGGCACCATATTATTGTGCTGGGCGCAGCGCAGTTTGAAGTCTACAGATCTGCTCCTCGAATCACTCCTTCCGAATTTAGGTCAGAGCATGGTCTAAGCCCCCGTGACATAGTGCTTTTATATGCGGGGTCAAGTAGAGGCACGCAGGAATCGTTACATTTAGAGTGGATAAATCGCGCAATTGAGGAAGGTGATCTTCCGATGATGAAGGTGGTTTATCGACCGCATCCATGGGGAATTCAACAAGATCAAGCGCAGAAGATACTTTCATCGGACTGGAAGAATGTCGTGGTGGAAAATTCCATGTATGACTTTATGAAAAGTTGCGCAAAAGATGGAAAAAGCGGTGCATTCTATATGGCCGAATACGCTAGAACGCACGACATTCTATCTTCGGTTGACATGGTTGTTTCTCCTCTTTCCACCGTGATTATCGAAGGTGCTCTTCATGGAAAGCCAGTTATGTGCTTTTACCCGAAGGAAGAGGAAGGGAGTAGCCTGTGGAAAAAGAATGTAAAGAGACTTCCTCACTTTGATGAGATCTTTAAATCTAAGATGGTGATAACTTGCTTGAGTCATTCTGACTTAATTGAGTCTATTAGAAAGTTGAATAGGAATTTGTTGGTCTCGGATTTTTCCTCTCAAATAGAAGTGTTTTCAAAGTATTTTGTCGAATTTTCTGACGGTGGATATCGCGAAAATTTAAATGTAGAGATAGAGAATTTTTTCAAAGAATTGTCTGGAAAAACGAGTAACGAATGAGCCTCATGTTTTCTCTGATTATAATATTAAGGGCTATCTTTTCGTGCAATAATTGTGAATAGGTCAATTGGTGACTTTGTAATCATGGAAAGATAACGAAAATCTGATGTTCGGTGGAAAAAGAATTCTCGCAGTTGTCCCGGCACGAGGGGGAAGTAAAGGTATTCCGCTAAAAAATCTGCAACTAGTGCGGGGAGTGCCTCTTGTTGCGTTGGTCGGAGATGTAATTAAACAAGTAAAATTGTTCGACCGATCAGTGGTTTCAACAGATCACCCAGATATCGCTGCAGTTGCGGAAGCTGCGGGCATTAGAGTTCCTTTCGAAAGGCCTGAACACTTATCTGGTGACAGGATAGGGGACCTTGACGTGTTGAGCCATGCTTTACATGAAATGGAAAACCAGGATTCGACTACGTATGACGTGATCGTAATGCTGCAGCCAACATCTCCCTTAAGAACCGCTAGCAATGTTATTGATTGTATCGAAAAACTTGTGCTTGAAAAGCGTGATGCAGTCTGGACGGTTTCTGAGACAGATTCAAAAGAGCACCCATTAAAGCAGCTGACTTTGGGGGAGAATGGGGCTCTTGAATATTATGATCCCAAGGGAGAAGATATTATTGCTCGTCAGCAACTTCAACCTGTTTATCACCGTAATGGCATAGCTTATGCTATTACGCGGGACTGTTTGTTAAATCAGCTTGCCATTAAAGGTAGTAATACAGCAGGGTTGGTGGTTAAGGGCAATCATGTAAGTATTGATACTAAGTGGGATTTGGAGTTGGTCGAATTCATCCTTTCTAGATACGATGAAGCCCGTGGTTGATGTGGTGAAAAAAAAACCAAAAATTACCTATCTGGTCAAAGGTGGGAGACAGTCAAGATTGTTGGATGCAGAGGCTCCAAGTGAGCTTCTTTATGGTTATCGAGAACTGCAAGGCTTGGGTCTTGATATGGGTATGCTAGCTGACAGGGAATTCGACTTAGACGTTTCTCCCAATTTTTTAAAGCGGTATTTAAATACCTTACTCTATTGGATTGTTGGGATACCTGGCTGGTCTTTGTGGCGTCTTTACTTAAAGCGGAAACTCTTTGAAAAGAGTGATGTTGTAGTTGTTACAACAAACACGTTTGGTGTTTGCTTGGCTGTTCTTCTGCGCTTGAAGTTATTGCCTTGTAAGCTGATTTTTATCGCTATGGGGCTTGTAGAGGCAAGTACACCAAAGAGATGGCAGGTGGTTTATCGCTGGGCATTGGCTAACTGTGGAGTACTGGCTCTTGCTCAAAGGGATGCTGAAGCACTGTCGACAATGATAGGTAGAGAAGTTCCATACATACCTTTTGGAGTAGATTTCGATTTTTGGGGGGCTTCAATTGAAGCTCAAACTGAAACTGTTGAAAAGTACATCCTGAGTATAGGCAACGACAGGCACAGAGACTATTCCTCGCTAGTTCAGGCTTGGAGGCCTTGGTTTCCTAAGCTAAAAATAGTTACAAAACTCGAAGTCTCGCCGCAAACAGCTAATGTTGAGGTCATTCATGGCGATTGGCACAGGCAAGCTTTGAGTGATATTGAGATACGGCGTATGGTCAATAACGCTATCTGTACGATTTTACCTATACGGGATACGGTTCAGCCGTCCGGGCAAAGTACGGCACTTCAATCTATGGCATGTGGTAAGGCAGTTTTACTTACTGATTTTGCTGGGCTGTGGAACAAGGACTTTATGATTTCAGGGCAAACGTGCGTTTTTATTGGTAAGCCTGGCTGCGTAAAAGATATTTCAGATACTGTATCTGAATTCCTTGATCGGCCTCGCGACCTTGAAGAAATAGGCAGAAATGCCAGAGAAGTTGTTGCTGAAAATTTAAATTGTAAAGTTATGGCTAAAAGTTTGATGCGATTTATTGAGATACATCTTGCGGCTGAATTCCATTGATTTTCACTTCTCATGGAATTGTCCAGGATGTCTAAATATTATTTTATGTACGTTAGGGTGTCTGCCAGTTTAAATGTTTTATGACTCGTGTTGGATAAATAGATAACCAAGTAAGGGTGATGTATATCATTATAAGATAGGTGAAATTACTAAAAGTTTAAATAATAAAAAAATCGTGATCTGCATATCTGTGGTTTTGGTAAGTCTACTTAGGGAATTTTGTTTTTTTCTTTATTGAGGAAGTGATGTTTTTATTGTGTGCGAAAATGGATGATATTTCGTCAGGAGTTGTATCACTATTTCTCTAAGCTGATTGTCTCAATCTTGGAAATCTGGTCGCCGGAACAAGTTTATCGATATACAAGCTGAGGAAACTTGAATGTAAGATTGATGTTGAAAGTTGGATGGTTTGCATGAAAGTTGCTATTGGTTATCATATAAAGGATGGTCCGTGGGGCGGGGGGAATCGCTTTGCAAAGTCACTTGCCCAAGCGTTGGAACAAAGAGGCCACAAAGTGGTCTTTACATTAGAGGATTCGGATGTTGACGTTGTTCTTCTAACAGACCCAAGAGCACGTGCTTCGAATGTTTCTTTTGGACCAGGTTCAATATTGAGATACCTAGCCTTCAAGAATAAAAATGCTGTGGTTGTTCATCGAATTAATGAGTGCGATGAACGGAAAAATACAAATTTCATTAATGCTCTTTTGGGACGTGCAAATTACTGCGCTGATCATACTGTGTTTGTAGGTAGTTGGTTGGTTGATTTGCCAACTTGGATAGAGTCTCTGCGCACCCCTTACTCTGTTATCTTAAATGGAGCAGATGCAGAGACGTTCAATTCATCGTGTTTCGTACCTTGGAACCATGAAGAGCCTCTCCGTCTTGTAACTCATCATTGGGGAGGGAATTGGATGAAGGGCTTCGATGTTTATAAACAGCTCGACGAAATGCTTGTTAACCCCAAGTGGAAATACAAGATTGAATTCACTTATATCGGTAATCTGCCTGAGGGGTTTGAATTCAAGAATGCAAGGGTTATTAAGCCCCTCAATGGCGAGGCGCTTTGCGACGAGTTATCGTCGAAACATGCCTATGTGACAGCATCAATTTGCGAGCCCGGCGGAAACCATCAAAACGAAGCTGGAGCATGCGGATTGCCCCTTCTCTATCGAAGCAGCGGTTGTTTACCAGAATACTGTGATGGATTCGGCATTCAGTTCGAGTTCGAGACATTTGAGCAGGCTTTGGAGAAAATGATTGCTGAGTATGACATTCACGCAGAAAGCCTCAAGAGGTGGCCACATTGGGCTTCTCGGACGTGCGCAGATTATATCAAACTTTTTGAAGAACTGGTGTCTCGACGTGACGAGATTGTAAAGCGCAGGAAGTTGTGGCGTAATCCATGGCTGATGTTAAGAAATCAACTTTCTCTGTAAAGCCTGATCAGAGTAGAGAGGGTTATGTACTGTGAACCTTGAGCGCTACATATGACATTTAACAAAAGAAAAGCCCTTGTCTTCGGAGTTTCCGGACAAGATGGTTCTTTGCTGGCGAAGCTTTTGGTGGAAAAGGGTTATGAGGTCCATGGAACATCAAGAGATTCTGAAACAAGCTCTTTTGATGCGTTGAAGGTACTGGGCGTTAAAGAACAAGTCCACCTTCACTCGACCGTTATGACTGATTTTCGAAGCGTTCTTCAGGCCGTTGATCGCGTGGCGCCGGATGAAATATACAATCTTGCGGGGCAGAGCTCCGTTGGTTTGTCGTTCCATCAGCCTGTGGAGACGCTTGAGAGTATCGCAACAGCGACTTTGAATATCCTTGAGGTGATTCGATTTCTGGGGGTTAACGCTAAGTTCTACAGTGCAGGATCTTCAGAGTGTTTCGGTGATACAGGTGAAAAACCTGCGAGCGAGGACACGCCGTTTCATCCCAGAAGCCCTTATGCTGTAGCAAAAGCGACGGCCTTCTGGCAGGTCGTTAACTACCGGGAAAGCTACAATCTTTTCGCTTGTACGGGCATCCTGTTCAACCATGAGTCTCCTTTGCGGCCACACCGCTTTGTTACCCGAAAAATTGTAGCTGGCGCAGTAAGCATTTACAAAAATGGTGGCGGCATATTGGAACTTGGTGACTTGTCTGTAATGCGTGACTGGGGATGGGCACCGGAATATGTCGAGGCAATGTGGGCAATGCTGCAATTGCACAGCCCAGAAGATTTCGTAATTGCGACTGGAAAAGTTTCTCGCCTTCAAGACTTTGTCGCGCATGTGTTCGGGGAATTGGGTATGGATTGGCGTGATCACGTTTGCGTCAATGGACAATTCTTGCGGCCATCGGAAATCCGATGTGGCTTTGGTGATGCGAGAAAAGCGCACCAAATTCTTGACTGGTCTGCCAAGGTGGAAATGTCGGAAGTAGCGTTACGTCTTGTCAGAGCCGAGCTGTCACGTATACAGGATCCAGCGAATTTTAACGGTCTCGGGCTTTGGTCATGAAGAATGCACTTCGATCAACAAAAAATGTTGCACAAGCTTTGCCTTGGCAGGTCGCTGCAGCAACGGGAATATGGCAAGGCCACGGGGCACCGGTCAAATTTGTCTCAGAGCGTATCAACTGGGCTATCCAAACGGTCGGAGAAAACATTGGTTCGCATCTAAATCATGAGATGCCAAACGTTTTTGAGATGACAACAGAACCATACAAGGACACCAATCGCGTGGTGCATTTCGGTTCTCAATACATGTGGCTTACATGGCACAAACATATGCCACGCGGAAATCGATATGTAACATCATTCTTTCATGGAAAACCAGAAGATGGCCCTGATGTAGCGCAGCATATTGAAGATTTTGTCAAGAGCAGCACTGCGCTTGACAAAATCGTAACAGGCGCAAGCATTGTCGAGAAGAGATTGGTGGAATGGGGGGTACCTCAATCAAAAATCCACCATATTCCAATTGGTGTTGATACCAAAAAGTTTGTTCCCCCATCACAAGCGCAGAAAGAAGTTGCCCGTCAGAAGTTTGGGATAAAACCTGGAGAAATTGTCATTGGCTCATTTCAGAAGGATGGTGTCGGCTGGGGCGACGGGATGGAACCCAAACTTATCAAGGGACCTGACCGCTTTGTCGATGTGGTTTTCCGATTGGCTAAAGAGTATCCGGTGAAAGTTTTTCTTACTGGACCTGCCAGAGGATACGTTAAGAGCGGTCTAGAAAAGCTTGGAATTGAATACATCCATCAATATCCTAAAGACCACACAGGTCTAGTCGAATGTTATTGGGCGTTGGATTTGTATTTGATGACGTCGCGTGAGGAGGGCGGGCCAATGGGCTTGACGGAGGGCATGGCCTCAGGTGTACCTGTAATATCGACCGCTGTCGGTATGGCGCCGGATTTGCTGGTTGGTGGGCTTTCTGGGGGATTGATCGCCAACTACAGTGCGGATAGTTTTGTCGAAGCGGCCCTCTGTATGCTGAGTGATCAATCGCATATTGATCGCGTTCGCGTGGAAGGCAGGCAGGAAGTGGAGCGGGTTGACTGGGGCCGAGTGGCTCAAGCTCATTGGGATCAAGTGTACAGTAAGCTTGTTGTCAGCTGATGAAATACATTTTTTGTTAGACTTGGATGGTTATCAAGTGACGTATCTTGGATGCAAATATTCCAGTGGTAATTCCCTTTTTTGATTTTGCGCCGCTCCGATAACCTCAGTGAGGCTCTCCCTTTTTCGTTGTGCTAAAAGCTACCTATCGAAAACCCCAAAGGAAACTTCGTGTCAGCAATTGATCCTGTTTATAAGCGGTGTTTACGTGCGTCTTTCCGACTGCTTCAAGGAATTATTGCTATCGCCGGTAGTGTTGGAAGCCGCAGCGTGCTGCGCGTCTGGTATGCCGGTGCTAGGGCTGGTGATATTGGTGGGCCATTGGTGAAAGTCCAGCGGTTAAAGGAGTTTTTTCCAGACTGTCGAACTTCTTTTAGCCATGCTTATCTCTTGTCAAACTGTCCATATCTTCCTGGTTGGGCATTGCGTTGGCTAAAATGGCGCGGTATCCCGATCATTTTAAACCAAAATGGCGTATATTATCGTGCTTGGTTTGATGGAGATTGTGCAAGCAAAAATCGTGAAATGGCCAAGGCATGGCATCTGGCCGATTATGTGTTCTATCAGAGTAACTTCTGTAAGGTGACTGCTGAAAAGTTTCTCGGAGTGCGCGCCGGTCCGGGCGAAGTTCTTTTCAATGCTGTCGATATAGAGCACTTTAAACCTGATCCAAAACGCAATAATGTCCGCCCAGTTTTTCTGCATACTGGAAAGTTGGTGACTCACATGTTCTATCGTGTTGAAGCACTTCTGCGCGGATTTGCCCTAGCGCGAGGTCGGGGGTTGGATGCGGAGTTGCGGATTGCTGGCTGGATGGACTTGAATGTTCAAAGGAAAGCTACTGTTTTGCTTTCAGAACTTGCATTGGAAGACCGTGTGTCGTTTACAGGGCCTTATGATCAAGGCCGCGCCCCATCAGTCTATAGCGCTGCGGATGCGTATGTTACACTGACATTTAACGACGCCTGTCCAAGCGCTGTTATCGAGGCGCTTTCATGTGGACTTCCCGTTTTGTATTCGGACTCTGGCGGTGTGCCGGAACTAGTATCTAAAAAATCGGGTGTCGGTCTTTCTGTTGAAAACGGATATGACAAGGTCGATGTGCCTGATGTTGAAGCCATTGCGGAGGGTTTAAAAGAGATACTCAGCGGGCTTTCAGGGCGTCAATCAGCTGCGCGTGAACATGCGATGAAGGCTTTTGATATTCGGAATTGGATAGGCCGTCATCGCACTGTCTTTAAGCTTATTTCCAAAGGGAAATAGCCCTTTGGGAATAAGCATTTCAGCGGTTAGTCTAACCAGACAGTGCACTCGAAGTGAGTGATTATGCTAGCTAAGTAATATTTTCTATGGAGTTAATCAGAAGAGTGGCGGAGAGGGTGGGATTCGAACCCACGGTACTATTGCTAGTACAACGGTTTTCGAGACCGCCCCGTTCGACCACTCCGGCACCTCTCCGCATGTGTGGTCTTGGCGTTCGAGGCGGTGTTTACCCATCCTCGCGCCAGAATGCAAGAGAGAAAACGCATTTTGGGCCAACTCTTTTGGATCGTCGTCGGGTTCGTGCCGGTGCATGCTGTCTCAATCTAGGCATGCTGTCTCAATCCAGCCCTTATGCCGCTGGTTAACTGAAGCCGGGCGGCTTGCGCCTCAAATGCCGGGTTGAGTGCGCGGTGGATTTCCCCTGCGGGATTATGGCTGCACGGTTTGCCGGGCAGCCATGCGCACCAAGGCCATGCAAAGCCCGCGCGGCATCACGCTTTGGAGTTGACTCTTGGGGCCAAAAACGGTAATTCACCCGTTCTTCGCAGCGGTTCGGTATCAGTTAGCAGCGACACCGAAGCGCGCGTTTTGATTCCAGAATGATTTTTCAGGAAGTTTTAGATGTACGCAATCATCAAAACTGGCGGCAAACAGTATAAAGTTGCTGCCAACGACGTTATCAAAGTCGAAAAGATCGCTGCCCAGGCCGGTGACACTGTGAAACTTGAAGAAGTTCTCATGGTTGCTGGCGACGGCGCGCCAAAAGTCGGTGCTCCGTTGCTCAAAGGTGCTTCTGTTACCGCAGAAGTTCTCGAACAGGCCAAGGGCGACAAGGTGATCGTTTTCAAGAAAAAGCGTCGGCATAACTACCGTCGTAAAAATGGTCATCGCCAGAACCTGACTGTTCTGCGCATCAAGGACATCAACGCCTGATTTATCAGGTTGAGATGCAGTTTTAGGAGAGTTTCATGGCTCATAAGAAAGCTGGTGGTAGTTCGCGCAACGGTCGCGACTCCGAAGGTCGCCGTCTCGGCGTGAAAAAATTCGGTGGTCAGGCAGTTGTAGCAGGCAACATCCTCGTTCGTCAGCGTGGCACCAAGTTCCATGCCGGTGACAATGTCGGCCTCGCCAAAGACCACACCCTGTTTGCGACTGTGAACGGTTCCGTCCTGTTCAAGTCGGGCTACAAGGGTCGTACTTACGTAACGATCGTTCCGGCAGAGGCGTAAGCCTCCCGTCGGCTGCGCGATACGTAGCAAGATTTTCGAGGGAGGAATGAGCAATCATTCCTCCCTTGTTTTATGTAATATAGATTTCCCGTCGAAGCGCAGCCTCTTTTGCGCGCCGGGATCGCAAATACAAAAACGGGCACTGCCCAAAGGACCGGTTATGAAGTTTCTCGACCAAGCCAAGATTTATGTGCGCAGTGGCCGCGGCGGTGCTGGCGCGGTAAGCTTTAGGCGCGAAAAATATATCGAGTTTGGCGGTCCCGATGGTGGTGACGGCGGGCGTGGTGGCGATGTCATTCTAGAGGCAGTCGAAAACCTCAATACCCTGATTGATTTCCGCTATCAGCAGCATTTCAAGGCCGAAGTCGGTATGCATGGCATGGGCCGCGACCGCACCGGTCGTTCGGGTAATTCCATCACCATCAAGGTCCCGGTCGGCACCCAGATTCTTGCCGAAGACCGCGAAACCCTGATTGTCGATATGCTCAAAGCTGGCCAAACCCATCTGCTGTGTCGGGGCGGTGACGGCGGGCGTGGTAATGCGCGTTTCAAATCCTCCACCAATCAGGCCCCGCGCCGTTCCGAAGAAGGCTTCCCAGCCGAGGAAATGTGGATATGGATGCGCCTGAAACTGATCGCCGATGCCGGTCTGGTTGGTCTGCCCAATGCGGGCAAGTCTACCTTCCTCGCCGCATCGTCGCAGGCACGTCCGAAAATTGCCGATTATCCGTTTACCACCTTGCATCCGCAGTTGGGTGTGGTCAGCATCGATGACACTGAATTCGTTCTGGCCGATATTCCCGGTCTGATCGAAGGTGCGTCCGAAGGCAAGGGGATCGGCACACGCTTCCTCGGTCATATCGAACGCTGCGAAGTTCTGTTGCACCTGATCGACTGTGCCGAGGAAGACCCGGTCGCAACCTATCAGACAGTGCGTGAAGAGCTCGAAGGTTACGCTGATATCCTAATCGACAAGCCCGAAATCGTCGTGCTGTCCAAGGCCGATCAGCTTCTGCCCGAAATGGTCGAAGAACAGCGCGAGATCCTTGAAAAAGGCATCGGCAAAAAGGTCTATGTCGTCTCAGGTGTGACACAGCAAGGCGTTACGGACATCCACCGCGAAGTCCGCGCCTATATCGATGGCGAGCGCGAACGCCGCGCCATGGAAGGTCGCGGGGATAACGTCTACCAACCGTAAGATCGGGGTCTCAAAAATGCAGGCTGCACTCGCGGACGCAAAACGTCTGATCATCAAGGTTGGCTCGGCCCTTCTGGTCGATGAAACCACCGGCAAGCTTCGCCGTGCCTGGCTCGAAGCCCTGGCCGATGACATCGCCCTTTTGCGCGAACGCGGGGTTGAGGTCATTGTTGTGTCCAGTGGTGCCATTGCCATGGGCCGACGCTTGCTGGGGCTTGATCACCGCACCATCAGCTTGGCCGATAAACAGGCCGCCGCAGCCACCGGGCAAATCAGCCTGTCGCAAGTCTGGCAGGAGGCCCTTGGCCGCAATGGCCTGACCATGGCGCAGGTGCTTGTGACGTTAGAAGACATGGAAGGCCGCCGTCGCTATCTGAATGCGCGCGGCACCTTAAATGCGCTGCTTGCCCATGGTGCTGTCCCCCTGATCAATGAAAACGATACCGTCGCGACCGAAGAAATCCGTTTTGGCGATAATGATCGTCTCGGGGCAAAGGTCGCCCATATGATCTCGGCCGATACGCTTGTGTTGTTGTCCGACATCGATGGTCTTTATACCGCCGACCCGCGCAAGAACCCGGACGCAAAACTGATCCCCGAAGTCCGCGAATTGACCCCGGATATCATGGCCATGGCCGGTGCGGCCCCGACCATGTATAGCTCGGGCGGGATGGTGACCAAATTGCAGGCGGCTGAAATCGCCATGAAATCGGGCTGTCGCATGATCATCGCGCGCGGCACGATCTATCATCCGCTCAAAGCCCAGCTTGAAGGCGCACCCAATACGGTCTTTTTGCCCAGCGAAAGCCCGCTTGCCGCACGCCGCCACTGGATCGCAACGTCGCTTTCGGCCCCCGGTGCGATCATTGTCGATGACGGGGCGGCCAATGCGATGCGGGCAGGCAAAAACCTTCTGGCAGCAGGGATCAGTGGCGTTGATGGCGGTTTTAAGCATGGCGACGCTGTGCGCGTGCTCGATGACAAGGGTCATGAGGTCGCACGCGGCATCACGTCCTACAGTGCCGAAGAAACCCGCCTATTGATGGGCCATGCCTCCGCCGACATCGAAGCCACCCTTGGCTTTACCCGCGGAAATGCTGTGATCCATTCGGACGATTTGGTGGTCGCAGAGGGGTAAAACCCTCTAAGGCCAAAGCCGTTTAGGGGTTATTTGGCGTCCGGATGGTAATGCGACTGCATGCGCATGTCTGACAGCGCAAAGCTGCCATTCCCGGACATCACCTGTCCGGGTTTCAAGCCGGATGTCTGCGGCACGCCCATGTCCCTTTAAGACGGCGCCACGTTCATCTGCAATAGGGTTCCGGAATATCCGCCAAGGTTAAAAATGTAGATAGGTCAATCATCGTTATTCTCTTTGTTCATCGCCCTGACAAATAGTTGGCGATGCGCGCCAGACGTGAGGTCTGTGGCGTATCGCGCTGGGCTTCACGACGGTCGGCCATGTGATAAAGATGATACATGCCATGTACGCCCAACCACCGCAGGGGTTCTGGTTCCCATGTGCGTTTAGGCCGGTTTACCCAAGGCAGTTTGGTCAGTTCTGTGTCGCGCTCCAGCACCAGATCGGCAAGCGTCTGGCCGGCTAAGTTCGACGTGGACACCCCCAGACCGACATACCCGCCCGCGGCACCGATGCCAGAGGTCGGGTCATAATCGACACGCGCACACCAATCACGTGGCACGCCCAAAACCCCGCACCACGCATGGTCCAGCTTTATATCTGCCACCTGCGGTAACAAGCGATGTATGATCGCCTGTAACATCGCGATGGTTTTTTGCTGGGTTTGTCCGCGATCATCAATCGCGTTGCCAAACCGATAAGGCACGCCTCTGCCACCCATTGCAATCCGATTGCCTGCAGTACGCTGCGCATAGCAATAGCCGTGCACGGCATCTCCCAGCAATTCGCCTCCATGCCAGCCGATCTGGTCCCAGATCAGATCGGGCAAAGGTTCCGTTACGACTATGGAGCTGTTCATTGCGAGCATATCGCGGCCCTGTCCCGGCAGGCTGGCGGTATAGCCTTCTGTCGCACGAATAATTTTTTCGGCGCGGATGGTGCCGTGATCCGTCGTGACCTGCCCTTTGGACATCCCCGTCACTGTTGTCTGTTCATAAATGGAAACGCCCGCCCGTTCCACGATCTGCGCCAACCCGCGCACCAGCTTGGCCGGTTGAACCCGCGCCACGCCATGCAAAACAAGCGCCCCAACGGCATTTTGAACTCGGATCCGATCCGTCATGTCACTGGCACCGATCAGTTGCATACGCTCCTGTGGTACCTCCCAATCCATCGCGGTCTCGTAGTCGTCGCGCAACCGGGCCATCTGTGCCGGAGTGCAGGCCGCGATAAGCTCGTCTGTGCGGTGAATATCAGCGTCGATGCCTTCGGATTCTGTGACTCGAATGATCTCATCCACGGTGCCGCGTAAGGCCCGCTCAAGCGATATCACGCCTTCGCGCGAGCCCGACTTGGCATACCGATCCCGGTTCCAGTAAAACGCACCGGTCAGCCAACCGCCATTCCTGCCTGACGCACCGAAGCCCGCGAAATCGCGCTCGACGATAGCGATTGACAGATCGGGGGCTGCTTTTTTCAAGTACCACGCCGTCCACAGACCAGTGTACCCGGCCCCGATGATGCAAACATCTACAGCGCGGTCGCCCGGCAAGGCAGGACGATAGGGCGGCAGTCCACCCATATCCGTGTGCCAGAAAGAAATATCGCCGTTACGGGTCATGTCATCTTTGTCTTCATCAGTTGCCGCCGTCTTGGCAATGCCGACAAGCTCATGTGCTTTACCGGAATGGGGCCCGCTTGGTCACGCTCCATCATTTCAAAGACGGTGTGGCTAAGGTCTGAACCCTAAGCTTCACAGAGACATGCATAATTCACAAGGCACAAAAAAAAAGGCTGCCCCTATGATGGGGGCAGCCTTTTTTTCGGTGGCGCTAAATCCGGAAACCGGACTTACGCAGCCTGATCAGCAAGAGCACGGGCCATCTGGCTCAGAGCTTCCTGATGCTTTTCATGCTTGATGCTGGCAAAGTTACGGGCCAGTTCAAGGCACATGCGCTGACGTGCATTAAGCTCGGAAGCCTGGTTACCGTCGAGGCCTTCGTAGAAGTAGCTGACAGGAACACCCAGGACCTGGGAGATTTCGTAAAGACGACCAGCAGAGATACGGTTGATACCGCGCTCATACTTATGTGCCTGCTGGTAGGTAACGCCGATAAGGTCAGCCATCTGCTGCTGGGAGAAGCCCAGCATGATGCGACGTTCGCGAATACGCTGACCAACATAACGGTCAGTGTCAGTTGCGCGGTTTGCGCGTTTTGGTTCTTCTTTTGAGATAATCTCAGTCATGATATAATCCGTTATCAACCGCCAGTTATTTAACCCCACTTTGGACGCTGTTGGGCTTATTTGTTTTTGCCCAATTAACAACTTGTCGCAGGATCATTTTTGACCTGCGATGTGTTGAAATGTATCTGAACATTGGTCAGGTAATCGTTACAGCAATCCGCCAGAAGCTAGCTATATAGGTCAATTGAGCTGTCTTTGTCTAGTGCAGAAGGCGAAAAAAAGTCGTGGGTTTCTATGCTGTAAGGTGTGGAATGCTGTGCATAGCTGGCATGCATTTCCTGAATGACCGGCGGTTGTAAAAGGTTTTCCTGAGGTAAGAGCTGCCCTAAAAGCTGGGTCCAGAATGCTGCGCTGCCCACAAGATCATGGGGTTGCAGCCATGCGCCACCGTTCTGCGCAATTTCCCGTACAGGCGAAATACGCGCAGTTGAAACTGTTCCGATCCCGGCAGGACCATCCGTTCCGCTGCTCGCAGAATCCGTCCTGCGGGCCGGGAGCATGGAAATCGGTGTAATGGCTGTCATGTTTTCTGATGTTGTTTGACTAAATTTGACTGTTTGTGCGCAGACTCCGTGCTTTTGGTATGTTTGGGTGATGCACCCGGCAAAAATTGCCGCCTGACAGCACTGTCGGGCGGTTCGAAAGAGTTAATAAAAAGTTTATGCAGGATTGATGCCGTGCCGAGTAAACCCGCGCGAGTCGGGGCACACCGGACACTCGCCGGATATGGCGCGAAGATCAGATGGCCGTGATGACCCGCTAGGCGGTGCGGGGACGGCATTGTTTTCCCGGCAACCCTGATAATTGGGATGTGACATATCGGTTAGAGCTGTTTGGAAAGACAAAAAAGGCGGAGCCGCCTATCGCGATGCTCCGCCTTTTGGAATTTGGGGTCGTAACCTGTAAAGGTCTTACTTGTCGGTCTTGCCGCTTGCCAGCGTATTGAGCTGGGCCTGCATGGCTTCAAGCTGGCTTTTAAGATCATCAAGTGATGCGTCTGCTTTGCCGCTTGCTGCGGCTGACGGGGATGCCGCGCCAGTGCCGCCCGTACCACCGGAATGTCCGTTTTCACCGTCTTTGGCAAATGGCGAGAACATTTTCATCGTCTGTTCGAACAAGGCCATGTTTTGCTTGTTCATTTCGTCTAACTGGCCAAACGGGAAAATGCCATGCATCGTGCCTTGCATATATTCGCGCATCTGTTCCTGATTATGGGCAAAGGCCTGCATCGATTGTTCAAGATAGGTCGGAACCAACCCTTGAAGGCTGTCGCCATAAAATCCGATCAATTGACGCAGGAAACTGATCGGCAGAAGGTTCTGCCCCTTGTTTTCTTCTTCGACAATGATCTGGGTCAGGACCGGGCGCGTGATGTCATCGCCCGTTTTGGCATCGTAAACGACAAAGTCGGTGTTTTCCTTGACCATCTGCGACAGATGATCAAGCGTGACATAGGAACTCGTCGCCGTGTTATAGAGGCGGCGGTTCGCATATTTCTTGATGACGATGCGGTCTTGATCGTCTGATTTCTTGTTGGTCATGGCGAGGATTCCTGCTTCCCTGTTTCCCGGACATCTGCCTGGCATTTTCATTAGGGGCATGTTTCTGCCCCGGTTTGCGCATGCACACATCGCGATGTTGCGCAGCATTTTCAATTTTGCATTTGCTCAGGCAACTATGACAGTGACGTGATTTTTTCAATGTGTCCAGTCTTCAACGTGGAGTGCGCTGCGAAAAACAACCCCGAATACAGTTTGTTGCGGCACAGCAAGGGATTTCATTTTCCCGTGCGTCGCATCCTTCTATAGTAGAGCAGATCTGCCACACAGCATCAGGAGGCGGCAAGGGTGTCAAACAAGACAACCAGTACCGACGCCAGTACCAAGGTCAGTACCACAGCAAGTGCTAGCACCAGCAAACAGACAGGCACCGCGACCCGCAAAGAACGGTCGGGCACAAACACGGACCCGGCACCGGATCAAAAGCTTGCCGGATCACCAGATCAAAAGCTTGACGGGGATGATCATCTTGATCAACTGGCACAGCGTTTTCTTGATCTATGGCGTCAACAGGTCGCAACAACTGTCGATGGCACGCAGGCCGCCAGTGCGATTGGGCGTCTTTATGCCTCCCTTGGGGCTGATACCTCGCGCATGGGCGAAGGATTTGAGGCATGGGGCAATCTGATCGGTCAGATGGCAATGGGCCAGCAACTCGGGGGGGCAATGCCCGGCATGTCCGCAAACCCGATCGCGGGACTGCCGGTGGACAATCCGTTGCAGGCAATGATGGACCAGATGGCCAAAGCCGCGCGCGATCTTCCTGTGCCGCCGTTTGCCGGTGGTTCATTTCCCGGTGTCCCGTTTCCGGGAATGCCATTTCCGCCCAACATGACCGGCATGTCCGGTTCCGGATCGCCGGGCACGACAGGGCCGAAAACGCCAGAAGAAGACACGACAGACAATACGACCAAGACGTCGTCAGGCACCGACAGCCAGGATGATGTGACATCAGACGCCATACCAACCGCAAAAGCAGGCCGCACAACACCGGCAAAGGGGCAGGGAAAAAATGATCAACCCGCAACGGCAAAAGAAACTGCCACCCAAACGGGAAAATCAAAGACGGGCAGGGCCAAGGCCGCTTCCGATGCACATGGCAGTCGAGATGACGAGCTGGCTCAGCTCGCGCGCCGCATTACCGATCTTTCAGAAACAATTGCTGCCCTGGAAGGCCGACCTTCGGGAACAGGCAAAGACCCTTCTGAGCGAGATTGAAGCCTATCACCCTGATGATGTGGCACAGGCGCTCGACCGTGTCGCCTTTGACCGCCATGCGGCCTTTCATGACGGGGTGCGCGCCTATCAACGTCATGACTATCGGCGTAATGCCGATGATGTGCCGGTGATCTGGGAAGACGGCTCAACGCAGATATTTGATTACGGCGTCACTGCCCCGAAAAACAGCAAGAATCCCAACGGGATTGTCTTGCTCGTGCCGTCCTTGGTTAATCGCGGCTATATCCTTGATCTGAATGAAAAACGCAGCTTCGCGCGCTTCTTGGCCAAATCGGGCTATCGACCGCTTCTGGTCGAATGGGGATATCCCGGCGAGGATGAGGTGAATTTCGGGCTTGATGATTATATCGCCGGACGTCTGGTCATGGCCCTGCAAGACGTTGCTGACATGAATGGTGGCCCGGTGCCGATGATTGGCTACTGCATGGGCGGTGTTTTGGCCTTGGCGGCAACCTTGCTCGATCCGGCACAGGTCAAAAAACTCGCCCTTCTGGCCACCCCGTGGGATTTCATGGCCGCCGGTCCAGCGCAATCGCGTATTGCCGCAGCCTTCGCACCCTCATTGCCCCATATGCTGGCCATTCACGACATCTTGCCGGTTGATGTGCTGCAAAGCCTGTTTGCCAGCCTTGATCCGTTCATGATTGGCGAAAAGTTCCGCCGGTTCGAACAAATGCCCGCCAAATCGGCCAAGGCACGTGATTTCGTTGGGTTGGAAGACTGGCTTAATGATGGCGTGCCGCTGACGCGCCGGGTGGCGGTTGATTGTCTGATCGGCTGGTATGTCGAAAACAAACCGGCCAGCGGGCAGTGGCAGATTGACGGCATTGATATCAATCCGGCCGACATCTGCTGTCCAACGCTTGCCGTCATCCCCGAAAGTGACCGGATTGTTCCGCCCGAAAGTGCCAAGGCACTGTTTGATGCATTGCCCGCAGACATCCGCTCCGAACTGCACCCCTCCGCCGGGCACATCGGCATGATGGTCGGATCACGGGCGGAAAAATCAACATGGCAGCCGCTGGTCGAATGGCTGGCGCAATAAACCTGATGCGGCTCAGGCGGTATCGGTTGCCAGCTGATCGGGTTTGCGGTCCCAGCGCAGGGTCAATCGTGCCAGAAGGGCAATAATGATCAGGGTCAATATCACCCGCCCGACCAGAATGACCCAGATATCGGCCCCAAGGGCCAACATGATTGCTGTATCCTCAATCAGTGAATGCGACAGCGACAACCAGCTTAACGACAGGAAAAGAGTACGCGGCGGATAGTTGTTTCGGCGTGCTTCATCAATGATCAGCGCCCCGCCAAAGGTCAGGCCCAGCAACACCCCAATCGTTGTCACCGGCGCAACATCGCGCGACAGGCCCGATACCCGCAGGATGGGCAACATCGCAAGGGTGAATTTATCGGTCAGGCCAGTGACCTTCATGGCATCCAAAATCACCAGAAGCCCGGTAATTACCGCAAAACTGACGACAAGTGATTTAAGCGTCTGGATAAGCCATTCACCCCAACCGGCAAGCCCGGTTGCCGCACTGGCAACGTCGCCCCCGGCCATCCATGAAAAATCAACTGGTTGGGACAACCATCCGGTCGCATTGCTGATCCATGTTACCAGCGCGCCATAGCCAATCGCCGCCCCGATACGAAGTGCGGTGGTCGCAATCAAGCTGGCACCGGCGCGTTTGACAATCGCCTGTTCGACCGGCAACCCATGGGCAAACAGCATCATCGCACACAGCGCACTGAGCTGTGCGGCCGTCATATCAAGGGTTCCGGCCAATCCGATAAAGGCGCCGACAGCGCCATACATGCTAACCAGTGCACAGGTCGCCCAGATCAAACCGGCCTCGGGTGGCAAGCCAATCAAGGACATTACCGGGGTCAGCAGTTCAGATGCCACATCAATCGCGCCAAATTCCTGCGCAATACGGACAATCACCATCACCGGCAACATCACCTTCATCAGGGTGACAAACAGCTTTTGGCTGCGGTTGATAAGATCAAAAATATAACGTTGCAGGGTACGTGTCATGCGTGGGGCTTTCGCAGGTGGGGCTATCGACTGTGTGTGGGGCTGTGTATATCGGTTTTTTCGTAGGCGGGCGAGGGCGGTTTAACTGCGCAGATGATGCCATACGGGCATGCCCCCGTGGCAGCGATTTTGCGCAAATTCACACAATATCTAAGCGTTTTACAAGTATATAGCGCTTTTGAATTGCGTAAACGTGGTAGCGTCCCAAAATGAAAGGCTTCAACTTAAAGGGGATTGCAGTGGCCACAGGCGCGGGGTAAGGACCGCGATGTTGACATTAATTATATTGATCTGATGGAGCAGAAATCTGGTGCGACCGGTGATGCCCGGCATGTGTGACATCACGCAGCTTCAACCAGCCAGTCAACAAAGATACGGGCTTTTTCCGATGCGCGGGGATGGACCTGCAAGTAAAATTCCATTGGGGATGGCATGTTTTGCGTAACAAGCCGGACAAGCCGTCCGTCTTCCAAAAAAGGACCGATAAGCCCGTCCCACCCTAGCATCGCACCGACATCTTCCTGGGCGGCTTGCAGGGCGATCATGTAATTGTTGAGATGAAAGCTGCGTCCTTTTGGTGCGGGGTATCCCAATTGCGCAAACCAGTCTGACCAGCTTGTCCAGCCCGACTCATCATTGTGAACATGAATAAGCGGCGCGTTCAAAAGGTCTTCGATGGTCTGTATATTGTGTTCGGCCTGCAAGGTCGGGGTTCCAACCGCAATGATGTTGTCCTGAAACAGTTTGTGATAACCGTCGCTGCCGTCGTCTGGGTTGCTGTAATGGATGCTTAAATCGCAACGTCCCGTCATGCCCGGGACGTCACTGACGATCTGTGAAACGGTGATGTTGGGGTAAAACCGCCAGAATGCCGAAATCTTTGGCGTTAACCACAATGAGCTGACCGCTGTTGTGGTGCGGATGGTGACGTCAACGGTTTCGGGTTGATCGCGCAACTGCGTGACTGTGTCTGATATCGTTTCAAACCCGCGTTGCAGGGCGAACAGTAAATATGCCCCCTTTTCCGTCAACTCAACGCCGCGATTGCGTCGGGTGAACAGACTGATGCCAAGATCCGTTTCAAGGGCCTTGATCTGATGGCTGATGGCCGCAGGCGTGACATTCATTTCCTGTGCGGCTGTTTTGAAGCTCAGGTTGCGTGCCGCAGCTTCAAAACAGATCAAGGCATTGATTGATGAAAGATCATAGGGCCGTTGCACGTGTGGCTCCCAAAATCGGGCACATGACATCACGTCGTGCCGAAATGCATCTCAGGTTAGTTCAGCTAAACCAGCATGAAAATTAATACTATTGAAAAAACACCCATGAAGTCCACACTTTTGGTTGATTTGAACCCTTAGCAGACGGATGTTTGCCATGCTGGCTTTCCCGCATTCGATTCAAGATATCTTGGCGCGTCATGTCCCCGGATATTCCATGGAACAACCTTTTTACACGTCCCGTTCGGTCTTTGATCTCGACCTGGAACATATCCACTACAAGGAGTGGCTGTTCGCCATTCCAAGCTGCGAGGTTCCCCGGGCGGGCGATTATGTGACCTATGAGGTCGGCGCCTATGCGGTTGTGATCGTGCGCGGCAATGATGGCGTCATCCGCGCTTTCCACAATTCCTGTCGTCACCGTGGATCCATTCTGTGCAAGGCCAAAAAGGGACGGAACCCCAAACTGGTCTGTCCGTATCATCAATGGACATATGATCTTGACGGAACGTTGCTATGGGCGCGCGAAATGGGGCCGGATTTTGATGCTGGCAAGTTCGGGTTGATGCCGGTCCACTGTCGGACGATCCATGGGCTGGTCTATATTTGTCTGGCAGACCAGGCACCGGACCTGACGGAATTTGAAACCATGGCCAGACAATACTTGGCACCCCATGATCTGGAAAACTCAAAGGTCGCGTTCGAAAGCACCATTGTTGAAAATGGGAACTGGAAGCTCGTCTGGGAAAACAATCGCGAATGCTATCACTGCGGGGGTAACCATCCGTCTTTGTGCCGCTCTTTCCCCGAGGATGCGCGTAAAATCGGCAATAGCGGCGACGGCGAACTGGCATCCGAGCTTGATAACCACGTCACTCGGTGCGAGGCCGTCGGTGTGCCGTCGGCCTTTAAGGAAGCAGATGGCGGCGAATGGCGTTTTGTCCGCGTGCCGCTGGTCGGGGCGGCTGAAAGCTATACGCTTGATACCAAGGCCGCGGTGGCCCGTCCGAATTCGTCCATTCCGTTCAAGGATGCCGGGTCACTTCTGAAATACCTGTATCCGACGACATGGAATCATTTTTTGGCCGATCATGCGATTGTCTTCCGGGTCACCCCGATCAGCCCGACACAAACCGAGGTCTGCACCAAATGGCTGGTCCATAAGGATGCCGAGGAAGGGCGTGATTACGATCTGAAACGCTTGACCGAGGTGTGGCTGGCAACAAATGCCGAGGATCAGGAAGTTGTCGAGAATAACCAGCGTGGAATCCTGACACCGGCGTATCAGGTCGGTCCTTACTCCGTTGCACAGGAAGGCGGGGTTATTCAGTTCGTTGACTGGTACCTCAAAACTTTGACAGACAAGCTCGGCGCTGCCGAACAGATCGCAGCGGAGTAATCTGATGTCGGTAATGGACAAACCAAAACTTGCATTCTGGTCTGATTCCGAAGAACTCGAATGTGTTTCCTTCCTGCCAGAAGCCCCCAACGTGATGACGTTCTGTTTCCAGTCGGTTTCTGGCGCGTTGTTCAGCTATGATCCGGGGCAGTTCATTACACTGGAACTTCCGGTGCCCGGGGGGCCGCTTTATCGGACATACACGATTTCCTCCTCGCCCTCCCGGCCGACATCACTGACTGTGACGGTCAAGGCACAGGCCGGATCGGTTGGCACACGCTGGATGCTTGATAACCTGCGTTCGGGGATGCGCCTGCGCGCCAAGGGCCCGGCCGGGAACTTCTCGTTGGTGCATCATTCGGCGCCAAAATACCTGTTTATTTCTGCGGGGTCTGGCATTACGCCCATGATGTCGATGACCACAAATCTGTATGATTCCGGGCGTGATCCTGACATTGTGTTTGTCAATTGCGGGCGGCGACCTTCCGATATCATCTTCCGCGAAGCGCTTGAACATATGGCGTCGCGAATTAATGGCATCGACTTGAAATGGGTTGTCGAGGAAACCGATCCTTTCAAGCCGTGGACCGGCTATCTCGGGACCTTCAATCAGCTGATGCTGGGCTTGATGGCGCAGGATTATCTGGAACGTGAAGTGTTCTGCTGTGGGCCGGAACCCTTTATGCAGGCCGTGCGCGAAGTGTTGATCGGTCTTGGGTTCGATATGGATCGCTATCATCAGGAAAGCTTCCAGGCACCGGAAATCAACGCAGAAGAAACCCCCGATGATGTGATTCCAGACGAGAAAACCGATGCGGTGATCGAGTTTCTGGCATCAGGTATCACCGCAAACTGCACGCAAACCGATACGGTTCTTGCCGCGGCGCGCAGTGCCGGGCTGGTCATCCCATCTGGCTGTTCGATGGGAATTTGCGGCACATGCAAAGTGCGCAAGACAGAGGGACAGGTGCATATGGTCCATAATGGTGGGATCACGGACGAAGACATCGAAGACGGCTACATCCTTGCCTGCTGCTCCAACCCGATCGGCCAAATCAAGATCGATGCCTGACGGAGTCCTGCACAGCCAGTGATGGGGCAGCATGGTGTAGTAGGGCTTTGCCTGCGGGCATTCGCGCCGAATTTGCGCAATTCTCCACAATGTGACAGCGTTGTTTAATTATTTTGTGCTTTGGAGTTGCGTTTAAATGGCCGAACTGGATCAGATCGATACCAAAATCCTGCGTTTGTTACAGGAAAACGCCGATATTCCCAATGCCGATCTGGCCGGAAAAATCGGCCTGTCGCCATCGGCCTGTTTGCGGCGCGTCGCCAAGCTGCGCGAAACCGGCGTGATTTTGAAAACCGTTGCGGTGGTCGATCCGGCCTTGGTCGGGCGGCCGCTCACGGCGGTGATCAATCTTGAGTTCCACCGCCACGGCAATCAATACCGCCGCGATTTCATCCGCAAAACCCGCGAACTCGCCGCTGTCCGGCAATGCTATCTGGTGACAGGCGAGGTCACCGGCGTTCTAATCCTGCACATGCAAGACATGGCCGAATACACAGCCCTGTGTGACACGCTATTTGATGCTGACGAAAACGTCGTCTGGTATCGCACCTACATCGTGACAGAGATACTAAAGAGCACGCGAGGCTCGTTCTTTGAGCGCCGATTTATGTTTTGGTCGCTACGCCTATCAGCATATGAGCAAATTTATTTGGACTAGCAAATGGATTTAGAATCATAGACGTAAATCGCGTGAAATTGCCGTACGGGATACCATACTTATGATGCAGATGCCGTCCGATACCCTCTCTGGTATAAATCGGTTCTACATGTTTACAGTCAAAGCCATTAATTTTGAATTCTTCGCTTAGTTCATCAGGTTCTAGGCGCCACTGATAAAATTCGTTTTCACCGCTTTTTTCTGGTTTACCTTGTTTAGCATCGATTTCCATAAGTCGTTTATTGTAAAATGGTACGCTAATAATCAAAGTTCCACCGGGTTTCAATACGCGGTGTGCTTCTTTGAAGCATCCTTGGAGTCCATTCTCAAAGTGTTCGAAAGTCCCCCAGGAAATATAAAGGTCAAAGAAGTTATCATCAAAAGAGGTATGCCGGATATCTTCTCTCACAAAATTCATTGTAGGGAACTCAGCCCTCAAGGATTCAACTGTAGGCGTACTCAGATCTAGTCCATAAGGTTCATATCCCAAGTCACGAAGTAAAAGGCACCATTCCCCAAGGCCGCATCCTCCATCGAGTACGTGGATGTTCTTTCCTGCCGGCGGAGCGAATTTACGAACAATCTTGTACTCAGGTCGGACTTTAATTCTCCATTGAGACCGGCGTTTGTTTCCTATCTTCTCCCAGTTCTCAGTCCAGTGATTGTCTAATTGTTGTTCTTCGCTTAAGGCTAAGTCAGCTCTTTTTGCATAGTCGGCACGCATTGTGATACTCGATCAGTTTAAGGTGTTGGACTCACTTTTAGTGTGAACTGTGACATAGAGCAAAAGGAATGTCAGCGTGTGATTGTGGATCTTTGTTGCATGGGAAAATAGACATTATACTTAAGAAATGAACCTCTACTTTCGCCGGGTCTACAATAAATTTTCAATAGAATCAAATGCCAGAAAAATTAACATACTGCTCACTAGTGCGCTAATCGCGTCAACTTTAATCGAGTTTGTACGGGCCTTTTCGTATTGAGTTTTTTTGAGCTTTGTCTCGAATGGAGGATGAGAGATCTATATATGGACAAAACATAACACAACATGATTTTATTTCTTTGGTTTCGATCATCTGACAGCTTCGCAAAGAACATCAATATTAGTTCATAATTTCTCTAACGCCGAGTTCGGTTATAAAATGCTGAATTCAGTTACTTGGTGTGTTTAGGGGAAGGAAACATTGACCGAATGGTGACTGGAGATATGATTTTTATAAATTAATCATAAGTGTCTAGCCCATGTCCATGTTTAACCAAGTTTTGTAGTATCAAACAGTTAGCTATTTCTAAGCTGGCTAACAATTCAAGCTATCATTAAACTTATTGATATAATTAGAGTTTGATCATAAACACACCGGAGGTATGAAGTGAAACCTTGATGATGACAAAAGTAAGTTTTTGTATGAGCTATAAAGATTGTAAAGTAACCGAAAGTCGCAGGGAAACGGCATTTTTTAATGTTAGCCTCGTTTGAGGCAGTTAAGGTTGCCAAAATGAATGACGGATTATAGGTATGTCGACATGTATTGTCCGGAATAACCCAGATGACTGATTCTATGAAAATTACTATTGTAATTAGATCTCTAGAGCGGGGGGGGACTGAAACTCATTTGCTTAGAACTCTGCCTATGGTTGTGGGCAGTCAGTTTAGTATGTCGATATTCTGCTTTGAACGCCCTGGAGAGTTATCTGGGGAAATGCGACGATGTGGAATTGAAGTTGTTACGCCCCCGATCAGCGGCTGGTTCGCACATATTCCTATTATATTTAAGCCGCTTACCACTATTTGGACCTGTGCTTTTTTTTGTTGGTATCTGTTCCTTCGCAGCCCCGATGTTGTCCATTTTTTCTTACCAGCTTCATACCTGATGTTGGCCCCTATTTCGTTACTGCATGTGGGCTCCAAAAAGATTATGAGTCGTCGCAGTATGAACAAATATCTCGAAAAGTATCCAAAATGGGTTCGCAAAGTAGAATTCTTTCTGCACAAAAAGATGTCAGTCGTCCTCGCCAATTCAAGAGCGGTCCTTAAGCAGTTAGAATACATGGAAAATGTGCCTGCTGAAAAACTGCGGCTCGTATATAACGGTATTGACGAGACAGAAAATGTCAGTAGGCGAGATGTTGCCGTAAGAGCCGATCTTGGAATAAAATTGGATGCTGTTGTGCTTGCAGCTGTTGCTAACCTGCTTCCATACAAGGGTTATCAAGACCTCATTGAGGCATGCGGCTTCCTGTCTAAGAGTTTCCCAACGCTACCGGATTGGCACTTGATTGTAATTGGTAACGACAGCGTTGGTATGAAGAAAGAGTTAGAAAATCTGGCCGTGAGGTTGGGTGTCAATCAAAGGTTACATTTTGTTGGCAAAAGAACTGACGTCAATCATTACCTTGCGGCTGTAGATATTGGAGTGCTGGTATCTCATGAGGAAGGTTTTTCAAACGCAGTAATCGAAGAAATGTCGGCAGGCTTGCCTATGATTGTTTCTGATGTAGGAGGGAATCCAGAAGCTGTAGTACATGGAGAAACAGGTTTGGTGGTCCCCGCGAAAGCACCAAAAGAACTTGCAAAGGCGATAGCTTATTTACTTCAAAACCCAAGAGTTGCTAAGGAAATGGGGCTTGCGGGTAAAAAACGTGTCCGAGAATGTTTTTCTATTGAGCAATCAGCAGAAGGATATCGTTCAGTTTATCGTTCGCTGGGTCATTCTAAAATGATGTGATTGTTAACGTATTTTTGTGTGCCGTCCGTTTGGTTCTTCTGGGGTTTTTCTGAAATGATATACCACTCACATATGCTTGCATTGAGAGCGGTAAACCGTGTTTGGCCGATGTTTTATAGGATGAAGCTCTTGAGTTGGGCGCGGCGTGCCGGCTTGGCTGGGCCTGTAATCTTACTTTCTTTTGACTGCGACACCGATCGTGATGCTGAAGCGGCAGTGCGAGTTCAAGAGTATCTTCAGAAATTTGGCATGACAGCATTTTATGCTGTGCCGGGAGAACTGCTTGAAACGTATTGGGGGGAATACTTTAAGCTCCTCGACTTGGGGGCTCAGTTCGTAAATCATGGCTATAGACGTCATGCAGATATTAATGAGATGACAGGAAAGCCGTTTTCAACATTTACTTATGGCAACGTACCCGATGATGTTTGGAAAAATGACATTTTGCTTGGGCATGACGTGCTAACGAAGTTGACAGGCACTCCGCCCACAGTCTTTAGAACGCCACATTTTGGAGAGTTTAACAAGAAAGAGCAACTTTCTAAGATGTACTCTTTTCTTGCTTCATTGGGGTATCGTGTTTCAAGTTCCACCAAGCCTGTGTTCGGAATGTTGAACGGTAGCGTTTACAACTGTGGAGAAGGTCTCGTTGAGCTGCCATTGAATGGTTGCCTAAGTAAACCAGCACAGTTGATGGATAGTTGGGGTTTTTTGTCGGCACCGGATGCGCTCGGAAAGCAAAAGCTGCTCAGAGAATTGGAAAGTTACAGGAAGCTGTTTGAAGCCGAATTACCAATAGTCTTAAACCTCTACTTTGATCCGGCAGATATTGTGAATGAGCCCGATGTGCTGCATGCGTTGTCGTGTTTTTCAGAGTTTAGCTGCATGACTCTAGATGACTGCGAATTTTTGTCTTTGGCTCATACAGGGAAATGATGTCCGTTACTAATATGCCCCGTTTGCTTATCCTCGGGTATTGTTATCCCCCTACGGTCAGTCCGGAAGGCTTTGTAACTGCAAAACTGTTGCGAAATGTACCTGATTGTAAGATTGATGTTTTAACGCTCGATAATGGTTTGATCGGCCCATTTCTTGACAGTGAAATGGGGAATTATGCCGAGAAAATATCCGGCCGAGTGATTCGAGTTGGTGCGTCAACATTAATTCGAAAAATAAGCAATTTTCCGCGCTTGCCGTTTCGGCCTGACCGCTGGATTGTACTTAATAATGTCGTTTCCTCCAAAGCGCGAAAACTTTTGCTTCGGGAGAGATATGATTGTTTCGTGACGCGCTCACAATATCACTCCTCACACCTTGTTGGATTAAAGCTTAAACGAAGAAATCCGGAGATTCCTTGGATTGCGTGCTTTTCAGATCCTTGGTCGAATGCAGATCATCAAGTGAGCGTTCCGGTGTTTTCAAATTGGAGCGAAATGCAGGAGCGAAAAGTATTAGAATGTGCTGATTGCCTTATTTTCCCGACGGAAGGTTTACGAGATCACTTTACAAATGGTGACTTTGCGCTGAATGCGAAGTCCTCGATCTTACCTCACTCGTTCGATGCCTCCCTTTATGCGAGGAAAAAGTCCCCAAGAAAAAGTTTTGGCTCATCTGTCACGCTTCGGCTGTTTGGGTCGTTCTATGGAGCTAGGACGCCCGATGCATTATTTTCGGCCATAAATCGACTGAACCTCGAAAGTCAAATTAACATCACTCTTGAAGTGTTTGGTGCTTGGCATCCATCCTATGTCGAGCTTGAAGATCAGAATGGTGGACGTAAAAAAAAGCATGTCAGGTACATGGGCCAAATCCCTCATCTGGATGCTTTGCGCGAGATGCAGGATGCAGATTTACTCGTAGTTGTGGATGCTCCTGGGAAAGGGAGTAGTTTTTATCTTCCTTCGAAGCTTGTTGATTATTTAGGCAGCGGTACGCCTATCCTATCTCTTTGCCGCTCCGGGGTGGTGTGCGACATTACTCGAAAGGCAGACGGGATAGTTGCGGATCCCTCAGACGTATATGGTATCTCTGGAGCGATCCGAAATTGGTTAAATGCCAGAGAGTGTCAATATTCGCCATCCGCATTAACTCTATCTAACTACGAAGCTAGTTGTGTCGGGCGAAAATTTCGGGACTTGGTTGGATGTTTGCTAGATGAGAAAGTTTCTAAAAAATAATAGTGCTCCCCCAATTGTGTTGGGAGCTTTCATTGGGGTTATTACTCTACTACCGTTTATGCGTGTTCGCGTTAACTACGAATACATTGAGTTATCTGGTGCACTGCAATTCATTGTGTTTGTGGGGCTTTTTGTGGGGCTGATAGCCTTTGCCAATTTTAGATTTTCTGAATTATTTTCTGAGTTTAAATGTCTCTCATTAAACCAAAGTTGCCTTCTTTTCCTTTTATGGTGTGCTGTTGCTGTAATTTCCAGTTTTGTGGGGCAGGACCCTATACTTTCTCTAAAAAGAGCAACACTGGCGCTTGTTCCAGCTTGCTTGGTTTACTTCACGGCGTATTCGTGTGCAGATCCAAGAAAAATATTAAAAGGTTTTGTTCTTGGGATGTGTTTGATCACACTAATTTCTATTTTTTACGCTTTGGCCGGTTGGATCGCAGAAATTACGAATACTGATCCCAACGTAAGACATGGCACATTTTTTTTATTTGGGCTCGAATTCTCTCAGTCTCTTGGTCAGAGGCGCATTTTATTTAACAACGAGTTGATTGAATTGCAGAGATTTTCTGGTTTCTACCCGAACCCAAATGGAATTGGAATAATGTCTGCAATTTGTTTGATTTTTTTGACTTTAATTAAAAAAGATATGCCTAAAAATTATGTGTTTCTTTTGGTTATGATGGTTTTAGGGCTATTGCTTTCTGGGTCCAGAATGTCGTTGTTACTCGTAATTTCATCATACGCATACTTTATTATTTCTCCACGTTTAAGAACAAAAATATTCAACGTGCCTTCGGCTATATTAGTCTTTTTATTTTCAATTGTTCTTATTTTTGTTTGGGCTGAGTTTTCACAAGAAATCTCAAACATGTTTGATGGAAGTAGACAAGAATTTCTAAGCTTGGGTGAGAGAGGAAATGGTTTTCTTAAAGCAATTGAGATAGCCTCGCAGAACTGGTTCATAGGAAGTGGTTTCGGTCTGGGTGCTGAGGTGGTATTTGGAAAACAAGCAGATGTAATGGCAATTCATTCGGTCATTCTGAATGCAATAGTTGAGACAGGTTTTTTAGGTGCAATTTTAATTTCTGCTCTATGGGTAAGGCCGCTTATTTCTGGAGATAAGGTAACTACGGCTGAACATTCAAAGGATTTGCAAACGTTATGTTTGAATGCAGTCGTGTTCGGCCTGTTGGTTGCTGAGTTGTTTGATCTGAGCGTTACGAGGTTTCATTATATCCATTTAATTCTCTTTTTCCTTCTGGGGCTGAGTTCTGCTTTTCAGCGTCGATGTCGCAGAAGGATTGAAACCTGATGTATGAGGTCGTCTTACGTTCTGATTGTGACAGGGCATGTTGGGACACAGCCGCTGATACATTCACGTCTGCCTGGGCGTGGCACCGAACAGAATTGTTAAACGCAAGAAGTCAGTGGTTGCGGACGGAGGATCACAGTTTTTGTGTGCGGGATAGATCCCGTTCGGACCAGATTGTCGCAATAGTGCCGTTAGTTGTTGTAAGGCCGAGGTTTCTTAACGCATGCGTCGGGGGGCACTTTGAGAGTACAGGTGGGCCTGCATTATCTTCGGAACTACCAAGACGTTCTTTGAAAAAGGTACAGGAAATAATCCAAGCTACCATCCGCTCTCTCGCAATTTCTCTGAAGGTTCGTAGATGTGATTTTTCAAATGCTCCGCTTGTTCCTCAGTTACTGTGCATCGATCGTCCATTCCCAAATCCAATGTGCTATTTTGGTATCAAGGATACATCGACACAGTCTTGGGTGTTATCGATTAGGGAGAGGGCGCTAGAAGGATTATGGAATGGTCTTGAGCATCGAAGCAGGAAGCAAATTAAAAAGGCCGAACGCAATGGTCTTACGGCAGATATTGTTGTTCCAAACTCAAATATTTGCGATCAGTATTATGACCTTCATATCAGAACTTGCATGCGCAACTCTATCTCTCCGCATCCGAAGGCATACTTTCAGTCTCTTTTTTCAGAAGTCGCTGATGCAGGGCTATGTAAGAGTTGTGTTGTTCGCGACCATGGTAATCTTCTCACGATCCAAAATTTTTTGATCTATAAAAATACAGCACTTTACTGGACCGTTGCCAGTCACGAGGACGCTCTTAAGTTGTGCGCGAACGACTATGGAATGTGGAAGTCAATACAGCATTTTAGTGAGGCTGGTTTGGAATACCTAGAATGCGGGGAGGCCTTTCCTTCAGCGCCAAATGGGAAGCTGAAAGGTCTGAACGACTTTAAGAAGTCATTCGGAGGAGAGCTGTATCCCTACTATCGTGGGAAAATCGTCTATCAACCAGTCCTGGAGGGCGTGCTCGAAATACTTCGGCAGTTTCGATCGGGGGGCGCTGCTACATGAATAAGGTTGAGCAACAGCACTTTGATGCCTGTGCCAGTGTATATGAGACCGAAATTGGTGAAGAATATCCGCAGTGGCTCAAATGGCATCTCATAGAGAAATACGCGAAGCATGGTGACCGGGTGGTTGATATAGGTGGAGCAAACGGTCGTCACGCTCTTGACGCTGCTCTGAAAGTTGCCTGTGAAACAATTTGCGTGGATATTAGTGAGGGCATGCTTAAACAGCTGAAACAGCGGCCCGACTATCTTTTGGCTGAAGTAGAAAGTCGCCCAACTCCTGTCGTGGCATCGGCCCTGGAGTTGCCGATTCATGATGAAACTGTCGACCTTGCCTGGAGTTACGCAACGCTATTGTTGATTCCTGATCAGCAAACTGCAATTTCAGAAATGGTCAGGATTGTTAAGCCGGGTGGGATTGTAATCCTTGATATTGGTAATGTTTGGAATCTTGGTTGGTTATACTGGCGACGGTTTTATCTAAAACGTGGTTTTCCTGGCATTTTCCCCATGTCGCGGCGCCAAATTGGTAAATTGGTTCATGCGCTTGGGTGTCAGACCTTAGAGGATATACCAACGGGTATCCTCAGTCAGATATTGCTACTTCCTTATATTGATAAAGTCACAAGATTGCGTGACAGGATACATAAGAAAGGCGCATACCCCGACTTGGATGGACGATGTAGTAAATTGCTCCCAATATTTGCAAATCGCTACTATCTGGTTTTGAGAAAGAAAGGCGGCTAAGTGAAGACGCCCTGCGCAAGACGATTGTTGCGGTTCTGGAAAAGTGATCTTGGTTTAAGATTTATAGCAGAGGCTGCAGCACGTGGTAGCGGCTTTGTTGTTACACCGTTGCTGTCTTGGACGCTAGGGGCAGCAGTGTTCGGTGGCTACACTCAAATTCTCAGTCTTTCTTTTGCTTTCGTGCCAATCATTTCTGCCGGCCTCGGCTATACGGTTATTCGACAAGTTGCTGCCGGACCAAAGCCGCAACAGGGGTGGGGCTTACTAGTTTTTTCGATCAGTTTTGTTTCTTTGCTTTGCGTGTTACTTGCTGGCGTAATGTTAGTGTTTTCTGGAGAAATCAATTCACTGATTTCCCTAAGTATGGCTGTTAAATCCTCTTCCGTTGTTCTCGCAGTGTCAGCGTTAGCATGGGTCGTCGCAATAGAAGCTCTTGTTCAAGAGTACTTTAGGGCGATGAGATGGGTGCGTTATTCGTTGATTGTGCAGCTAAGCGCTTTAGCCTTGCATCTATGTGTTCTAGCTCTTGTTTTTCTTGCGGGTAGTCTTTCATTGTGGTCTGCACTTGCAGTTTTAGTGCTCACAAAGCTCTGCGTGATCGCAGTGGTAATGATCGTAATGTTCTTGCTGTACTCAAAATCGGACAATGGACGCTGTCAGAATCCAAATTGGCGAGTATTGATTTCAGGTGTTCCTTTTATGCTTGCAGGGTTTGCTGAATGGGCTGGAAACTTAGGGGACCGCTTGATCGTAGGGAATTACTTGGGGGCGGAGGTGGTTGCGCAGTATACAGCGGCCGTAATGCTTCTTTCTGTAATTGTTGCGCTCGGCGCCCCATTATGGTGGTTGTTGTTTCCAGAGATAGTTCAGCAAACACATCATTCGAATTATCAGCGTTGTCGTGAAATTGTTCAGCAGCGCACCATGACTTTTGTTGAGCTTGGGTTACCTACACTATTTTTGCTCGCTTTAATCGCAGACCCCGCTATTTCCCTGTTGGTGAACAGCAATGCAACGGATATGTCAGGCGTCGTTTTTCTGCTTGGTGCTGCAGTATTTGTAAATCAACTTGCGACAGGTTGGGAGTACTTCATTGTATCCGTTTCTTCAGGCAAAAGATTGATGTTTTCAACCCTGATCAGTTCATTGTTGGGGTTTGCAATAGCGATTTATCTTGGCCCGAGTATGGGCATAGCAGGAATTGCGCTGGGCGTTCTCTCAGGGAAGGTGATTTTGGCATTTACTTATTGTGTGTTGGCCAACCGAAATGGATTCCCAGGTGCCGTATGGGAGACACTACCGTCCTTCATCATTCTTGCCGTCAACGCTGTTGTATTCGGCTTAGTTAAATATTTGGTCCAAATTCTTCAATTAAGCGGAAACAACGAAATTTTAGTTGGATCGGCATGTTTATTTATTCTGTTTTATGGCGGTGTTTATTGTGTTTACAAGCACTTGTCTGACTCTGGTTTACAAAGTTGACGATATGCTCTGCTATACGGTCTGCGGCCTTGCCGTGCCCCTGTATTTTTTGCCATTTTTCTGTGGCGCTCGGTTGTGGGCGAACACTCAGGTGATTTGTTACGGCTTCACTCAGGTTTTTAGCTTGTGACCCTATGAGGCACCCTAGTCCAAGGTCTATGATTTCGGGGCGTTCCGTGACGTCTCGGACCACGATGATCGGAACACCGCAATATGGTGCTTCCTCCTGCATTCCACCAGAATCGCTGATCACTAAATCTGCAAAGTCGAGCATAGTGATCATTTCTTGATATGGTAAGGGCTCTATAAGTTGTAAATTTAAATGCTTGTCCCCTTCAGGAAAATGTCTTCTAACCGTTTCACGCACTTTAGGATTTGGATGTAGTGGCCATACAAATCTATTGTCGCTGTGTTGCTTTATGGTTTTAGCCAATTCGACGCAAAACTGATCCAGATGACCATCCAAAGCTTCTCGGCGATGCATAGTTATAAGTATAAGCTTTTCCTTACTGCCGCCCTTGACTGGCTTTAAGAGAAGTTGAGCATTTGGTTCTTGTCTCGCAAGCACAAGGCTGTCGATACCGGGGTTGCCAACAACATGAATTTTGTCGGAATGAATGCCCTCTTTGACTAAGTTATCCTTGGCTTGATCTGTCGGCGCTAGATGTAGGGATGTTATGCGTGCTATCATTTGCCTTAGCCCCTCTTCGGGCCAGGGGTTGGTTAAGTCATGGGTTCGTAATCCGGCTTCAACGTGAACCACGGGAATGTTTAGCAGAAAACCGGACATCGCTCCTGCAAACGCTGATGCGGTATCTCCCTGAACTATTAGAATTTCTGGACGGTTCTGCGCGAACTCCTTTTCAAGTACAGTTAAAACTCTTTTATGAATATCGCCCGATGATTGCGTATTTGTCATCAATTTGAAATCGATATTTACGTGTATATTCAGGCTATCAACCGCTTGATCTAGAAGTTTTCGATGTTGCCCTGTGCAGTAAAAGGTGACGTTGTTCTTGCCGACTAAGATATGGAGGGCCCGAACAACTGGAGCTAGTTTTATCAATTCTGGGCGTGTTCCTGCGATAATCGCAATTTTATTCATCTTGTCTGGGCCTCTTCATGTCGGGGAATAGCTTTTTGTGTCTTTTCCATCTCATTTGTCAGCAAGTGATACATCTTTTCGTTGCAAGTCGCGGGGGCAAAAATTCGTTTAAAAGCGTTCTTTGTCTTTTGCCCATATAGTTCTGATTTTTGTTCATCACTAGCCAGTTCAACGAGAGCAGACAGGAAGCTTTGCGGGGTGCCAGAACACCACACTATAGAGGCATCCTTGTATTCGATTGGACGTCCTTGCTGCAGTTCATTCAGTACAATAGGCAGGCCTACCAAACCAGCTTCAATTACTGTTTTTGGGACTTCTGAAAAAAGAGTGAAGGCGATGAAGGCGTCAAAATTTTTTAATTGTTCAACAAGTATAATGTTTTGTATTCGTGGAATTAGAGTCACCCTTTGTGACATGTTATATCTTTCTATCCATTGCTCCACTTGAAACCTATTCGGACCATCACCCACTACTGTGAGATGAAAATTCTCACAATTCTTGATTGCGTTCAAAATTGGAAATACTGATTTTCCATCAATAAGTCTACCAACAGTAATTAATCGAAAAGAAGATTTCCGAACATAGGAACGCTTTGTATCGCAGTCCCGAACGCCAACCGAATTAGGGATAAGAACAGTTTTTTCTCTGTACTTCATTGAAATGGTGTTAACTGCTGGGCTGTAAACTGGCGCCAGAAAATCAATGTTTTTATGAGTGTATCGCCTGAGAAAATACTCAAAAAATCGGATCAAACGATGTTTTATGGATATGGCTTCAGTTTTTGGCAGGGTTAAATGGCAGGTGTGAATGCTGGCAACACTTCTGTATCCGTATTGTTTGCCAATGATTGCGGCGACAGTTCCCGCAAAAGTATCTCCGTAAGCTCTGACTGATACAGATTTTACGTCATGAAAGCTTAGGTCCAAGTGTTTGTTTATGTACTTTTTAATAAGTTGTGGGATAAATAATGTTGTTAGCATTCCTTGGAAAGTCATAAGATTAGTTGTATAGAATTCGGCATATGCACTTCCGCAAAGTTTTTTTATTTCTTCCGTATCAGGTGCATCTGGGCAAAGAGATATTATTGCTACTCTGGAGAATTTCCCACCAGGGTTGAGATATGAATAAGGTGTTTCACCTTTCGTGATCCACTCAGATATGCGTGCAGCCACAACAATGATTAACAAATTCGACAATAGTCATCACCAATTAATGGGTGTAAATTTATGTAGAAATGAGCCTAAATTCTCGAATTAGCTATTAGCAATATGCCATTTGCAGGCCTGTTTTGTAGCTCGAATTTTTGAAAGCTAGTGCACTTGTCTCGTTTGGGAAGCATAAAGCATAGTGACTTTTTCGGGAATTCGTCAATTGGATCACAATTGATCCGCTAGGAAAATTTGATGTTGATCGGAAGCTTCTCATTAGTAAGAGTGTAATCTTATTTTTGGGATAGTACTAACATTCAGTTTGGATTCCTAATTTCGATTTGATTTATATAAACACCAATTTTTGGATTTTTATAATGCGCTCATTTGTCTTGTGGATCGTCGTAGCTGTCTCATGGATATTTCGTTTAATTCCAGGAAAGGCGAGGGGGGGGCTGATCTTTGGACTGCTTATGATTGAGTCCCGTATAGGGCAGCCAGCCGCAGCGTTAAGACGTTTGTACCCCATAAAGGATAACTTGGAGCGATTGTTGTCTGAGCGGGCAATGTCATACGAGGGGGGAATTCATCCCAAGCATCGTTTAATGCGATATCATGACTTCTTCGTCGAAAACATTCAGCAGGGTAGTCGTGTTGTTGACATTGGTTGTGGAAATGGAGCAGTTGCACGATCTATAGCGTTGAATGTACCTGGTAGTGAAGTCTGCGGTGTCGAGATGGATGAGTACCGTTTTAGACAGGCAGCATCCGCTGATAACCCTAAAAATCTCGAGTTCATATTTGGTGATGCGTTTCAAGTTCTGCCGAAAGGAGCCGCTGATGTTGTTATTCTCTCAAATGTATTGGAGCATATCGAGGATCGTCAAGCCTTTCTAAGTCGAATTATTGATGTCCTGTCTCCAGGGGAAATTCTGATCCGTGTCCCCGCTTTTCAGCGTGAGTGGCATGTTCCACTTAGAAAGGAACTTGGGATAACTTATTTTAACGATCGGACTCATTTTGTTGAGCATACTGTCGCCGAGTTCGAGGGTGAGTTACAGCGTGCCAGAGTTCAAATTGATAGCTTGAAAACAATTTGGGGCGAAATATGGGCAGTTTGTCATCCCGATAAACCAACGGGACAATGAGGGATGTTGCCTTCAGTTTCTGTCGTTATTCCTTGCTATAATGGGCACGCTTTCCTGGATCAGGTTGTTCAGTCTGTGTTCAACCAGACAGTCAAACCCTTGGAAATCATCATTGTAGACGATGGTTCCGACAATCCCGAAACCATCAAGTTCCTGGACGAAATTTCAAGTAGGGTGCTTCTCATAAGGCAGGAAAACAAAGGTTTGCCGCGTGCTCGCAATGTAGGGTTCGCTGCTGCTAAAGGAGAATACATTCTTCCCCTTGATTGCGATGATTGGTTAGAGCCTGAATTCTTGGAGATGGGTTTGAAGTTGATTACTGAGAATGAAGGTATCGACTTCATGTTTTCTTGGATGTCTCTGGAGGCAGAGTCATCTGGAGTTTTGGAAAAGCATTATAACTTTTTTGAACAGTTGTTCTTAAATCAACTTCCCTACTGCATTCTTCAACCCAGAAAAATTTGGGAGGATTTGGGGGGCTATGATGAGTTGATGCGCAAAGGGTATGAAGACTGGGAGTGGAATATCCGGTTAGGCAAGGCTGGTTATAAGGGGGGGGTCATTAAGCGCCCGTTATTCCACTACCGAGTGCAATCAACGGCGATGCTAGCCAGTATATCTCGACGGAAACATGTCGACTTGTGGATGTTTATTCGTGAAAAACATGCAGGTCTCTACTCCGGCAAGGAGCTGTTCGCTATGTGGAAAATATGGCGTCACTCTGGGTCAACTAGACCGTTGTTCTTATATTTCGGTTGGGAAGCTCTGTATCGTCTTCTGCCAAAAACCCTGTTCAGGTTTTTGGTTTCTACGTTATTCTCTCGAGCGCATTCCGCCCGTTTTAAGAAGAAATAGTTTATCTTTTTTCCCCGTACCCAGACAAATAGGGAGTTACAGGCTTTTTAAAGACGAAACCACGGCTTCAATGTCTCTTGGGGACATTGAAGTATGGATCGGAAGTGAAAGGCAGGAATTGTAAAAGCTTAGTGTGCCTGAAAAATCAACTCCTACTGTTTGTGTGCGATAGTAAGGCTGAAGATGAACAGGGATGTAGTGAACTTGAGTACCAATTCCATCATTTTTCAGTTTTTCCATCACGTGATTACGCCCTTTACCTAGAAAATCGTTGTCAAAGAGTGCAATCATTAAGTGAGGGCATGGCGAGCAATTGGGAACGCGATTAGCTAGCCTAATCCCTTCCGGCAGGCTGTTCTCTAGAGAATAGTATTTTTCCCGTAACTCTCTTCTCTTGGCTGCGAACATATCGAGCTTTTTAAGCTGGCTGCTGCCAAGAGCGCACTGAATGTCAGATGCCCTGTAGTTGTAGCCTGGTTGAGACATTTCATAGTACCAACTACCCCATTCGCCCGAGCGGTCCTTGCCTGCATCTTCTGAGATAAACTCTTCTGGCTTACGGGTGATCCCATGATTCCGAAAAAGCTCAAGCTTCTTTGCAAAGTCACTCGAATTGGTCGTAACCGCTCCACCTTCACCCATCGCAATGGTCTTCACAGGATGAAAAGAAAAGGCTGTCAAGTCTGACCACTTGCAGTCACCTGCGACGTGTTCGAGGTTGGGGCCATAAGTTGTGCCTATCGCGTGACATGCATCTTCGATGACAAACATGCCTTCGCGCCGCGCAACTTTGCTTATTGCTTCCATGTCACAGAGTTGCCCGGCTAAATGCACAGGCACTACAACTTTGGGGCACAGGCCAGCTTTCTTTGCACGAAGAATGGCATTTTCTAGGTGATCTTTGGTCATTAACCCTGTTGCTGGATCGCAGTCCGCGAAAATGACTTTAGCTCCAGTAAATGTCATTGCGTTGGCAGAGGCTAGAAATGTTACTGATGGGACAATGGCAGCATCGTTCTTAGAAAGACCGATTGCATGAGCTGCCATATGCAGTGCGGCCGTACCAGAGTTGCATACAATTGCGTAATTGGAGCTCGTTTTATCTGCAAGCAGACCTTCAAACTCATTCACAGCTGGGCCGGTTGTAAGGTAATCGGACTTAAGCACTTTAACGATGGCTTCTATATCATCCTGATCAATTGATTGTCGGCCATATGGGATAAATTTTTGCGTCATTTTGATTGGCTTTCGAAAAAGCTCCAAGCATGGGAAATGATTTCTTCAAGGTTTCGGAACCTTGCCGTCCAGTTAAGCAACCTTTTAGCTTTTTGGGCGCTTGCAACCAAGCGTTCAGGATCTCCGTCTCGACGTTTTTGATAGTTAATCTCGAAACTTTTCCCAGTTATCTGTTGGCATAGTTCTAAAACTTGCAGCACGGATGCACCTGACTCCGTGCCAATGTTTATGTAGTCAAAATTTGGTTGATGCTGGTTGGTAACAAAATTGAGAGCATCAATATGTGCTTTAGCAAGGTCATCGACATGAATATAGTCCCGGATACAGGTTCCGTCCAAGGTGTTATAATCCGTTCCAAATACTTGCATCCCAGAAGTAATGCCAGCGGCCGCTTGAAGCGCTAGAGGAATCAGATGCGTTTCTGGAGTGTGTCTTTCTCCTGCACGTGCATTGGGGTCGGCACCCGCAGCGTTGAAATAACGAAGTGCAAGTGCTTTGAAGCCATATATTTCGCTGTAGTCTTGCAAGATTGTTTCTACGATGGCTTTGGAGCGTCCATAAGGGTTGGTTGGTCTTATCTGTTGCTCCTCGTCTATCAATTGTTGGGAGCAATTTCCATAAACGGCTGCGGTTGAAGAAAATACTATACTATAGCATTCGTTGGCGCGCATTGACGCAAACAGAACTTGTGATCCTGTTACATTAACATTGTAAAAGTCCTCAGGTGTCCTCATCGACAAACCTGCTTCGATTAACCCGGCTAAATGAATTACGGCAATCGGTTTATAATCTATAAAAATATGATCTAACGTTGCGCGATCACGTATGTCTCCACGAACAAATGAAGCTTCGATCGGGACCGAGTCCCTATGACCATTTGTAAGATTGTCGAGAACGACCGGGCAATATCCATGTTCCAGTAATCTCAAGCAAATATGTGAACCGATGTAACCTGCGCCACCGGTAACAAGTATGTTTTTCATTGGATAATGGTGCCCACTTTTGTAACTTTAGTCGAGACACATAAATTTATGCAGAAGGCTGAATAACTAACTTTCTAAGCGCATAAGGTACAGAGCAAAATTCTTATACTGTTTGAATAATGTGCGTCTTGGGGCCACCAATAAGTCCTATTACATTACATCCAGTTCATTTTTCTTTTTTTGAGTTTTCCTTTGGCAGCGAGTAGCGTGAAGAGCGGTGTGGCGTTTCGATCAAACGCTGTAACGCTGCCAAAAAAGTCCTTCGGATAGAGTTCTTCTGCCCTAGGAGTGAGCGCCCTTAGCCCCGTGGCGCGCAAGTTCTATTCCTTGCCGCGCAGAAAGCGACCCCTTCAAAATGGATCAGATTAATGCAAAGGGTTTAAATGGCCGAACTGGATC